>CANCCF010000054.1 GCA_947374485.1 Comamonadaceae bacterium | reverse complement strand
GGCGGGCAGGGGCAGGCCCTCGCCGCTGACCTGGAAGTGCGCCACCAACCCGGTCTGGTGCCTGAACTTCTGCAGCGTCTCCTGCAGCGCGGCTTCGATGTCGCCGGTGTTGGTGCGGGTGCGAAAGTGCAGCAGCAGTTCGCGCACATCGTTGATGCTTTCGCGCAGA
Organism: Comamonadaceae bacterium; assembly: GCA_947374485.1. Lineage (GTDB taxonomy): Bacteria > Pseudomonadota > Gammaproteobacteria > Burkholderiales > Burkholderiaceae_C > Allorhodoferax. The sequence continues at coordinate 22,113 of CANCCF010000054.1, read as the reverse complement.
CCGGTGTCGAGCTCGTCGAGCGCGGTCTGCACCTTGTCGGCCTGGGCCTTTTGGCTGGCGCTGCGCAGCAGCTGCACCTGGATCTTGAGAAAGGCCAGCGACTGCGCAATCGAGTCGTGCAACTCGCGCGCCAGCAAGGCGCGCTCTTCGCCCACCGCCGCCTCGCGCTCCAGCGCGGCGGCGCGCAGGCTCTCCAGCGCACTGGCCAGGTGGCTGGCCAGTGCATCGAGCAAGCTGCCCTCTTCGGCGCTGAGCTGCACGCTGGTGCGAAAGAACAAATCGATCTCGCCCAGCAGGCGCTGCTGCAGGCGCACCGGCACACTCACCACGCTCTCATAACCTGCTTTGGCACAGTGGCGCATGGGCGCCGACGCGTGGTCGATGATGGGGATGACGCGGGTGCGCGCGTCGGGCCGCAAGTTGCCGCAGGCGCAGGCCCCGGCCAACAGGCTGCGCTCTTCTTCCTGCAGGTCGTGCGGCAGGCAGTCGGAGGCCAGCATCAGGTAGCGCTGGTTGGCCTCGTCCGACCAGCGCACGGCCACCGCGTCGGCCTTCATCACCAGGCGCACGCGCTGGGCAAAGCCGCGCGAGAGCTCTTCGATGCTGCTGGCACTGGCCGAGAAGGCGCTGATTTCGTACAGGGTTTCCAGGCGCGCGCGCTGCGCCTCGATGTGCCGCGTTTTGTGCGCCACCTGCGCCTCCAGCCCGGTGTAGAGGGTTTGCAGCTCGGCCGCCATGCCATTGAAGCCGCGCGCCACCTGGCCAAATTCGTCCTGCGTGTCGCCCTCGATGCGGGTGGCAAAGTTGCCCGACTGCACCTGCATCAGGCCCCGCTGCAAATGCGCCAGCGGGTTGATCACATACAGGTAGCCGGTGTAGAGCATGATCACCGCGCCCGCAATGGCCAGCGCCATCATCACCAGCTGGAACAGGTTGAGGATGGCGGTGAGGCGCGCGAGCTGCTGCTCGATGGCCAGCACCAGCGCGTCCACCGCCTCCACCGTCCGCGTGGTTGCCTGCAGCGCGGCATCCACAGGCGGTGCGGCGCTGGCCAGCCACATGCTGCGGTGCTGTGCCCAGAGCGACTGCACCTCGGCAAAGTGCTGCTCCACTTTGTCGTCTTGCGGCATGAACAAAGGCCGGCTGGCATCACCCGCCTTGAGCAAGCCCAGACTCTGGTCAAACTGCGCCACCAGGTCGGCCACCGCCGCTTGCGAGTGGCTGCTCTGGGCCGTGCTGGCCAGGCGCCAGGCCTGCATGCGCATGCGCCCGGCTTCGTTCACCGCGGCCGCCCCGCCTTCGAGCTGCCATGTCACCCACAGGGTCAGGCCAATCGAGGTCAGCGCCACCAGCAGCAGCGCCGTGCCAATGGAGACCAGCCGGGTGGAAAGCGAAACTTTTTTCCGCAGGGTTTGGGGCATGGGGCGAGGTTACGCCAGATTTGATTTTTCATAAGCAGCGTGGGCATGGGCTTCCTAGCATCAACCTCAGAAAAGAACGAGCAAGAACAACAGAACACTGGAGTAATCCCATGAAAAATCTCAAACAGTTATTGGCGGGCGCCCTGGCGGGCGCCTGTGTGTTGCTGAGTGCCTGCGGTGGCGGCGGCTCGGACTCTGCGGCCGCTTCAGCGGCCACTGAAGCCACCCCGGTGGCCAGCACCAATGCCACGGTGCTCAGCCCCAGCTATGTGTTCAGCCGCAGCTTCACCATTGGCGGCTCGGTCACCGGGCTGGCCACGGGCACCAGTGTCACCTTGCTCAACAACGGGGCCGATGCGCTCAGCCTCAACGCCAACGGCCAATTCACCTTCAACAACGCTGTGCGCGGCAGCTATGCGGTCACCGTGCAGACCCAGCCCGTGGGCCAGGTTTGCACGGTGAGCAACGCCTCGGGCACGGCACTCAAGGGCAAGATCAATGACGTGCTGGTCACCTGCTCCAACGCCAGCTACAAGATCGGCGGCAACCTCAGCGGGCTGGCCAGTGGCGCCTCGCTGGTGTTGCGCAACAACGGCGCCGACCAGCTCACGCTCAGCGCCAACGGGGTCTTCAGCTTTGCCACGCCGGTGGCGCGCAACGGCTCGTATGCGGTCACAGTGGACCGCCAGCCGGTGGGCCAGACCTGCACCGTGGGCAATGGCAGCGGCGCCGGGGTGACTGCCGCGGTGTCCAACATCACGGTGACCTGCTCCGCCCTGAGCTACACGGTGGGGGGCAGCATCTCCGGTCTGAGCGGGCAGGTAACCCTGCGCAACAACGGTGGCAATGACCTCACCCTGCTCTCCAACGGCACCTTCACCTTCAGCGCGCCGGTGGCCTTCAACAGCAGCTACATGGTGACGGTGGCCACACAACCCGATGGGCAAACCTGCTCGGTGGGCAACGGCTCGGGCTCCGGCGTCATGGCCAATGTCAGCACCGTAACCGTCACCTGTTCGTCCACCACCTTGACCATTGGCGGCAGCCTCAGTGGCTTGGCCGCGGACACGCAGCTCACCCTGTTCAACAACGGCTCCGACCCGCTCACCCTCAACGCCAACGGCAGCTTCCAGTTTGCCGTGCCGGTGGTGTTCAACGGCAGCTACGCAGTGACCGTGGGCACCCAGCCGCTGGGCATGAACTGCACGGTGACCAACGGCACGGGCGCCCATGTGGTGGCCAACGTCAGCACGGTGGCCGTGAGCTGCACGGCGGTTGCGGTGCGGGCGCAGTTTGCCTATGTGGCCAACTTCCATAGCAACACGGTGTCGCAGTTTGCGATTGGCGCAGACGGCAGCCTGACCCCCTTGGCCGTGCCCAGCGTGGCCGCTGGCACCAGCCCCTACCAGGTGGTGTCTGGCAACGGCGCCGTGTATGTGGTGAACCAGGGCGCCACGGGCAGCAACGGCACGGTGTCGCAGTACCACATCAGTGCCAGTGGCGCGCTGGTGCCGCTGAGCCCGGCCAGCGTCAGCACGGGCGGCGCCGCCGCCTCGGCCATGGCCATCAGCCCCAACGGCCTGTATGCCTATGTGGGCAACCAGCAGGGCCAGAGCATTGCGCAGTTCACCATTGGCGCAGGCGGCCAGCTGACCCCCATGGCCACGCCCACGGTGGCCGCCGGTGGCCCGCTGGCCATGGTGGTGGACCCCAGTGGCAGCTACCTGTATGCCACCGGTGGCCGCGTCACAGGCAGCCTGCTCAACAAGGGGGTTGAGGTGTTTGCCATTGGCAGCACCGGGGCGCTCACCCGCGTGGCGACCAGCGGCGCGCTGGGCCTTTTCTCCAACGGCCTGGCGCTGACACCCAACGGCAAGAACCTGTACGCCACCAACCTGGCAGAAAGCACGCTGTCGCAGTTCGCGGTCAACAGCACCGGTGGCCTGCTCACGGCCCTGAGCCCGGCCACGCTCACCAACCTCAGCAGCCCGCTGGGCGTGGTGGTGGACCCGACCGGCTCGTATGTGTATGCCACCAACAATGTGGGCACGCCCACGCAGATTGTGCAGTACACGATTGGCAGCGGCGGCACACTCACGGCCCTGCCCGCCTTTGTTCTGACGCCAAGCCTGGACGGCCTGCGCGGCATGGCCTTTGACCGCACGGGGCAGTTCCTCTACCTGACGAGTGGCAGCTCGCCCACGGGCTATGTGCTGCAGTTCCGGGTGGGCGCGGGCGGCGGGCTGGTGAAGGTGGGCGCCAATGTGGCGGCAGGTGATGCGGCCTATTCCATCACCACGGCCTACAACCTGGCAGCGCCCTGACTGAACAGCTGCAACGCGCTACCCCAAAGGGCTCCGGCAGCGGGGCCCTTTTTTTTCAGGCAAAGCGCTGCGCCGCAAAGGGCGCCAGATCCAGCACCGAGGCGCGCCCGGCCACCTGGTCGGCCACCACCATGCCGCTCAAGCCGCCCAGGGTCAGGCCGATGTGCTGGTGGCCAAAGGCATAAATAACGCGTGCCGATGCACTGGAGCGCCCCAGCACCGGCAGGCCATCGGGCAAGGTGGGCCGAAAGCCCAGCCAGGGCTCGGTGGGCTCGCCCAGTGCGGGCAGGGCACGCCGGGCGGAAAAATGCAGCAGGTCGAGCAGGCCCTGGTGCTTTGTGGGGCCCAGCCCGGCCAGCTCCACCGTGCCGGCCACCCGCAAGCCCCGGGCCATGGGCGTCATGTAAAAACCGCGCTCGGCCCAGCCCACCGGGCGCGAGACGAGCGGCGCCGCACCGGGGTACATCAGGTGGTAGCCGCGTTCGGCCTCCAGCGGCACATGGTCACCGCACTGTGCTGCCAGGGCCTTGGAGTGGGCACCGGCGCACACGGCCACGTAGCCGTGACGCGCTGTGTTGTTTGCCTTGCCTTCCAGCGTGTCCAGCACCACGCCATCGGCCTCGGGCCGTATGCCTTGCACCTGCGCCACACGGACCTGCAGGCCCTTGTGCACCAGCCACGCTTGCAGGGCCTGCAAAAAGGCGGCCGGGTCGCTGAGGTGCCAGGAGCCTTCAAACAGGGCGCCGCGCGCAAACAGCGGCTGCAGCGCGGGCTCCAGCGCCTGCACCTCGGCCCGGTCCAGAATGCGGCTGTGCACGCCAAGCTTCGTGCGCAGTTCCAGGCTGGGCCTGGAGGCTTCGAAGGTGGCGGCGCTGGAGTACAGATACAGGCATTCGCGCGCGCGCACAAAGCGCTGCAGGTCGGCCTGTTGCAGCAGGTCGGTGTAGCCGCCCTGGGCACGACCCAGCAGTGTGGCCAGTGCCGTGGCCGAGGCGGTGTAGCGCATGGCGGTGGAGTGGCGCAAAAAGCCCAGCAGCCAGGGCGCGAGTTGCGGCAGATAGCCCCAGCGCAGGCGCAAGGGGCTGGTGGAAGAGAGCAGGTAGTGCGGCAGGTCGCGAAACACCGTGGGGTTGTTGACCGGTATGCAGGCGTAGTTGGCAAAGGTGCCGGCATTGCCAAACGAGGCGCCACCGGCGGCACCCGCCGGGTCGTAGAGGGTGACCTGGTGGCCGTCCTGCAGCAGCCAATACGCCGAAGACAGGCCGACAAAGCCCGCACCAATCACTGCCACATCTGCCATCGGGCTCTTTTCTGCGGCTTAGCCCAGCGTGCCCCAGACGCTGCGCCCACTGCCATCCCACAAGCCGGGCTGGCGCGCGCGTCGGCCGTACAGCTCCTTGTAGCGGGTACCGGCATCCATCTGGTCGTTGAGCATTTGCAAGAGCACCGACTGAGATTGCGGCTGGTGGTAGAAGAAACCCTGCATCACGCGGCAGCCCGCCTCCAGCAAGTAGGTGGCCTGCAGTTGCGTCTCCACTCCCTCGGCCACCAGGTTCAGGCCCAGGCCCTGGGCAATCGCCACAATTGCCAGCACCACCGGAAACTGCATGTCGGAATCGCGGATTTCCATCACAAAGGAGCGGTCGATCTTGATGGTGTGGATGGGAAAGCGGTGCAGGTACGAGAGCGAGGAATAGCCGGTACCAAAATCGTCAATGGCCACGCTCACGCCGAGCTGGCAGAGTTTGTCGAGCTGCTCGATCGCCTTTTGCGGGTTGCGGATGCAGATGTTCTCTGTCACCTCGACCTCGATCTGGTGTGCCGACAGGCCGTGGCGCAGCAGCGCGTTGCTGAGCTTGTCGAAAAAGTCGCCCCGGTCGAGGTACTGCGGCGAGATGTTGAGCGACAGGCGCAGCGGTTCGCCGCCCACGGCGTTCCAGGCCAGCAGGTCGGAGCAGATGGCCTCCAGCATCCAGTCGCTGATGGGAATCATCAGCCCGCTTTCCTCGGCAAAGGGCAGGAACTCGCTGGCACCCAGAAAGCCGCGCTGCGGGTGGTTCCAGCGCATCAGGGCTTCCGCGCCCACCATCTTGCTGGTGGCCACGTCGATCTGCGGCTGGTAGAACATCTCCAGCTCGTGGCGCTCCAGGGCCAGGTGCAGGTCGTGCTCAAGCGCAATTTTCTGGCGCGAAGTGTCGAGCAGGGCCGGGTCAAAAAAGGCGTAGCCATTCTTGCCCGCAGACTTCATGTGGTACATGGCCATGTCGGCGCTGCGCACCAGCTCGTCCAGCGTCTGGCCGTCTTGCGGGTAGAGCGAAATGCCGATGCTGGACGAGACGTGCACCGCCTGGCCTTCGAGCACAAAGGGCAGGCGCAGGCACTGCACAAACTTGTCGGCAATCAGGGCCGCGTCCTGCTGGTCATTGAGTTCGGGCAGCACCGCGGTGAATTCGTCGCCACCGATGCGGGACAGCGTGTCACAGCGGCGCAGGCAGCCGCGCAGGCGCCGCGCCACCTGTTGCAGCAGGCCATCGCCCGCACTGTGCCCAAAGGTGTCGTTGACGACCTTGAAGCGGTCCAGGTCGATGAACATGACGGCCAGCATGTTTTCATTGCGCTTGGCCTGCAGCAGGGCCAGGCCCAGGCGGTCCTGGAACAGGGCGCGGTTGGGCAGGTCGGTGAGGATGTCGTGGTAGGCCTGGTAGGTGATCTGCTGGTCGGCCCGCTTGCGTTCGGTGATGTCACGGGCCACCGCATAGATGCCCATGCGCCTGCGCCGCGCGCCCTCGCCTTCACCGTTCGGCTCTGATGGCACCGATGCGATGCCGCCAGCCCCCAGGTCAATCGCCACCAGCTCGATACTGAAGCTGCGGATATCGCCTTCAAAACGCTTGTGGTTCAGGCGCAACTCGATGTGGCGCGACTGCCGCAGCTCATTGCGCCCCTCGTTGAAGACATAGTTGGCCCGTTCCATGTCCCCGCCGTGCACCAGCAAGGCGTAGTGCCTGCCGATCAGGTCCTCGCGGACGAAGCCCAGCAGCTGCTCCACGCGCTCGTTCACAAAGGTGAAGCAGCCTGTCTCGTCGAGGGTAAAAATGATGTCGGGCGAGCTGTCCACCAGGTAACGGTACATGCGCTCGGAGCGTGCCAGGCGCCGTGCAATGCGCTGGTTTTCACCCTGCAGGCGGGATTGTTGCAAGGCGTTGTCCACCGTCTTTTGCAACTCCTCGCGCGAATAGGGCTTGCGCAGGTAACCATAGGCGCCACGGCGTATGGCACCAATAGCGGCGTCAATCTCGCTGGCGCCGCTGGTGACGATGACGTTTACAAGTTGGTGCTGGTTGTTGAGGAAGTCCATCACATCCTGGCCACTGACCTCCGGCATGTTCAAGTCCAGGATCACCAGGTCAAAGCGGCTCTCGGCAAGCTGCTGCAGCGCGGCGCGGCCACCGCAGGCCAGCGTGATGGCGTAGCCGCGGCCCTGCAGCAGGGCCTCCAGGCTGGCCAGCATGCGCGGCTCGTCGTCCACCAGCAGCAGCTGGGGCACGAACTCGGGCGCGGGCTGCTCAGGACGGAACATGCTGGACTGCGGGGATTGCCAGAGCGGCAGCCATCTGAGCCTGTGCCGCGGGTACGGGCAGGCAGATCTCGAACATGGTGCCCTTGGTGGTGGTGCTGACACAGGCGATGCTGCCACCGAGCTTCTTCACCAGGCCCTGCACAATGCTCAGGCCGATGCCACGGTTGCTGCCGGGCTTGCTGCTTTGTACCGGCGAGAACAGCTTGCTGCGGTGTTCGGTGGGTATGCCGGGGCCGTTGTCGCTCACACACACCACATAAAAAAGCCGCCCGTTGCGCGGCACTTGCCCGTTGTTGACGATGTCAATGCGCCCGCCTCGGGGCAGCACCTCCACTGCGTTCTTCACCAGGTTGAGCAGGATTTGCTTGAGGGTATCGGCCGAGCCCTCCACCTCACAGGGCTGCGCGGGCAGACGGGTCACCAGCTCCACCGAAGAGGGCATGAACTTGCTGTCACGCAGCAGCACCACCAGCTTGTTGATGGCCAGGTTGATGTCAGCCATGCCTGCGGGCGCAGCCGGCGCGTCACCCACCCACTCGCCCATGATGTGGCCAATGCGCTCAATCTCTTCGTGCAGCACGCCAATTTCGCCTGCCACCGGTTCCTGGCGCGTGAGCTTGTCGTCGAGCACTTCCAGGTAGTTTTTGATGATGGCCAAGGGGTTGTTGACCTCGTGCACCACGCGGCGTGCGCTGGCACGCTGCTCCTGGCGCTCTGCCTGCAGGCGCGCGTCGTTGTCAGCGCGCGCGGGTTGCGGACCATCCGCAACATCCGCTCCGGCCCGCCGCGCCGCCTGCAGGGCCTTCCCCGCCTGGGCACCAAAGCCCTGCAGATACCGCATGCGACGCTGCAGCTCGGCTTGCTGCCAGCCAGGTACGCCGCCCAACAACAGGCCCAGGCACTGTCCGCCCGCCAGCAGCGGCACGCAGACCAGCGTTTCGGCGTTGAAGATGCGTAGCAGTTGCTCTTCCACCAGGCTCTGCAGGCCCGCCTGGCGACTCACAAAGCCCACCCGCTGCTGCAATGCCGCCTGCGCCAGCGTGCCACCGCCTCCCGGTCCGCCCAGGCGCAGTGACAGTTCGCCCAGACGTTGCTGCGGCTCCGCCATGGAGGCACCCTGCAGCGTCTGCGTACTGGCGTCCAGCAAAAACACCGCCGTATCTTCCAGGCCCAGCTGCAGTGTGGCCTGCTGGCGCATCTGCTTGAGCAACTGCGCCAGCTCGCTTTGGCGCTGCAGGCTCTGGCCCAGTTCGCTCAGCAGGGTCATGTTGCGCACCTCGTCGGCCAGTTGCTGCTGTGCCGTATCTGCCCGGTCGGGCACACCGGAGAGGTCTATACCCAAAAATGCCGCCGCCTTTTGCACCTGCACGGCCGCGCCCTGACAGATGGTCTGCAGGCTCTCGGGCTCCAGGCTGCACAGGCTGCCGCTGTCGGGTGCCAGTGGCAGGGCCGGGTCATGGTCGGCGAGCTGCTGCGCCAGGTGCACCAGCCGGATGAGTGGGTGCGCGCCTTCCAGGCGCGCCTGCGGCTCATGGTGGTAGAGAATGGCATCGGCAATGAAAGAGTCCAGGTTCCAGCGCGCGGCTACCAGCGCACCGGCCTGCACGTGGGTGATCTGCAGGCTGCGCTGCTCGGCCGCGCAGAGGGCCTGGTTGTCTTCGGCCGGGAAGAGCCCGGCATATTCCTCGGGCGCCGCGGACAGCAGGGCCAGTCGACCCACATCGTGCAGCAGGCCCGCCAGGTAGGCCTCTTCGGGCTGGGCGTAGTCCATGGCGCGGGCAATGTCGCGCGCCAGTACCGCCGTGCCCAGCGCGTGCTTCCAGAAGGGCCGCAGGTCGGTGCGGGCGCCAAGGGAAAAGCCGTTAAAGGCCTGGTAAACCGACTCGCTGATGACCAGGGACTTGATCAGGTCCGCACCCAGCACGCCGAGTGCCTGCATCAGGCCGCCCTTCTGGCCGCCGCGCTGGTATGCGGCGCTGTGGGCGACCGTGAGGATTTTGGTGGCCATGCCCGTGTCATTGGCCACCAGGCGTGCGATCTCGGCCATGCCTGCGCCATCGTCCTGGCACAACTCCAGCAACTTGAGCAGTATCTGTGGCATGGCGGGCAAGCGCGCAGCTGCTAGCCGGTCGCGAATGTCCTGATCAGACAGAGTCATGATGCATATGCAAATACCAACACGGCGCTTTATATAGTTGGGGCGAAGCTACCACGATCTGCCCCGCCCGGGGTAGAGCAGGGGCATAAAAAAACAAAGGGCAGCAACCCCTGGATTGCCGCCCTTGGTGTTAGCGATTTTGCGCTTTTGCGCATTTTCGCACTTTTCAGCGGCTTATTGCACGGGAGTGGGCAGGCCAGCCTTGAAGGTATAGACGGTGATGGGCGCCTTTTGCAGATTGCCCTTGTCGTCATAGGCGTAGGTGGTCACGATGCCCTTGTAGCTGGCTTTGTGCAGTTCGGCGCTGACCTTGGTGGAATCGATGGTGCCGAGCTTGGCCATGGTGGTTGCCACGAACATGGTCTGGTCAAAGAAGGAGGCAGCGTAGGCATCGGGGTCCTGGTTGAACTTCTTCTTGTAGGCTTCCTTGAAGGCCGGGCCTGCAGCGACCTTGTCCAGAATCGCTCCGCCCTGGGCACAGAACACGGTGTCGTTGGCCGCATCACCTGCGAGCTTGCCGGTTTCAGCCACGCAGATGGCGTCGCCACCCAGCATCTTGGCCTTGATGCCCAGCCCCTTCATTTGCTTGGCCATGGGGCCCGCCTGGCCGGCATAGCCGCCGTAGAAGATCACATCCGGCGCCTTGGACTTGATGGTGGTCAGGATGGCATTGAAGTCAGTCGACTTGTCGGTGGTGTATTCCTGGCCGACGATGGTCAGGCCCAGCACCTTGGCTTCTTTGACGAATTCCTCTGCCAGGCCCTGGCCGAAGGCGGTGCGGTCGTCGATGACGGCGGCGGTCTTGGCCTTCATGGGGCCAAAGGCGTACTGGGCCATGCTGCTGCCAATCAGGTTGTCGCCGGCGATCACGCGGAACACGCTCTTGTAACCGCCCATGGTGACCTTGGGGTTGCTGCCCACGGTAGAGAGGATGGCGTCACCCTCGTTGTAGATCTTGGATGCGGGGATGGCCACACCCGAGCAATACGGGCCCATCACGTACTTGATGCCGGCATCCACCATTTTTTGCGCCACGGCCACACCGGCCTTGGGGTCGCACTGGTCGTCTTCGGACACCAGCTCGAACTTCAGGGTCTTGCCACCCACCATCATCTTCTTGGCATTGACTTCTTCCACGCCCATGCGCACGCCGTTCTCGTTGTCCTTGCCGGCAAAGGCATTGGAGCCGGACAGAGGGCCGGTGTGGCCGATCTTGACCACCAGGTCTTCAGCGTGTGCGCTGCCGATGGCAGCCAGGGAGAGTGCCGCAGCGGCAACGGACAAAGGCAACAACTTGGACTTGAATTTCATATAGCGAGCTTTCTGTTGGGAAGGGGGAAAAACACAGGTCAGCCATGCAAGATGCGGGCCTGATTGCAGGCAAGATAGCGCATCCGCACGCACCCAAGTTGCGGACAAACCCTTAAACCATGCATTTATTTGGTGCCTATCAAAGGTGCGTTTTGATGGCCATCGCAGGCACAACAAACAAGGTCGCAGAATGAGAACTTCCAAAGTAGTCCATGTGGTGGGCTGCCACGCCGCCGGTGAAGTGGGCGATGTGATTGTGGGTGGTGTGGCACCCCCACCGGGTGACACCATTTGGGAGCAGTCGCGCTTCATTGCCACCGATGAAACCCTGCGCAACTTCATGCTCAACGAGCCGCGCGGCGGTGTATTCCGCCATGTCAACCTGCTGGTGCCGCCCAAGAACCCGGCCGCACAGATGGGCTGGATCATTATGGAGCCCTGCGACACGCCACCCATGTCGGGCTCCAATTCGATTTGCGTGGCCACGGTGCTGCTGGAGACCGGCATCATCCCCATGACCGAGCCTGTCACGCGCATGGTGCTGGAGCCGCCGGGCGGCCTGATTGAAGTCACCGCCCACTGCAAGGACGGCAAGGCCGAACGCATCGCCGTGCGCAACGTGCCCTCTTTTGCGGCCAGGCTGGGCGCCCATCTGGAGGTGCCAGGCCTGGGCACTCTGGTGGTGGACACCGCCTATGGCGGCGACAGCTTTGTGCTCGTGGATGCGGCGGCGCTGGGCTTTGCCATCCGCCCCGACGAGGCGCGCGACCTCGCCACAATGGGCATGCAGATCACCCTGGCGGCCACTGAACAGCTGGGCTTTGTGCACCCCACCAACCCGGACTGGAAACACATTTCGTTTTGCCAGTTTGCCGGGCCGCTGGTACGTTTGAACGGGGTGTGGACCGGCGCCAACGCCGTAGCCATTCGCCCCGGCAAGATCGACCGCTCGCCTACCGGCACCGGCTGCTCGGCACGCATGGCAGTGCTGCATGCCAAAGGCCAGATGCAAGTGGGTGAGCGCTACCTGGCACGCTCCATCATCGGCAGCACATTCGATTGCCACATCGACTCCGTGGTGGCCATTGGCGCGCAGCCAGGCATCGTGCCGGTGATCTCGGGCAGTGCCTGGATCACAGGCACGCACCAGCACACGCTGGACCCGAGTGACCCGTATCCGCAGGGCTACCGGTTGTCGGATACCTGGCCTGCTTAAGTATTCAAGGCGCCACACCCAGCTCCGTACACAGCCGGTTCACGATAAGGCGCAGTGCAGCCACCTCCTGCTCCAGCCGCTCCACGCGCTCGGCCGTGCCACCGGACACCTGCCCGCCACGCGCACCTTCGAGCTCGCTGAGGTCCACCGGCCCGCACAGCAGGTGTGCCCAGCGCTGCTCGCGCGTACCGGCCAGCCGCGGCAGCTTGACCACCAGCGGACCGCCTTTCTCCGCCGAGCGCTCCAGCAGTTCGTCCAGAAAGCCTTCCACCGATGAGATGTCGGCAAAGCGATACCAGCGCTCGGTATTCAGGCGCAGCTCACCAGCCGTCTGCGGGCCGCGCAGTATCAGCATGCCCAACAACACGGCGGCCTGCTCGAACACACCCATGCCGCGCTGGAAATTGTGGGTGAACTTGGTGGTGCGTCCACCCGAGGTCTCGTGCACCAGGCCGAGCTCGCGCAGGTTCGCCGTGGCGGTGGCAACCTGGGCCTCTTCCAGTTCCATCAGTGGCTCGCGGCTGGTTTTCTGGTTGCAGCCCAGCAACAAGGAGTTCAACGAGAGCGGGTAGCTGTCGGGTACCGTGCGTGCCTTCTCCATCAGGGTGCCCAGCACGCGGGCCTCGATGGCGGTGAGGACAGGGTGGGCGGCGGCCAGCGGGGTGTCGGTGGTGGTCATGGCTGGATTTTAGGGGCCATAGCCCCAGCCCATCCCGGCCATTGGGCGCATGAATTAGCACTCTCCATGAAGGAGTGCTAATATTTGCCCATGAACACAAGGAGTCCCTTCATGACTGCTTCCCTCACCGCACCGCTCCCCGCTCCCCGCGCTGCCTTGGCTGTGGCCAACCCTTGGTCTCTGGTACCGCCGCTGGGCAATCTGGACGCCTATATTTCTGCGGCCAACCGCCTGCCCATGCTGACGCTGGAAGAAGAGCAGGAGTTCTCACGCAAGTTCAAGCTCGAAAACGACCTGGAAGCCGCCGGCAAACTGGTGCTCTCGCATCTGCGCCTGGTGGTGTCCGTGTCGCGCCAGTACCTGGGCTATGGCCTGCCGCACGGTGACCTGATCCAGGAAGGCAATGTGGGTCTGATGAAGGCGGTCAAGCGCTTTGACCCCGACCAGGGCGTGCGCTTGGTGAGCTACGCCATGCACTGGATCAAGGCCGAAATCCACGAATATATCCTGAAGAACTGGCGCATGGTCAAGGTGGCCACCACCAAGTCGCAGCGCAAGCTGTTTTTCAACCTGCGCTCCATGAAGCAGCGCTTCAAGAGCGACGATGCCGCCGCCGATCTGGGCACGCACCGCGAGACCCTGAACCCCGAACAGGTACAGACCATGGCGCGCGAACTCAAGGTCAAGCCCGAAGAAGTGATCGAGATGGAGACCCGCCTCTCGGGTGGTGACGTGCTGCTGGATCCGAGTCCGTCGGACGACGGCGAAGACGCCTTCGGCCCGATTGCCTACCTGACCGACGCCAACCACGAGCCGCTGGCTGTGATCGAGGCACGCCAGCGTGATGTGCTGGCCACCGACGGCATTGCCACGGCGCTGGACAGCCTGGATGCGCGCAGCCGCCGCATCGTGGAAGAGCGATGGCTCAAGGTGAACGACGACAACTCCGGCGGCATGACACTGCACGACCTGGCGGCCGAGTACGGTGTGAGCGCCGAGCGCATCCGCCAGATCGAAGTGGCGGCCATGAAGAAGATGAAGACGGCGCTGGCCTCTTACGTCTGACCCACAACCCACCCACAAAAAAGCCCCTGCTGGTTGGCACCGCAGGGGCTTTTTTGTGGGCGAATGCGCAAGGCCTTTGCCGGGCTTTGCGCGATCAGCCTTGCTTGAGCAGCGTCTGGATGTCCTTGGCCAGCGCCTCCTTGGGGCTGCCATAGCGGGTGAACAGGCGCAGTTGGCCCTTGGCATCGAAGACATAGCTGCCGGCCGAGTGGTCCATGCTGTAGCTGGTGGGAGTGGCGCCTTCCACCTTCTTGTAGTAGATCTTGAAGTCCCGCGTGACTTCGGGCAGTTGCTGCGCCGTGGGAATCAAGGCCAGAAAAGTCGGGTCAAAGTTCACCATATAGGCCTTGAGCAGCTCGGGCGTGTCGCGCTCCGGGTCCACGGTGACAAACAGCACCTGCAGGCGCTCGCCGTCCGCACCCAGGGACTTCTTGATCTCGGCCATGTCAGCCATGGTGGTGGGGCACACATCGGGGCACTGGGTGTAGCCAAAGAACATGACCACCACCTTGCCGGCGAAGTCGGTCAGGTGGCGCACCTTGCCGTTGTGGTCGCTCAACGCAAAGCCCTTGGCATAGTCGGCGCCCGTCACATCCACCGAGGCGAAGCTGGGCTTGGATTCGGAGCAGGCGCCCAAAAAGGTGCCAGCGGCACCCAACAGTGCACAGGCTGCCAATAGACGCAGGGCGTGTCGTTTGTTCATAGCCATCTCACATCAGGTTCACAACAGGTAGTGGTCAAGTAGCAGGGCCGCAAACAGCGCGCTCAGGTGGATCAACGAAAAACGGAAGGTCTTGCGCGCCAGCGCATCCGAGTAATTTTGCAGCAGCTTCCAGCCGTACCAGCAAAAACCAATGCTCAAGCCCACCGCCACCGCCAGGTACAACCACGAGCTCATGCCGTACACAAAGGGCAGCAGGCAGGCGGCAAACAGCACGAAGGTGTAGAGCAGGATGTGCAGGCGCGTGAACTCGCTGCCGTGGGTGACGGGCAGCATGGGTAGGCCCGACTTGCGGTAATCTTCCACCCGGTACAGGGCCAGCGCCCAGAAGTGCGGCGGCGTCCACAGGAAGATGATGAGGAAAAGGATGATCGCCTCCGGCCCCACATCGCCCGTCATGGCGGCCCAGCCCAGCACCGGCGGCATGGCACCGGAGGCGCCGCCGATCACGATGTTCTGCGGCGTCAGCGGCTTCAAGATCACGGTGTAGACCACGGCATAGCCGACAAAGGTGGCAAAGGTCAGCCACATGGTCAGCGGGTTGACCCAGAGGTACAGAATGGCAGAGCCCGCCCCGCACAGCAGGGCCGAGAACACCAGGGTCTGCGTGTCGCTGAGCTGGCCGCTGGCGGTGGGGCGCCAGGCGGTGCGCTTCATCTTGGCATCAATGCCCTTTTCCACAATGCAGTTGAAAGCCGCGGCTGCTCCCGACACCAGGTAGATGCCCGCACAGGCAATCAGGCCCAGTTGCACTTGCGCCCAGTTGGGCACGCCCGGGACGGCGAGCACCATGCCGATCAGGGCGCAGAACACGATGAGCTGAATCACGCGGGGTTTGGTCAGCGCGTAGAACTGGCGCAGCACCGTCATTTGGATCATGGTCTAAGCCTCAGTAGTCTTGTCGCGGTGCGTGCGCGGGAGCCGCCAGCATCCACACCAGCACCGCCACCAGGGCTGCGGCGCCACCGGTATGCAGAATGGCCGCGGCCATGGGCCAGCCCAGCACCACATTGCTCAGGCCCGTGGCCAGTTGCAGCAGCACCAGGCCACCCAGCCAGCGTGCCTGCACGCCCAGCACGGTACTGTGGCGCAGGCGCCAGGCCAGTGTTGCCAGCACGCACACGGTGAACATGGCCAGCAGGCGGTGTGCCATGTGGATGGCGGTCATGGCCTGGAAGGTGATCACGCCGCCATCCGCACTTTCGCCCAAGGGGCGCCAGAACTCAAAGCCGCGGGCAAAGTCCATGGCGGGCCACCACTGGCCCTGGCACAGGGGGAATTCGCTGCAGGCCAGCACGGCGTAGTTGGTGCTGACCCAGGCGCCGGAGGCGGCCTGCAGCACCAACAGGGCCAGGGCTGCGGCGATCCAGAAAGTGGAACGGGCGGCGCCACGGTTGCTAGCGGTCCGGTCGGCGCCCACGCGGCCGGTGCCTGTTCGCAAAGACGCCTGCCCTGCCCCGGCACGCACGGCCTGAACCGTCAACAGCGCCAGCAACAAATAAGCGCCCAGCAAGTGCAAGCTGACAATCGCAGGAAACAGCTTCATGGTGACGGTGAGCGCACCAAAGGCGCCCTGCACGCAGACCCAGACGAAGGTGAGCGTGGGCAACCAGTCCCACGCACTGCGTCGGGTGCGGGAGGTGCGCCGTTCCCACCAGGAGAGCAGCATCAGCACGGTGATCAAGGCACCCACGCCGGTGGCCAGGTAGCGGTGCACCATCTCCACCCAGGCTTTGGAGACAGTCACCGGCCCGCTGGGCATGGCAGCCTGCGCCGCACTGATGGGGGCATGGGCCGCCAGCGGGCTGGCCTCGCCGTAGCAGCCGGGCCAGTCGGGGCAACCCAGGCCGCTGTCGCTCAGGCGGGTAAAGGCGCCAAACAGCACCAGGTCCAGGGTCAGAAACAGGGTCAGCAGCGTGAGCGCACGCACACGGGCGCGCGCGCGGGCCTGGGGCGCCGCAAGGGGCACGCCGGACCCGTCACTGCCCACGCGCTTGAAAACCCACAGCAAGGGGCCCATGGCCAGCAGCAGCCCAAAGCCCAAGATGGCCAGCAGCGGCTCCAGGTTGTAAAGGGGAACAGCCATGGGTTTCAGGGGCGACCGGCCTGGTCCCAACCTTCGGAGCCGCGCATGAGTTGTTCAAGGTCTTTCTTGATGACCGGTGCGGTCTGCAAATTCACGCCGGGGGCAAAACGCATCATCCAGTTGCCCATGGGGTCGACCACGTAGAGGTGGTTTTCCAATGCCTGTCCGGCCTGCGGCTGCAGCCACTGCGCCAGGGCTTCCTTGGGCACGCGCAGCACGGTGGCGTCACGCAGGCCGGGCAGCAGCGCCTCGGGCACTGGCGCTGCGTCATCAATGAGCCAGACCCGGTCCAGCCGGTCCTTGTTCTTGCCCAGGCCTTCACGCAATTGGCGCTGGAAGTACAGGTGGTTGGCACAGGCCTCGTCACAGGCGCCACCGGCCACACTCACCAGCAGCCACTGGTCCTTGAGGGTGCGCAGGTTCACACTTTTGCCATCCAGTGTGGTGGCATTCAGGTCGGGCAAGGGGCGCTGCGGGTCGATCAGATCACCATGGTTGCGGCGGCCCTCGGGGCGCACCACGTAGTAGGCGAAATACGAGGCCACCACGGGCGCGGCGCATATCAACAGCACCAGGGCCATCTTCCAGCGCCCCACACGGGTGCGGGTTTGCGGGTCTGCCGCGATGTCGGCCGTGCTGGGCATGGAATGAACCGTCAGGCCCAGGGGTTGGTCGTCGTGCGGGCTGTCGCTATGCATGGGGCTTGGCGTCCTTGGAGCGGTGAATGGAGGGTCTGAAAAACTGGTACCAGAGGTAGAGCAAGGCCATTGCTGCGGCCATGCCAAACCATTGCAGGGCGTAGCCATAGTGCTTTTCCACACCCAGGTTGATGGCAGGCCAGTCGCGCACCAGGCCCTCGCTGGCTGCGCCGGTTTGCACCAGCAGCACCGGCAACACGGGCGAGGCGGTCTGCAGGGCCATTTGCTTCAGATCGAGATTTTGCCGTATCGCGGTGACCGAGGGGGTGCCCAGCTCGAATAGCTTGCCAGATGGCGGGGCCATGCGGCCCTCTATGGCCACCGGGCCCGCGGGCGTCTCCACAGCAGGGATCTTCTCGCGCTGCTCGAAGTTGCGCTGCACCCAGCCCCGCTGCACCAGGATCACTGCCTGACTGCCCTCTAGGCGCAGGGGCGTGACCACAAAAAACCCCACCTTCTCGTGCATCTGGCGGTTGTCCAGGTACACCGTCTGCTCTGGCAACCACTGGCCGCGCAGCAAGGCGTGCTGGTCCACCAGGGTGTTGGGGTCAGCGCTGGACAGGAGCAGAGCGCCATCTACCAGGTGTTTGCTGCTTTGTGCGTCCATGCGGGCCTGCAGCGCCTCTTTTTGTGCGGCGCGGTCCAGCTGCCAGCGGCCCAGCGACACGGTGGCTGCCATGCCCAGCAGCGTAGCCAGGGTGATCAGCGCAAAACGGGCGCGTGCATTCACGGGATAATCCCTGCCATGTCATACCTTGTTGCACTTGCATTCCTGGCCATCATCGCCAGCCTGGGCGCGGCCCTCTTCTTCATGCTGCGTGGCGGCAACCAGGGCACAGCGCCGGACAAATCCAAGCGCATGGCGCGCGCGCTGGCGCTGCGCGTGGGCTTTTCGGTGCTGCTGTTTGTGTGCATTTTGCTGTCCTGGAAAATGGGCTGGATCCACCCGACCGGCATCGAAGCCGGCCAGTAAGCCGATTGGCCACAATGCCGCATTGTGGGCGGCCATCAAAAAAGGCACCGCGCGGTGCCTTTTTTTTCGGGTGGCTTGGGGCTTACAACCAGTACACCAGGATGTAGAGGCCCAGCCACACCACGTCCACAAAGTGCCAGTACCAGGCCGCACCTTCAAAGCCGAAATGGTTGTCGGCGCTGAAGTGGCCCTTTTGCAGGCGCAGGGTGATCACCAGCAGCATCAGCATGCCGACAAACACATGGAAGCCGTGGAAGCCGGTGAGCATGAAGAAGGTGGAGCCATACACGCCGGAGGTGAGCTTGAGGTTGAGCTCTGTGTAGGCGTGGTGGTATTCATAACCCTGCACAAACAGGAACACGATGCCCAGCAGCACAGTGGCCCACATGAAGCCAATGGTGCGGCTGCGGTTGTTCACCAGCAGGGCGTGGTGGGCAATGGTGAGCGTCACGCCAGAGGTCAGCAGCAAGGCAGTGTTGATGGTTGGCAGCGGCCAGGGGCCCATGGTGGTGAAGGCTTCGATGGTGCCTGCGGGCGATGCGGTGGCACCGGCTGCCAGGCTGGGCCAGACAGCCTTGAAGCCGGGCCACAGAATGGCATTGTCCAGGCTGCCGAGCGCTGGCACCGAGTGCGCGCGTGCCCACCACAGGGCGGTGAAGAATGCGCCAAAGAACATCACCTCC
Organism: Comamonadaceae bacterium; assembly: GCA_947374485.1. Taxonomy (GTDB): domain Bacteria; phylum Pseudomonadota; class Gammaproteobacteria; order Burkholderiales; family Burkholderiaceae_C; genus Allorhodoferax. The sequence goes on along the minus strand of CANCCF010000054.1, from coordinate 3,198 downwards.
GAGAAGATGAACCAGCTCATGCTCCAACGGAACGACACATCAATGCGGCGCGAATACTGGCCGCCCACGCTCTCGGAGATGGCATCACCAAACCACTGGTACAGCACGCCCAGCCACCACAGCAAACCAAAGAACAGCGAGTACTTGCCCCACTCGGCACCGTTGACCCACTGGCCTGCACCCAGGATGACAAAGAACAGACCCAGGGCCGCCATGGCCGGATGGCGCGAGGGGCCGGGTACGAAGTAGTACGGGGTGGTTCCGTGTGCGGTTGAACTCATTTCAGCTCCATTCCTTCAAATTCTTCTGACAAATAACGCGACAAACTCTACAAACTATTGACGGACCGTGCCCTACTTGGCCACGACCCACTGTACCAACGCAATCAACGACACCACCAGCAGCAGCACCGCCACAAAACCCACCAACAGCACATGCACCGGGTTGACCTTGGAGAGATCTTCCTGGTAACCCTTGCGGCTGCGTATGCCCAGCATCGACCAGGCCACCAGCTTCATGCTGCTGAGCAGCGAGGTCTTCGGACCCGGTGCATCGGCCATCATGAGCCCAGCAGGCCGGGCGCTTTCACACTGGCCACGGGTGCCGGTGGTGTGCCACTGCCCACCTCAAAAAAGGTATACGACAGGGTGATGGTGGTCACGTCCTTCGACAGCTTGGGGTCAATCACAAAGGCCACAGGCCAGGTCTTTTTCTCGCCCGGCTCCAGCGTGTACTGGTTGAAGCAGAAACACTCCACCTTGTTGAAGTGCGCCTGTGCCTGCTGCGGGGCGTAGCTGGGAATGGCCTGTGCCGCCATGCGCCGGTTCTGCGTATTCTGGAACTCGTACATCACCGTCGTCAGTTCGCCGGGGTGCACCTGCAGGGAACGCTGGGCGGGTTTGAATTGCCACACGCCGCGCGAGTTGGCATCAAATTCCACCGTGATGGTGCGGCTCAGATCCACCTGTGTGTTCGCCGCCAGCTTGGCCTTCACCCCGGGAATGGCCTGCTCGCCCAGCGCCAGCACGTTGATGCCGGTGAACTCGCAAATCGACTTGTACAAAGGCACCAGACCATAACCAAAGCCGAACATGACAGCCGTGACCACGGCCAGCTTGCCCAGCATCTGCCGGTTGAGGCGCTGCAGGTTCATGCCTTACATCCCCAGGATGATCATCTTGGCCATGAAGCCGGCAAAGAACACCGCCGCCACCGAGGCCAGGATCAGCCCCATGCGCAGATTGGCTTTCTTTTGTTCGGGTGTCATGGTCTTAGCCGATCACGCGGGTTGCAGTGGCGTCGAGCTTGGGCGGCGTCTCAAAGGTGTGGAAGGGTGCGGGCGAGGGAACTTCCCACTCCAGGCCTTCGGCGCCTTCCCAGGGTTTCTGGGATGCCTTTTCGCCGATGCCACGCATGGTGGGGATCACGACGAAGAAGATGAAGTACACCTGCGCCAGGCCAAAGCCCAGGGCGCCCACCGAGGCCACCGCATTGAAGTCGGCAAACTGCATGGGGTAGTCGGCATAGCGACGCGGCATGCCGGCCAGGCCCAGGAAGTGCATGGGGAAGAAGGTGATGTTGAAGGCAATCAGCGACCACCAGAAGTGGATCTTGCCGCGCGTTTCGTTGTACATCACGCCGGTCCATTTGGGCGACCAGTAGTAGTAGCCGGCAAACATGGCATAGAGCGAACCCGCCACCAGCACGTAGTGGAAGTGGGCCACCACGTAGTAGGTGTCCTGCAGCTGGATGTCGATGGGCGCCATGGCGCAGATCAGGCCGGTGAAGCCACCCATGGTGAACACGAAGATGAAGCCCACGGCAAACAGCATGGGGGTCTCAAAAGTCATGGAGCCGCGCCACATGGTGGCAATCCAGTTGAAGATCTTCACGGCAGTGGGCACCGCAATCAGCATGGTGGCGTACATGAAGAACAGCTGCCCGGTCACCGGCATGCCGGTGGTGAACATGTGGTGGGCCCAGACGATGAACGACAGGATGGCGATGGACGAGGTCGCATAGACCATGGAGGCGTAGCCGAACAGGCGCTTGCGGGCAAAGGCGGGCACGATCTGGCTGATGATGCCGAAGGCCGGCAAGATCATGATGTACACCTCGGGGTGGCCGAAGAACCAGAAGATGTGCTGGTACATCACCGGGTCACCGCCACCGGCGGGGTTGAAGAAGCTGGTGCCAAAGTGGCGGTCGGTCAGCGTCATGGTGATGGCGCCTGCCAGCACGGGCATCACGGCGATCAGCAGGTAGGCGGTGATCAGCCAGGTCCAGGCGAACATGGGCATCTTCATCAGCGTCATGCCGGGGGCGCGCATGTTCAAGATGGTCACGATGATGTTGATCGAGCCCATGATGGAAGACGCGCCCAGGATGTGCATGGCAAAAATGCCGGCGTCCATGGAGGGGCCCATCTGCAGGGTCAGCGGTGCGTACAGCGTCCAACCGGCTGCGGGTGCGCCACCCGGCATGAAGAACGAACCTGCCAGCATCAAGCCTGCGGGAATCATCAGCCAGAATGAAAAGTTGTTCATGCGGGCAAAGGCCATATCGGCCGCGCCAATCTGCAGCGGAATCATCCAGTTCGCAAAGCCCACGAAGCCCGGCATGATGGCGCCGAACACCATGATCAGACCGTGCATGGTGGTCAGCGAGTTGAACAGCTCGGGGTTGACCAGCTGCAGGCCAGGCTGGAACAGCTCGGCGCGGATCAGCAGGGCCAGCACGCCGCCGATCATCAGCATGGTCAGGCTGAACATCATGTACAGCGTACCGATGTCCTTGTGGTTGGTGGCAAACACCCAGCGGCGCCAGCCCGTGGGGGCGTGGTGGTCGTCATGGGGCCCATCATCGTGGCCATGGGCGTGGTCGTGGTGGCCGAGAACTGCGCTCATTATGTGTTCCTTCTCAATTCACTTCAGTTGGTCTTGCATGCGTTGCCGTGAGGCAATCACTTGCGCAAGGCCACGACGTCGGCAGGCTGTACCAGCTGGCCGGTCTTGTTGGACCAATGGTTCTTGGTGTAGCTGATGACCGCCGCAATGTCGGTATCGCTCAGGGCCTTCCAGGACGGCATGGCGCCGTTGTTCTGGCCATTCAGCAGCACGTGGATTTGTTTGCTCTTGTCGGCGTCCAGCACCACAGCAGCACCGTCCAGGGGCTTGATCGGTCCGGCACCCTTGCCAT
>CANCCF010000053.1 GCA_947374485.1 Comamonadaceae bacterium | reverse complement strand
TGATCTGCGGCCGCGCTATCTATAGCGGCGACCTCGACTTTGCAAAAGCCCAAGAACGCGCTGACGAGTTGAATGGATAGCCCCCACGGTCGCCCACTGCGTGTGACTCCCTGCCCCCCATGGGGGCCGCATTTTGCCTTGGGGCGGCCCGGCGGCAAAACCTTGTTTCTCAAAGTACCATGTTAGCTAAACGTATCATCCCGTGCCTGGACGTCACGGGAGGCAGGGTCGTCAAAGGCGTCAACTTCGTGGAACTGCGCGATGCCGGTGACCCGGTCGAAATTGCCGCGCGCTACAACGAACAGGGCGCCGACGAACTCACTTTTCTCGACATCACCGCCACCAGCGATGGCCGCGACCTGATTCTGCACATCATCGAGGCCGTCGCCTCCCAGGTCTTCATTCCCCTGACCGTGGGCGGCGGTGTGCGGGTGGTGGAAGACGTGCGCCGCTTGCTCAATGCCGGGGCTGACAAGGTCAGCTTCAACTCGGCCGCCATCAGCAACCCGCAGGTGATTGAAGACGCCTCGCTCAAGTACGGCGCGCAGTGCATTGTGGTGGCTATCGATGCCAAGCGTCGCTCGGCAGAAGACGCCTTGCGTCTGGTCGACGGCCAGGCCATTGGCCCGGGCTGGGATGTGTATAGCCACGGCGGGCGCAAGAACACCGGGCTGGACGCGGTGCAGTGGGCCACCCACATGGCGCGCCGCGGCGCTGGTGAAATTCTCTTGACCAGCATGGACCGCGATGGCACCAAATCCGGCTTTGACTTGCAACTCACCCGTGCCGTGGCAGATGCCGTGTCGGTGCCGGTGATTGCCTCGGGCGGCGTCGGCAACCTCGACCACCTGGCTGACGGCGTGCAGCAAGGCGGCGCCGATGCCGTGCTGGCCGCCAGCATTTTTCACTACGGCGAGTTCACCGTGTCTCAGGCAAAAGCGCGCATGGCAGAGCGCGGTATACCCGTGCGGATATAGCCGACAATCGCCGGATGAACTGGTTAGACGAAGTCAAATGGGATGCGCAGGGCCTGGTGCCTGTGATTGCGCAGGAGCAGGGCACAAACGATGTCCTGATGTTCGCGTGGATGAACCGCGAGGCGCTGGAAAAGACCGCTGAATTGGGGCGCGCCGTGTACTTCAGCCGCTCGCGCGCCAAGCTGTGGTTCAAGGGCGAAGAGTCGGGCCATGTGCAGACGGTGCATGAAATTCGCATCGACTGCGACAACGACGTGGTGCTGCTCAAGGTCACCCAGTTGGGCCACACGCCCGGCATTGCCTGCCACACCGGCCGCCACAGCTGTTTTTTCAGTGTTTTGAAAGACGGCGCCTGGCAAAGTGCCGAGCCGGTCTTGAAAGACCCGGCATCCATCTACAAATAGCCTTATGTCTTCTCCACTTACTTCCCAGGACGCGCTGGCCCGCCTGGCCGCTGTCATCGAGAGCCGCAAGGCGGCCAACGGTGGCGACCCAGAGGCCAGCTACGTCGCGCGCCTGCTGCACAAGGGCCCCGACAGCTTTCTCAAAAAAATTGGCGAAGAAGCCACCGAGGTGGTCATGGCCGCCAAGGACGCGGACCATGGCGGCGACAAGGCCAAACTGGTGTACGAGGTGGCAGACCTGTGGTTCCACAGCATGATTGCGCTGGCCCACTATGGTCTGGCACCCGCCGACGTGATTGCCGAGCTGCAGCGCCGTGAGGGCATGAGCGGCATTGAGGAAAAGTCACTGCGCAAAGCCATTGCGCGCGAAGAGGGACTGACATGACCCAGGACTTCACCACCCCATCCAACCCCCCGGTATCCGACCAGGCCACGCTGCAGAAAATGCAGTCGCTCAACACCGTGGGCACCATCAGCTATGTGCTGCACCTGCTGGTGGCTATTGGCGCCATGATTCCGGGCGGCCAGTTTGGGCCTTTGTTCCTGCTGGTGGCGCTGGTGATTGACATGCTCAACCGCGAACGCGCCGAGGGCACCTGGCACGCCTCGCACTTTCGCTGGCGCATCCGCACCGTGCTGATTGCCGCGGTGCTGTACCTGGTCACAGCGCCCCTGTGGGCCCTGTTTCTGGTGCCCGGCTGGGTGGCCTGGACGGCCATATCCCTCTGGTTTTTGTACCGCATCGTGACCGGCTTCATGGCCATGAACAAAGGCCAGGAAATTGGGCAGACGCCATGAACGCCATAAACGAAACTCCGCACGACCCCAACTGCATCTTCTGCAAGATCGCGGCCAAACAAATCCCCTCCGGTGTGGTGTACGAAGACGAAGAAATTTTCGCCTTCCATGACATCAACCCCTGGGCGCCGGTGCATTTCTTGCTAATCCCCAAGATGCACATTCCCTCCATGGCCCATGTGGGCCCCGACCATGCAGCGCTGCTGGGTCGCATGATGGCCCTTGTGCCCAAACTGGCTTTGGAGCAGGGCTGCAATCCGTACCCGGAAGGCGGCTATCGTATGGTCACCAACACCGGCCGCGAGGGCGGCCAGGAGGTGCAGCACCTGCACTTCCACGTCATGGGCGGCCCACGCCCCTGGTTGCGCGGCTAGACCCGATGGTGCCATCCGGGCCCGACTAGAATCAACATCAATCGACTGGAGTAATTTATGGGTTCATTTTCTATTTGGCATTGGCTGATTGTTCTGCTCATCGTGGTGATGATTTTCGGCACCAAGAAGCTCAAAAACATCGGCCAGGATCTGGGCGGCGCCGTCAAAGGTTTCAAGGACGGCATGAAAGAAGGCACGGCCTCAGCTGATGAGAAGCCCGCGGCACCCAGCCAGGTCGCCAATGCAGCCACCGAGAAAAACACCATTGACGTGGAAGCACGGCACAAGTCTTGATTGATCTCGGCATCTCCAAGCTGGCGCTCATAGGCGCCGTGGCCTTGCTGGTTATCGGGCCGGAAAAGCTGCCCCGTGTGGCACGCACGGTGGGCACCCTGCTGGGCAAGGCGCAGCGCTATGTGTCCGACGTCAAGGCCGAGGTCAACCGCGCCATGGACCTCGATGAGCTCAAAAAAATGCGCGAGACGGTGGAAGGTGCCGCGCGCGATGTCGAAAACACCATCCAGACCCAGGCCAGCGATTTCAAAAACACCTGGGAGCAGGACGACGCCACCGCCATCCACCTGCCCTTTGAGTCCGCGCCCCCCACCTACAAGCACCCTGGCAAGAACTGGCGCCTGAAGGCCGGCGCCACCCCCACCTGGTACAAGGCCCGCAACGGCGTACGTACCAAAGCCCTGTCCGGCGCCGCCCGGGTTGCCCGGTTTCGCCCCCGCCGCACCAGTTGAGGCCTCCCGTTTTAGTGATACCTGTTCATGGCCTCTGACAATTCCAAGGAAGACGAACTCGCCGGTACCGAGCAGCCCTTTGTGGCGCATCTGGTGGAGCTGCGCGACCGTCTGGTAAAAGCCGCCATAGCCGTGGGCGTGATGGTCGCCCTTCTGGCCATTTACCCGGGCCCTGCCGCACTCTACGACCTGCTGGCCCACCCGCTGGTGGCGTCACTGCCGGCAGGCGCGACCATGATTGCCACCTCGGTCATCTCGCCCTTCATGGTGCCCTTGAAGATCATGATGATGGCGGGCTTTTTGCTGGCGCTGCCCGTGGTGCTGTGGCAGGTCTGGGCCTTTGTGGCGCCGGGCCTGTATTCGCATGAAAAGAAGCTGGTGCTGCCGCTGGTGATTTCCAGCACCATCCTGTTCTTCATTGGCGTGGCGTTCTGCTACTTCTTCGTGTTTGGCCAGGTGTTCAAGTTCATCCAGAGCTTTGCACCCAAAAGCATTACCGCTGCCCCTGACATCGAGGCCTACCTGGACTTTGTGCTGTCCATGTTCCTGGCTTTTGGCCTGGCCTTTGAGGTGCCGATTGTGGTGGTGGTGGTGGCGCGCATGGGGCTGGTGAGCATCGACAAGCTCCGAAGCTTTCGCAGCTACTTCATCGTGGTGGCCTTTGTGGCTGCTGCCATCGTGACGCCGCCCGATGTGGTGTCGCAGCTGGCGCTGGCCATCCCGATGTGCATCTTGTATGAGTTGGGCATTTGGGCAGCGCAAATCTTCATTCGCCACACCCAGGCCCCGTCTGACGAGCCCACCAAGCCCACTACCAGCCAGTCGCCTTGATGGTGTAGCCCCCACGGTCGCTCACTTCGTGTAGCTTCCTGCCCCCCGAGGGGGTCGCGTTTCGCCTTGGGGCTGCCCGGCGGCGAAACCAAGCTTTATTTCGGCGCGGCCTTCGGCTTGGGCCGCACACCCGGGGTCACATCCAGTTCCACCCTCTGGCTCTTGCGGTTGATGGTGAAGCGGGCGGCAGTGCCCGGCTTGAGCGAGGCCACCACCGAGAGCAGTTGCGTCACATCGCCAATCTTGCGCTCGCCAATCGCCTCGATCACATCACCCGGTTTCACTCCGGCCTTGGCAGCGGGGCCGTTTTGCAGCACGCCAGTGATGATCACGCCCTCGGTGAGCTTGGTGCTGAAGGTCTCGGCCAGTTCGGGCGAGAGGTCATTGGGCTCCACGCCAATCCAGCCGCGCGTCACCTGGCCGTCTTTCACCAGGCCTTCAAGCACCTGCTTGGCGGTGGACACGGGGATGGCAAAGCCAATGCCCATGCTGCCGCCCGAGCGCGAATAGATCGCGGTGTTGATGCCCAGCAGACTGCCATTGGTGTCCACCAGCGCGCCGCCCGAGTTGCCGGGGTTGATGGCGGCATCGGTCTGGATGAAGTTCTCAAAGGTGTTGATGCCCAACTGGTTGCGCCCCAGCGCGCTCACGATGCCGCTGGTCACCGTCTGGCCCACGCCAAAGGGGTTGCCAATGGCCAGCACCTGGTCGCCTACCTGCAGCGCATCCGAGTTCCCCAGCACGATGGTGGGCAGCTTGTCCAGGCCAATCTTCAGCACCGCCAGGTCGCTGTCCGGGTCGGTGCCAATCACTTTGGCCAAGGTGCGCCGGCTGTCGTTGAGGATGACCTCGATCTCGTCTGCATCTTCCACCACATGGTTGTTGGTCAGGATGTAGCCGCTTTGGCTCACGATCACACCGCTGCCAAGGCCACCCTGGGGCTCGTTGCCTTGGTCACCGTAAAAGAACTTGAACCACGGGTCATTGGCATTCGGGTTCTTTTTGGCCGCCTGGCTGGTGCTGATGCTCACCACCGCAGCCGAGGCCTTTTGCGCGGCTGCCCGCAGGCTGCCCGGGGGTACCTCGCCCGCAGCGGGTGCGGGTGCTTCAAACAAGGCGATGGCGCTGCCCATGTTGCCGGGCGTGTGGTTGAGCCATTGGGGCTTGAGCGTTGCCACCACAAAATAGGCCGCCAGGAGCACCGTGGCGGTCTGCGAGAAAAGGAGCCAGAGACGTTTCATAAGGCAAATTGTAGGACGCATGTGCTCCAGCAGCGGCGCCGGGGTACATTGCGGTGCCGAGTCCACCATGCGCAGTTCTTCCAACGCCCATTCACCGCCGCCCCAGGTCATCCACATCCAGCCACTGGCCGCCAGCAAGCCGCCCATGGGTGCGGCCTGCAATGGCTGCGGTGTGTGTTGCCTGGCAGAGCCCTGCCCGCTGGGCGTGCTGCTCTCGCGGAGCCGCACAGGGCCCTGCAAGGCCTTGCAATGGGTAGAGGCCCAGCGCCAATACCGCTGTGGCGCACTGGGCAATGCAAGGCCATCGCAGAGCATTGCGCGCCTGAAGAACTGGGTGGTGCGCCGCTGGATTGCGGCTGGTGTTGGCTGCGACTGTGATCTGGAGGTTCCCCATGGTTGAACGTCTGCAACTGCTGGCCGCCTTTGACACCCTGCTGCAGCCCGAGCGTTTTAAAGACTACGGCCCCAACGGCCTGCAGGTGGAAGGGCGCACGCCGATTGGCAAAATTGTCTCGGGTGTCACCGCCAGCCTGGCCTTGATTGAGGCGGCGGTTGCCGCACAGGCCGATGCCATCTTTGTGCACCACGGCCTGTTCTGGCGCGGGCAAGACGGCCGCATCACCGGCTGGATGCGCCAGCGCCTGGGCCTGCTTTTGCAGCACAACATCAACCTCTTTGCCTACCACCTGCCGCTGGACGCCCACCCCGAGCTGGGCAACAACGCGCAGCTCGGGCAGCGCCTGGGTTTCACTTCACAAGGCCGCTTTGGCGAGCAGCAGTTGGGCTGGCTGGGTGAGGCGCCTGCTGCCCACATGGCCAGTCCGCAGCAAATGGCCAGCCACGTTGAAGCCACGCTGGGCCGCCCCGTGACGCTGGTGGCCGGCAAGGCAGGTGCCCTGCAGCGCGTGGCCTGGTGCACGGGTGGCGCGCAGGGCTATTTTGAAGACGCCATTGCCGCCGGTGCGGACGTGTTCATCACCGGCGAAATTTCCGAGCCGCAGGCCCACTACGCTCGCGAGTGCGGCGTGAGCTACATTGCCTGCGGCCACCATGCCAGCGAGCGCTATGGCGCACCCGCCGTGGCGGCCCATGTGGCCGCGCAACTGGGCCTGGCGCACCAGTTCATCGACATCGACAACCCCGCCTGATATGTCAAAAACCCCCATCGCCATCAACCTGGGTGACGCCGCAGGCATAGGCCCCGAAATTATCGCCAAGGCCTTTCACCAGCAGCCTGCCTTGTTGCAGGGCTGCTTTGTCTGGGGCGATGTGGGCAGCATGCGCCGGGCGACTGCCCAGCTCTGCGGCACAGGCCCCTCGCAGCCGCTGGCCCTGATCGGCACGCCGCAGGAGGTGTGGCTGGTGCCGCCGAACTGCATTCCCGTTTTGCAGGAAGGTGATGTGCTGGCGCAGATGCCACTGGGCCAGGTGAGCGCCGCCGCAGGTGCCTTTGCGGGGCGCTGCGTCATGGCGGCCGCGCGGGCAGCACTCCGTGGTGATATCGGGGCAATGGTGACCGCGCCCTTGCACAAGGAAGCCTTGTCCGCCGCCGGTGCGCCCTACAGCCTGTACCCCGGCCACACCGAAATGCTGCAAGCCGTGGCGGCTGAATTCTTGGGCAAACCAGTGAACGACATGCCGGTGCGCATGATGCTGGCCAATGACGAACTGCGCACGGTGCTGGTGTCCATCCACCTGTCACTGCGCGCAGCCCTTGATGCGGTTACTTATGACAACGTGCTGCAAACCCTGCTGATCACCCATGCCTCACTCAGCCGCGTATTGGGCCGCGCACCGCGCATGGCCGTGGCAGGCCTGAACCCGCATGCGGGGGAGGGCGGTCTCTTTGGCCGGGAAGAGATCGAAGTGATTGCGCCCGCGATGCAGGCCGCAGCCGCACAGGGCTGTGTGCTCAGTGGCCCGTGGGCGCCAGACACGGTGTTCATGCGCGCCCGCAAGCAAGCAGAGCGCGAGGCAGAGTTTGACGTGGTGGTGGCCATGTACCACGACCAGGGCCTGATACCGGTGAAATACCTGGGGGTGGAGAAGGGTGTGAACGTCACGCTCGGCCTGCCGCTGGTACGCACCAGCCCCGACCACGGCACCGCCTTTGACATTGCGGGCACGGGCCGCGCCGACCCGTCCAGCCTCATCGAGGCGGTACGGATGGCGCGCGCACTGCTTGCCGAAGCGGGCAATTTTCCGCAGGGCCGCCCCAAGGAAAATTAGCCCCCTTGGGGGCAGCGACCCGCGAAGCGGCGGAGCGTGGGGGCACTACTTCTTCAAGCTATCGCGGATTTCGCGCAGCAGCATCACGTCTTCCGGCGTGGCAGCGGGTGCGGCTTCCACCACCGGCTCTTCCTTCTTCAGGCGGTTGAGCTGCTTGACCATCATGAACACGATGAAGGCCAGAATGGCAAAGTTCACGGCAATGGTGATGAAGTTGCCATAGGCAAACACCGGCACACCGGCCTTCTTCAAGCCAGCCAGCGTGTTTTCGGTGCCGGCAGGCACGCTGCCCATCACCACAAACAGGTTCGAAAAATCCACCTTGCCGATCACCGCACCCACGATGGGCATGAACAGGTCTGCTACCACCGAGTCGACGATCTTGCCAAAGGCACCACCAATAATCACACCCACAGCCAGGTCGACCGCGTTGCCCTTGACGGCAAATTCCTTGAACTCCTGCACCATTCCCATGAAAGCTCCTAAATTGATTTGAACCCGGAGTGTAGTGCGGCCGCGCCAAGCCCCGCGACTGACGCGCAGCTGACCAATTGTCCGGTGCTGGTCAGCTACAATCGACGTTTGCCCATAGTTGTGATGTTCATTGAGGATTCTCATGAGTGAAACCCTAGTCGACACCAACTCGATCGACGCCAGTAAGCGTACCTGGATGATCATGTCTGGTTGTGCCGGTGCAGTGGGCGGCATTGCCGTCGCTGTTCCTTTCGTCAGTACCTTCCAGCCCTCGGAGCGCGCCAAGGCCGCCGGTGCCGCCGTCGAAGTCGACATTGCAGGCATCAAGCCCGGTGAAAAAATCACCGTCGAATGGCGTGGCAAGCCGGTCTGGATTGTGCGCCGCACACCCGAACAGATTGCGGCACTGCCCAAGCTGGATCCACAGCTGGCAGACCCCAAGTCCGAGCGCAAGCGCGGTGAGCAGACGCCCGAATACGCCATGAACGAAGGCCGCTCCATCAAGCCCGAATACTTCGTGGCCGTGGGCATCTGCACCCACCTGGGCTGCTCGCCTTCCGACAAGTTCACGCCCGGCCCCCAGGCCTCGCTGCCCGACGACTGGCAAGGCGGCTTCCTGTGCCCCTGCCACGGCTCTACCTTTGACCTGGCTGGCCGCGTCTTCAAGAACAAGCCCGCACCCGACAACCTCGAAGTGCCGCCGCATATGTACCTGTCCGACAGCAAACTGCTGATCGGCGAAGACAAGAAAGCCTGAGGACAAACAACATGGCTGTATTCAAGGAAATCTCTCCCAACGCCTCCGCTGGCGCCAAGGTCACGAACTGGTTCGAGAACCGCTTCCCCACCGCCTTTGACGCCTACAAGGTGCACATGTCGGAGTACTACGCTCCGAAGAATTTCAACTTCTGGTACATCTTCGGCTCGCTCTCGCTGCTGGTACTGGTGATCCAGATCGTCACCGGCATCTTCCTGGTGATGCACTACAAGCCCGATGCCAACCTGGCCTTCGGCTCGGTCGAGTACATCATGCGCGATGTGCCCTGGGGCTGGCTGATCCGCTACATGCACTCCACCGGCGCCTCGGCCTTTTTTGTGGTGGTGTATCTGCACATGTTCCGTGGCCTGATGTACGGCAGCTACCGCAAGCCGCGCGAGCTGGTCTGGATTTTTGGCTGCGCCATCTTCCTGTGCCTGATGGCCGAAGCCTTCATGGGCTACCTGCTGCCTTGGGGCCAAATGTCCTACTGGGGTGCCCAGGTGATCGTGAACCTGTTTGCCGCCGTGCCCTTTGTCGGCCCCGATCTGGCCTTGCTGATCCGTGGCGACTTCGTGGTGGGTGATGCCACGCTGAACCGCTTCTTCAGCTTCCACGTCATTGCCGTGCCACTGGTGCTGCTGGGCCTGGTGGTGGCGCACTTGCTGGCGCTGCACGACGTGGGTTCCAATAACCCCGACGGCGTGGAAATCAAGGGCCCCGACGCCCCGCGTGACGCCGCTGGCCACCCGCTGGACGGCATCCCCTTCCACCCCTACTACACAGTGCACGACATCTATGCCGTAAGCCTGTTCCTGCTGGTGTTCTCGGCCATCATCTTCTTTGCGCCCGAGGCGGGCGGCTACTTCCTGGAGTACAACAACTTCATCCCGGCCGACCCGTTCAAGACACCTTTGCACATCGCACCGGTCTGGTACTTCACGCCCTTCTATTCGATGCTGCGTGCCGTGACCACCGAAATGCTCTACGTGCTGATTGCCTGCGTGCTGGCCGGTGCTGCATTCGGTATCTTCAAGGCCAAGCTGCCCAAGATCTTCAAGCCCGTGATTGCGGTTGCTGCTGTGGCCGTGGTTGCCATGATGCTGTCCATCGACGCCAAGTTCTGGGGCGTGGTGATGATGGGTGGCGGCGTGGTGGTGCTGTTTTTCCTGCCCTGGCTCGACTACAGCCCGGTCAAGTCCATCCGCTACCGCGCTGGCTGGCACAAGTACATGTATGCGCTGTTCGTGATCAACTTCTTGATCCTCGGTTGGCTTGGCACGCAGCCTCCGTCGGATGTGGGCGGCCGCGTATCGCAACTTGGCACCCTGTTCTACTTCGGCTTCTTTATCCTGATGCCCTGGTGGAGCCGCATTGGCGACCCCAAGCCCGTGCCCAAGCGCGTCAACTTTGTTGCCCACTGAAATGGAAACAAACACAATGAAAAAAATACTCGCGTCCCTCCTGCTGGCCCTGGGCCTGGCCGCAACGGCACAGGCCAACACCGGCGGCATCGCGTGGGACAAGGCCCCCGCCAAGACCAATGACCTGGCCGCCCTGCAAAACGGCGCCAAGGTGTTTGTCAACTACTGCCTGAACTGCCACTCGGCGTCCTACATGCGTTTCAACCGCCTGAAAGACATTGGCCTGACCGAACAGCAAATCAAGGACAACCTGCTCTTCACCACCGACAAGGTGGGCGAAACCATGAAGGCCGCGATTGACCCCAAGCAAGCCAAGGAATGGTTTGGCGGCAACCCGCCCGACCTGACGGTGATTGCGCGTTCCCGCTCGGCCCAGGGCCAGGGCAGCGGTGCGGATTACCTCTACACCTACATGCGCACCTTCTACGCCGATGACACCAAGCCCACCGGCTGGAACAACCTGGCCTTCCCCAACGTGGGCATGCCCCACGTGCTGTGGCAGTTGCAGGGCAAGCGCGTTCCGATCTATGAAGTGGCCGAAGAGCATGGCAAAGAAGTGCACGTCTTCAAGGGCTGGGAACAAGTCACCCCCGGCACCCTCACGCCCGAGCAATACGACCAGACCGTGGGTGACCTGGTGAACTACCTGCAGTGGATGGCCGAGCCCGCCGCCAACACCCGGGTGCGCCTGGGTGTGTGGGTCATGCTGTTCCTGGTCATACTGTGCTTCTTCACCTGGCGCCTCAATGCGGCGTTCTGGAAAGACGTCAAGTAACATTGGCCAGCGTTCCAGGGCACATCCAACAAGTGCCCGGACACCGGAGAGTGGGTGCGCAATTCCTGCAATTGTGGCAACCCACTCTTTTTTAATTTTTAGGAGTCTCTTGCCATGATGGTGCTGTATTCAGGAACAACCTGCCCCTTTTCCCACCGTTGCCGCTTTGTGCTGTTTGAAAAAGGCATGGACTTCGAGATCCGCGATGTGGACCTGTACAACAAGCCCGAAGACATCAGCGTCATGAACCCCTATGGCCAGGTGCCTATCCTGGTCGAGCGCGACCTGATCCTGTACGAGTCGAACATCATCAACGAGTACATCGACGAGCGCTTCCCCCACCCGCAACTCATGCCCGGCGACCCGGTTGACCGCGCGCGCGTGCGCCTGTTCCTGCTCAACTTCGAGAAGGAACTCTTTGTGCACGTCTCCACCCTCGAAGCCCGCGCCTCCAAGGGCAACGAGAAAGCCCTGGAAAAAGCCCGCTCGCACATCCGCGACCGCCTGACCCAATTGGCCCCCGTGTTCCTGAAGAACAAGTACATGCTGGGCGAGAACTTCTCCATGCTCGACGTGGCCATTGCCCCGCTCCTGTGGCGCCTGGACTATTACGGCATTGACCTCAGCAAAAACGCCGCACCGCTTTTGAAATATGCCGAGCGCGTGTTCTCGCGCCCTGCCTACATCGAAGCGCTCACGCCTTCTGAGAAGGTCATGCGCAAGTAAGCAGCGCAAAAAAGAGCAGGTGGCCCATGTTTGATGCCAAAGAATCCCACTCCACGCGCCCCTACCTGATCCGCGGCCTGTATGAATGGTGTACCGACAACGGTTTCACCCCCTTCATCGCTGTGCTGGTGGACGAGACGGTGCGCGTGCCCAACGAGTTTGTGAAGGACGGTGAAATCGTCCTCAACATCAGCTTCGACGCCACCAGCGCGCTGCAGCTGGGCAACGACTACATCGAGTTCAAGGGCCGCTTTGGCGGCGTAGCGCGTGACATCCTGGTGCCGGTAGACCGCGTGCTGGCCATCTACGCCAAAGAGAACGGGCAGGGCATGGCCTTCCCGCTGCTGGCCAGCAACAGCAACAGCGCAAGCCCCGCAGGCGAGGGCGCACCCATCGCACCCGCAGCGCCCCTTGCGGTCTCGACCACACTTACCCAGGTCAGCTCCGACAAGAGCGAGCCCGGCAACCCCGACGGCCCGCGCCCCAGTGGCGGTGGTAGTGGTGGCCGCCCCTCGCTCACGCGGGTCAAGTGATGTGATTTGATTGGTGCAGCGGGCATTTGCCGCTCTGCCATAGGGTAAAATTCAGCCCGTGCCGCTTTAGCTCAGTTGGTAGAGCAACCGCCTTGTAAGCGGTAGGTCGTCAGTTCGATTCCGACAAGCGGCACCACAAAACCGAAGGCCCTTGCGATGTGTTCGCAAGGGCCTTTTTCTGTGGGCGATGCCTTTGTGCAATCGCTTTGTGCAGCAGGCCACTTCGCCTCCCCAAAAGCAAAAAGGGCTTGCCTTGCGGCAAGCCCTTTTTGGACCAGTGACAGTTGGTGCTTAAGAACCGTTGGTGTTGCGGCGCATGGCAATGGTACCAATCAGGCCCAGGCCAGCGAGCAGCATGGCGTAGGTTTCGGGTTCTGGCACGGGGCTGATAGGAGCCACGTTGATCGTGGGTGCGCCACCATGTGCGAGTTCGGCGTCGCGCTGGGTTGCTTTCCAAATACCACTCAGGGTGAATTTGTAGCTGCCTGCAGCCAGACCCATGAAGGTCTTGGAGGCCGTTTCGGGTCCACCCACCAAATCGGTGAAAGTTCCGCTGTCGAACACCGTAGTGCCCAACAGGTTGGTCAGCTTCCACGACAAAATGCCTTCGTAGGTTTTGGTGGCCTTGGAATGGTCGTCGTCACCCAGGCGTCCAATGGCATCAGTCCAGGTGCTCACCACTGTGAAGCTCTGACCGCTGAGAAGGCTCACATTTTCAGAGTCGGCCGCATTTTTTGTGAACGCAGCGAACGACAAAACAGGTGCCAGCAAGAGCGCGGCAACAGCGGCTTTGATTGCAGTGGATTTCATATTTTTTTAACCCTTGTTTGCCATGTAGCAACAGCGCTTGGCATGGGATGTATTGTGGTGTAACCGCGGGTAAACACGAATAGTCCGTTCGGACTAACGGCCATGTCAAAAGCGTACATATGTGTGAATGAATGTGCGGTTTTGAACAGCTATTCGGCAATTCGTTGCAGCACCACATCAACACCTCTTCAGCGCGGCAAATGAAGCGGTTGGCAAGTGGTGCCACCATACAATGCAAGCACCATTCAACAATACATGTCAGGGCAAGCAGCACATGCGTTCAGCATATTCATCGGCGGCATGATCGACAGCACAGCACGTTGATCTCCACCCACTTTTCCCCTGAAAGTTTTCAGCATTACCACCGGGCCGTATCGGGCTCGCTGGAGGTGCGCAGCCACTTTGATCTGCTGATCTGGCTGCAGGGCGACATGCAGCGTTACCTCGCGCATGACATGCTGGTGGCCGTGTGGGGCGACTTTGCCGGCGGCGCTTTGCGCCACGACGTGATATCGGCCATGCCCGAGGTGCGCTCGCTCAACTCGGATGCAGCCGACATCAACAGCCTGATGTCCGGCCTCTACACCAAGTGGCAATATTTCGGCCACCGGCCCTACAGCTTCAGCACCCAGGAAATCGGCTTCCAGGTGCCCAGCTCCAGCATCCAAAGCCCCATGGGCACAGCGCTGAAGAAGATGCGTTCGGCCCTGGTGCACGGCGTGCTCGACAAGCGCGGCTCCAACAACTGCCTGTATGCCACCTTCAGCGCCCAGGCCGATGCCGCCGAAAACAGCCGCGCCGCCATTCCCATGGTGCTGCCCTATATCGACATGGCGCTGCGCCAGGTCACCCACCTGCCGCACCAGTTGCCCAAGGCCGTGCAAAGCGAAAGCGAAGCCCTCACCCAACTGGCGCAAGACACCGGCCTGTCGGAGCGCGAACTCGAGGTGCTGCAATGGGTCACTGCGGGCAAGACCAACCCCGAAATCGGCCTGATACTTGACCTGAGTGAATTCACCATCAAAAACCACCTCAAGCGCATCTTCAAGAAACTCGACGTCATCAACCGCGCCCAAGCCGTTGGCAAAATCCAGTCCGTCATCGCCCATGTATAAAGCCGAAGAGCGCCGCTCCGCCTCCACCATCAACCGCACCGAAGGCCAGGCCACGCTCGGCAAAGACAACTTGCTCAGCGTGTTTGAGAGCCTGGTGACCTCGGCCTCCATCATCGCGGCGCTCTTGGTGCTGGCCGTGGAGTACGACGGTGAAGTATTGCCGCAATACCTGCTGCTCTCGGTGGTGGTGTTTGCACTCACCTTCCCCAGCAAACCGCGCCTGATGGTCAGCAACCTGGCGATGGTGGCCGACATCGTGATCAACTGGGTGTGGATTGCCTCGTTGCTGGCGCTCACCGCCTATGGCACCGGATTTTTGCGCGAGTTTTCCGGCTGGGTAATCGGCACCTGGCTGTGGGTGGCACCGCTGGCCGAGCTGGCGGCCAGCCTGGTGTTGCGCGCCATGGCACCGGCGCTGCTCACGCTGCAGGGCCCGCAAAAGCGCGCGCTCATCGTGGGCATGAACGCGCAGGGCGTGGCCCTGGCCAACCGGCTGCAGGCCACGCGCCTGAGCCGCATCCGCTTCATCGGCTTTGTGGACAGCCGCACCACCGACCGCCTGAACTCGCCCAGCACCCACACCCTGTTGGGCCCCACGGACGAGCTTGCCGCACTGGCCAAGCAGCACAACGTCGACATCATCTACCTCTCGCTGCCCATGGCCTCGCAGCCGCGCATTCTGGCCATTCTGGATGAGCTCAAGGACACCACCGCGTCCATCTACTTCGTGCCCGACATGTTCGTCACCGACCTGATTCAGGGCTACTCGAGTGCGGTGTGCGGCATGCCGGTCATATCGGTGTGCGAGTCGCCCTTTCGCGCCTTTGACGGCGTGCTCAAACGCATGAGCGACATGGTGTTTGCCAGCCTCATCCTCATTCTGATCAGCCCGGTGCTGGTGGTGATTGCAGTGGCCGTGCGCATGGGTTCGCCCGGCCCCATCATCTTCAAGCAGCGCCGCTATGGCCTCGACGGCCAAGAAATATTGGTCTACAAATTCCGCTCCATGACGGTCACCGAAGACGGCGGTGTGGTCACCCAGGCCAAGAAAAACGACAGCCGCATTACGCCCCTGGGCGCGGTGCTGCGCCGCACCTCGCTCGACGAGCTGCCCCAGTTCATCAACGTGCTGCAGGGGCGCATGAGCATCGTCGGGCCGCGCCCGCACGCGGTGGCACACAACGAGATGTACCGCAAACTCATCAAGGGTTACATGGTGCGCCACAAGGTCAAACCCGGCATTACCGGCTGGGCCCAGGTGAATGGCTTCCGCGGTGAAACCGACACGCTGGAAAAAATGCAGGCCCGCATTGACTACGACCTGGACTACCTGCGCAACTGGACCCTGCGCCTCGACATTCACATCATTCTTCGCACCGTGCAACTCGTTGCCAACGACTCCAAGGCCTACTAAACATGCGCAAATACCTCCTGCCCGTCCTCCCCTTGCTGGCCCTGGGCGCCACCACTGCTTCGGCACAAAACGCGCTGCCCGACACGCCGCTCACGCTGCGCGCGGCCTACTCCATGCAGAACGACAGCAACCTGTTTCGCCTGCCCTCGGGTGCGGCCCTGCCGGCTGGCAAAAGCAGCATGGCCGAGCAAATCAGCCTCACCACCGTGGGCGTGAACTTTGCCACCACGCAAAGCCTGCAGCGCTTTGAGCTTGACGCCAGCGTGGTCGACAACCACTACCAGAACTACGACTACCTGAGCTTTACCGCCACCAACTACGCGGCCGCCTGGCGCTGGGCACTCACACCACGCCTCACCGGCAACCTGACCGCCGCGCGCCAGGAAACCCTCAACAGCTTTGCCGACTTTCAGGGCTTCAATCAGCGCAACAAGCGCACCGAAACCGCCAACCGCCTGGACGCCCTGTACGAACTCACCGGCCCCTGGCGCCTGGTGGCGGGCCTCTCGCAAGGCGAGTCGCGCAACGAGCAAACCGTGGTGGCCACCAGTGACAGCGACAGCACCGGCGCCGACCTCGGCCTGCGCTATGTGTTCAGCAGCGGCAGCACCATGGACGTGGGTGGCCGCGCCACCAGCGGCAACTACCGCAACCTCACCGTGCCCAATGCCAGCCTCTCGGACGACAGCTTCAAGCAGACCGACGCCTTTGTGAAGCTGCACTGGAACTTCAGCGGCGTCACCGTGCTCGACGCCACCCTCAGCCAGGCCAACCGCAGCCACCCCAACTACAGCCAGCGTGACTACAGCGGCCTCAACGCCAATGCCGTGCTCAGCTGGGCCATCAGCGGCAAAACCCGCATACGCGCCGAATACGCGCGCGAGCTCGCCGTGTACGCCACCGCCAACAGCAACTACACCCAGACCGACCGCCTGGCCCTGGGCGGCAGCTGGGCCATCAGCCCCAAAACCCTGCTCAGCCTGAGCTACACCGCAGCCCAAATCGACTACCAGGGCAGCCCCAGCGGCGTCGGCAGCCAGCGCCGCGACCAGACCACCGACACCGCGCTGACCTTCAGTTGGGAGCCCGTGCAGCGCCTCAACCTGGCCGCCGCACTGGAGAACCAGACGCGCAGCGCATCGCTGCCCAATCTGGGCTATGACGCCGTGGTTACCAGCGTGTCCGCCCGCTACAGCTTCTAAGCCTTCACGTCCTTCACGTCCTTCATGCCCCTTATGACCATCCGCTCCATGCCCCGCAACGCCCTGCGCACCACACTCGCCCTGGCCCTGTTTGGCGCCCTGCTGGGCCTGTCTGCCTGCGGCAAAAAAGACGAATCCGCCAAAGTGGCCACGCAGGTGGCTGCCAAGGTGGGCTCGGAAGAAATCTCCGTGCACCAGATCAACCAGCTGCTGGCCCGCAGCAACACCGCCAGTGCCTCACCCGAAGCCGTGCAGGGCCTGAGCCGCGAAGTGCTGGAAAAGCTGATTGACCAACAGCTCGCCGTTAACCAGGCCACCGAAGCCAAGCTGCACCGCGCCCCCGAAGTGGTGGCGCAGATTGAAGCCGCCAAGCAAGAGATTCTGGCGCGTGCCTACCTGCAGCAGTTCACCAGCAGCCTGCCCAAACCCACCGAGGCCGAAGTCAAAACCTACTACGCCGAACACCCCCAGCTCTTTGCCGAGCGCCGCATCTTCAGCCTGCAAGAGGTGGTGGCCAAGCCCGCACCCGGCGTGGCCGAGCTGATGCAAAGCATGGCCGCCAGTGGCAAGGCCCCGGCCGAGATTGCCGCCGTGCTGAAGGAAAAAAACATCCCCTTCAACGGCGGCAGCGCCAGCCGCAGCTCCGAGCAAATTCCGCTCGACATGCTGGCCCAGGTGCACGCCCTCAAAGACGGCCAGGCCACCGTGCACGCCTCAGAGCAAAACGTCACCCTGCTGCGCGTGCTGGGCTCGCAAGCCGCCCCCGTGGCCGAGGCCGCAGCCCTGCCCAGCATCGAGCGCTTTCTGGCCAACCAGCGCGCCGCCGAGGCCGTGGCTGCGCGCCTGAAGGCGCTGCGTGCCAGCACCACCATCACCTACATGGGCGAATTCTCCGCGCCCCCTGTACCTGCCGCTGCCCCCGCTGCAGCCGAAGCACCCACCACCCCGGCCACCCCGGCCGGCAAAACCGCCATCGAAAAAGGCGTGGCAGGCCTGAAATGAAGCACACCACCGCACACACCCTGCTGGCCACAAGCCTGGGCCTGAGCCTGGCGCTGGCCGCAGCCACCTTGCCCGCAACCGCAATGGCCCAAGCCCAGACCAGCCCCACCGCCGTGGGCGCAGCCCAGGCCAAGGCCGACTACCCGCTGGCCGCGGGCGATGCCATCCGCATCCAGGTCTTCCAGAACCCCGACCTCACCATTGAGACGCGTGTGAGCGAAGGCGGCTCCATCACCTACCCGCTGATTGGCGCGGTGGACATAGGTGGCCTCAGCATTGCCCAGGCCGAAAAGAAGATTGCCGACGCCCTGCAAAAGGGCGGCTTTTTGCAAAAGCCCCAGGTCAACATCAGCGTGCTGCAAATGCGCGGCAACCAGATCTCGGTGCTCGGCCAGGTGGCCCGGCCCGGGCGTTTTCCGCTGGAAACCACCAACACCCGCCTGAGCGACATGCTCGCCACCGCAGGTGGCGCCACCCCCACAGGGGATGACGTGGCCATCGTCACCGGCGTGCGTGGCGGCGTGCCCTTTCGCAAGATGATCGACATCCCCTCCATCTTTCTGGGCAACAAGGTGGCCGACGACATCGTGCTGCAGGGCGGCGACACCGTCTATGTGCACCGCGCCCCCATGTTCTACATCTATGGCGAAACCCAGCGCCCCGGCTCCTTCCGCATCGAGCGCGACATGACGGTCATGCAAGCCCTGGCCCAGGGCGGCGGCCCCACCGTGCGCGGCTCTGAAAAGCGCCTGCGCCTGAGCCGCAAGGGGCCAGACGGCAGCCTGCAGCAACTCGAACCCCAGCTGACCGACCGCGTCATGCCCGACGACGTCATCTACGTCAAAGAAAGCATTTTCTAAATGCCACTGGCCCACCCATGACCCTTCAGCAATTTCTGCTCATCTTGCGCGCCCGCTTTTGGGTGGCGCTGCTGGCGTTTGTGCTCACCGTGGCCACCACCGTGGCGGTGAGCCTTTGGCTGCCCAAAACCTATACCGCCAGCACCGCCGTGGTGATTGACGTGAAGAGCCCCGACCAGGTCTCTGGCATGGTGCTGCAGGGCATGATGGCGCCGGGCTACATGGCCACGCAAATCGACATCATCAACAGCGACCGCGTGGCCAAGGCCGTGGTGAAGATGCTCAAGCTCGAAAGCAGCGCCGTCATCCAGGCGCAGTGGCGCGAGGCCACCGAAGGCCGCGGCCAGATCAGCGACTGGCTGGCCAACCTGCTGCAGAAAAAGCTGGAGGTCAAACCCAGCCGCGAAAGCAACGTCATCAACATCAACTACAGCGGCGCCGACCCTGAATTTGCCGCCGCCGTGGCCAACGCCTTTGCCCAGGCCTATATCGACGTCAACCTCGACTTGCGCCTGGCCCCCGCGCGCCAATATGCCGCCTTTTTTGAAGAGCAAACCAAGGTCGCCCGCGACAAGCTCGAAACCGCGCAAAAAGCCCTGTCCGACTACCAGCAGCAAAACGGCATCACCAGCGCCGACGAGCGGCTTGACTTCGAGACCACCAAACTCAACGAGACCAGCAGCCAGCTCACCGGTGTGCAAGGCCAAACCACCGACAGCCAGAGCAAGCGCGAAAACGTGCGGCCCGACACCATCGCCGAAGTGATCCAAAGCCCGCTCATCAACGGCCTGAAGGCTGACATTGCGCGCATGGAAGCCAAGCTCATCGAGAGCAGCGGCAACCTCGGCAAAAACCACCCGCAAACCCTGCGTTCGGAGAGCGAGCTGGCCAACATGAAGGCCCAGCTGGAGGCCGAGACGCGCAAGATCACCAGCTCGGTGGAAACCACCTACCAGGTCGGCCGCCAGCGCGAGCGCCAGCTGCAAGGCGCATTGGCCAGCCAGAAGAGCCGCGTGCTGCTGCTCAACAAACAGCGCGACGAGCTCAACGTCATGCGCCGCGACATCGAATCGGCCCAGCGCGCCTTTGAGGTGGTCAGCCAGCGCGCTTCGCAATCCAACATCGAGAGCCAGACCAACCAGACCAACATCCTCGTGCTCAACCCCGCCGTGCCCCCGGTGGACCCGAGCAAACCCCGGGTGCTGCTCAACGTGCTGGTGTCCATCTTTTTGGGCGTGCTGCTGGGCGTGGGCCTGGCGCTGGTGCTGGAGCTGGCCAAGCGCCGCGTGCGCTCGGGGCAAGACCTGGTGGACGCGCTGGACGTCCCCCTCTTGGGCACCATCCGCTCGGCCGAAGGCATGCTCAAACGCCCCGCGGAGGCCCGCGCATGACCAGCAACCGCACCCCCGGCAGCGCGCTTGGCAGCACCCCGCAGGTGCTGGCCCCGGCCAAATCGATTGGCGACATTCTGGTGGCCACCGGGCAACTGCAGCCGCACGACCTGCAAAGCATTCTGGAAGTGCAACAGCGCGAGCACATCCCCTTTGGCCAGGCCGCCGTTGCCTTGAAGCTCATCAGCGAAGACGACATCAACTTCGCCCTGAGCAAGCAGTTTGACTACGCCTACCTCGACGCCGAAGACAGCAGCGTCAGCCCCCAACTGATAGCCGCCTACAAACCCTTCAGCCCCGTGGGCGAAAACCTGCGCGCCCTGCGCAGCCAGCTGCAGCTGCGCTGGTTCAACGGCGACGTGCGCCGCAAGATCCTCACCGTGGTCAGCCCTGCCAAGGGCGACGGGCGCAGCTTCATCACCGCCAACCTGGCCGTCGTGTTTGCCCAGCAAGGGCAGCGCACCCTGCTCATCGATGCGGACCTGCGCGCCAAGTTGCAGAACAGCCAGCAGGCCCTCTTCCAGATGCCGCGCGCAGCCGGCCTCTCGTCCATCCTGGCCGGGCGCGGCGGGCTGGAGCTGGGCAAGCTGGTGCGCGGCCTGCCGCACCTGGGCGTGCTGCCTGCGGGCGCCATCCCCCCCAACCCGCAAGAGCTGCTGGGCCGCCCGGTGTTTGACAAACTGCTCAAGCGCGCCGCCGACATGTTCGACGTGATCTTGATCGACACCCCCAGCGGCGGCGATTATGCCGACGCCGAAATCATCGCCGCCCGCGGCGGCGCCGCACTCATGGTGGCGCGCAAGAACCGCAGCCTGGTACCCGAGGCCCGCGCACTGTCCGCCCGACTGCAAGACGGTGGCGTGACCCTGGTGGGGGCGGTGTTGAATGACGCCTGAGGCGGCTCAAAGCCGCAGTGAGAGGCTTTGGACCTGGCTGCCGCTGGCATTGGGGCTGGCGGTGTTGTATGTGCCGAGCTTGTATGACTTGCTGACGGGGATATGGAGTACGGACGAGCAGCTGCACGGGCCGATAGTGCTGGGCATCAGCTTGTGGCTGCTGTACCGGAATTTGGGGGCGATGGAGCTGGCTGCGCGGGGGCAGCCGACGAGCAATTGGGGTTGGCCGATTTTTGTGTTTGGCTTGTTGCTGTATGCGATAGGCCGTTCACAAGATATTTTGCTACTGGAAATTGGCTCAGCTATTTGGCTGCTGGTAGGCGCCATCTTGCTGCAGCAGGGCAGTGCTGCCCTCAAGGTGCAGTGGTTTGCGCTGTTCTTCATGTTGTTCATGGTGCCATTGCCAGTCACCGTAGTGGACATAGTCACGATGCCCATGAAGATGGCCGTGTCGTATGTGGCGGAGCAGGTCCTGTATTGGGCTGGGTATCCCATTGGACGCAACGGCGTAACGCTTCAAATCGGTCAATACATGTTGCTGGTGGCCGACGCTTGCGCGGGCCTTCACACACTGCTAACGCTGGAAGCACTTGGCCTGTTGTATCTCAATTTGGTGCGGCGCGACTCGGCGTTCCGAAACGTAGGGCTTGCTTTGCTGATCGTGCCGATCTCCTTTACTGCCAACGTGATCAGGGTTATGTCATTGAGTTTGATCACTTACCACTTCGGCGATGCAGCTGGGCAAGGCTTCTTGCATGGCTTCGCTGGCATGGTGCTGTTTCTGAGCGCGCTGGTGCTGATCATTGGTTTTGATTCAGCGCTTCATGCGCTGGAGAACCGCAGCAAGGGCAACAGACCAAAGAGTGCCCATGCATAGCGCCATGGGTCAATCGTTTAAAGGTGTTGTGCTACTGCTGCTCATGCTGGGGGCCGCAGTACTTGGTTCGGTGCTCAGGCCCACCATCAGCGTGGCAGACACATTGCCGCCCATAAGTCTTCAAGCCATGGTGCCCAAGCAATTTGGTGACTGGAAGGAAGATGCGAACGGCAGTGGCCAAGTAGTGGACCCATCGCAGCAAGCAAACCTCAGCAAGATTTACAGCGAAATACTTTCCCGCGTTTATGTGAACGCAGAGGGCTATCGCATCATGCTCTCCATTGCCTATGGCAAAAACCAAAATCGCAACCTGCAGCTGCACAGACCTGAATCATGCTATCCGTCTCAGGGCTTTCAACTGCTTGGCAACGAACCCGCCACATTGGCAATCAATGGCATACGCGTGCCAGCCGTCCGGCTTAAGGCCAAGCTTGGTCAGCGTATCGAGCCAATAATTTATTGGGCACTCGTGGGCGACAAAATTGCGGCAACCATGACTGAAAAGCGCCTTATCGAAGTGCGCTACGCAATGCGGGGACTCATACCTGACGGCATGCTGGTTCGTGTCTCGTCCATTGACACGGACGCGGCAAAGGCGTACCTCGTCCAGGAGAAGTTTGCATCAGATCTGGTAGCTGCAATTGCACCTGAAAGCCGGTCGCGCTTTGCAGGCTCGGTTACCACGGCCGCAGCGCCCAACCACCAATGAAGGACTTGGGGCACAAAAGCGTATCCGCTGTTTTTTGGGGTGGTGGTGGTTCCATCCTGAAAATCATTCTCCAAATTGGCTCTCAGATCGTATTGGCGCGAGCCCTCGGCCCGGAGCAGTACGGCTTGTTTGCCATCGGTGCGATCGTCATCAGCTTCAGCAATTTCTTCTCGGATGTCGGAATTGCCTACGGCTTGATTCAAAAGGATTCTGTCAGCCAGGATGACCTGCGTTTTGTCTTCACCTGGCAGCTGATTCTTGGCCTGCTGGTAACCATGCTGGTTGCCGCCATGAGCGGTCCGATATCGCGCCAGTTGGGCAATGTTGCGGCGCAAGGGGTGGTGGCTGGTTTGTCGGTTGTCTGTTTGATAAATGCGTTGACTGCTCCTGCGAACAATATGCTCAAGCGCAAGCTTGATTTCCGGCGCATTCAGATTGCCAGCATTGCAGGATACGTGATTGGGTACGTGGTTGTGGGCATACCAATTGCCTTGCTGACTGGCAGCGTATGGGCATTGGTAGCTGCCTGGATCACACAGTCCTTGGTCAATCTGTTTATTCTTTATGCGGCTGAACGGCATTCCATTCGCCTGCAGCTGTGGTTTGATGGGGCGGGCACTATGGTCAATTACGGCCTTACTGTTTTCC
>CANCCF010000052.1 GCA_947374485.1 Comamonadaceae bacterium | reverse complement strand
GGTTTTCAATGAGCAATATGTTGTTCAAAATGGCCATTTCAAGGGCATGAAATACATCAAACGCTCTTCCGGGAGCGCGCTTCTACCCAAAATTCTCGGTTCCTACGAGGAGTCGATACAAGGGTGGATTCAGGAAATACTGGAATTGAAACAGTATTCAAAAATATTGGATATCGGTTGCGCCGAAGGTTATTATGCCTGCGGCTTTGCGATGAAATTGCCAAATACTCGAATCATTGCATATGACATTGATCCGGAAGCAAGAAAGAACTCCAATGAATTAAAAGCAATGAATGCATTGCGAAACATTGAAGTGAAGATGGAGTGCACCCATCAGGAACTGGACGAGCAATGCAAAACGGGTGGACTGGTGTTCTGTGATATTGAAGGCTTTGAAGAAGTTTTACTGGATCCAACCAGGGTGCCGAATTTGAAAAATGCCGACCTGTTGATTGAATCGCACGACTGTTTTGTTCCGAATATAACCGAGACCCTGATTGCAAGATTTTATATGACGCACGTTATCCGAATCGTCGTTGATTATCCGTATAGAGTCAAAAAATACCTGACACCGAATGCCTATACGCAAGAACAATACAGTGCCATCACCGACGAGCGGCGTCCGAACTATATGAAGTTCATTTATATGGAGAGCATCGGTGGAAAAATATAATGTTGTTTTTGTAACCGATGAAAGGTATGTCCAGCATGTGGCGGTTGCCATGGTGTCATTGCTGGAGAACAACAAAGACATCAATATCCATTTGCACTATATTATTGACAGTGTATCGGAGAAGAACCAGAGAAAGTTGAATGACATTGCATCGTCCTACGGACGGAGCCTGACTTTCTATGCTGTGGATCCGACCTTGTTTGAATCCGCAAAAACGAGTTTTCATTTCAATAAAGCGGTGTATTTCAGGCTGGTAATGGCAGAGGTATTGCCATTTAAGCGCGCCCTTTATCTTGACGCGGATATTATTGTGACGGGAAGTATTCAATACATCTTTGATCTTGATTTGGAACAATATTTGCTGGCGGCTGTAGCCAATCCTGGCTTTGACAGGCATGCGGATTTGGGTATGCAGCACCAGTCAAAATATTTCAATGCGGGTGTTCTATACGTGAATCTGGAGCAATGGAGAAAGCTGTCGATCATGAAGAATTGTCTTCAGTTCATGCATGACAATTTTTCCAAAATACAATTGGCTGATCAGGATGTGCTGAACGCGGTTGTGGATGGTGGGTGGTTTGAATTGCCTCCCAAGTACAATCTGCAGGCGGTCGTTTTCGAATCCGATTTCTCGAAAAATTACCCGTGCTACGCGCCTGCTGATCTGTCGTCAGCCTTGCGGAATCCGGCAATCATTCACTATTCTGGCACCTCCAAGCCGTGGCAATTGAGAGATGCTCATCCGCTTAAAAAACTGTATTGGAAGTATCTTATGAAGACACCTTATTTCCCGTATTTTCCGGACGATCTGACATTCTTCAATTTCATTAAATGGTTGATGCCAACTCCCCTGCTTGGTTTCATCAAGGGCATAGCAAGCAAATTACAATAATACGAACGAGCATATCGCTTGGATTGGTTAAAAATGAAAAAAGTTATGGTGACAGGTGGAGCTGGTTTTCTTGGGTCGCATTTGTGTGATCGACTCATTGATTCCGGAGAGGACGTCTTGTGCGTCGACAATTTCTTTACCGGCAGCAAGCGAAATGTTGCCCATCTGATGGGGAATACAAACTTCGAATTGATGCGGCACGATGTGACCTTTCCGCTGTATGTGGAGGTGGATCGGGTATTCAATCTGGCATGCCCGGCATCGCCCATTCATTACCAGCACGATCCGGTGCAAACTACCAAAACCAGCGTGCATGGGGCGATCAATATGCTTGGCTTGGCCAAGCGAACCCGGGCGCGCATATTGCAGGCATCTACCAGCGAGGTGTACGGTGATCCTGATGTGCATCCGCAGCCGGAAAGCTATTGGGGCAAAGTCAATCCCATCGGTATCAGAAGCTGCTATGACGAAGGCAAGCGTTGCGCCGAAACCCTGTTTTTTGATTACCACCGCCA
Source organism: Comamonadaceae bacterium (assembly GCA_947374485.1). Taxonomy (GTDB): domain Bacteria; phylum Pseudomonadota; class Gammaproteobacteria; order Burkholderiales; family Burkholderiaceae_C; genus Allorhodoferax. The sequence continues at coordinate 21,401 of CANCCF010000052.1, read as the reverse complement.
GCACCAGTTGGAGATCAAGGTAATGCGAATATTCAATACTTATGGTCCCCGCATGCACCCGCAAGATGGCCGCGTGGTAAGTAATTTCATTGTTCAGGCGCTCAAGGGTGAGAACATCACCATCTATGGCAGTGGCCAGCAGACACGCAGTTTTTGTTATGTGGACGATCTGATCGAAGGCATGCTGCGATTCATGGATAGCCCCGCCGACTTTACGGGCCCGGTGAATATCGGCAACCCGGTTGAATTCACCATGCTGGAACTTGCAGAGAATGTGCTTCGCCTGGTGGGGGGCAAATCACAATTGACGTTTCATCCCTTGCCAGCAGATGATCCCAAGCAAAGGCAACCCAATATTGAACTGGCAAAGTCAGCCTTGGGTTGGGAGCCAAAGGTTCGTCTGGAAGATGGACTGAAAGAAACCATCGCCTATTTCCGAAAGCTACTAAGTGAGTGATTTCAAATTAACCACGCCGGTTGCCTTCATTATCTTTAACCGGCCGGACACGGCGGCCCGGGTTTTTGCTGAAATTGCCAAGGTCAAGCCACCCAAATTATTGGTAGTGGGGGATGGACCCAGGTCAAACCGAGCGGGTGAAGCCGACAAGGTGGCGGTTACGCGAGATCTTCTGGCGCGTGTTGATTGGGACTGCGAGGTTTTGACGAATTTTTCCGAGGTCAATCTTGGCTGCAAGAAACGGGTTTCCAGCGGTATAGATTGGATTTTTGAACAGGTGGAGGAGGCCATCATCCTGGAGGATGATTGCCTGCCAGATCCCAGTTTCTTTCGATACTGCCAGGAAATGCTGGAGCGCTACCGGGACGACAAACGCGTTGGCACCATCAGCGGCGACAATTTTCAATTTGGTCGCAGTTATGGAAGCGACAGTTACTATTTCTCCAAGTATGTGCATGTCTGGGGCTGGGCCAGCTGGCGTGATCGTTGGCAGGATAGTTACGACGTTGCCTTGGGCAATTGGCCTCGTGTACGAGACGAGGGCCGGTTGGCCGACATGGTTGGAGATGCGCGTGAGGCTGTCTATTGGAAAAAGATTTTCGAACGAGTGCACCAAGGTCAGATTGATACCTGGGACTACCAGTGGGTCTTTGCAAATTGGCTGAGCGGCAGGGCCAGTGTTCTTCCATCGGTGAACCTGATTTCGAATATCGGTTTTGACCAAAATGCCACGCACACTACGGGCGAAAGCGAATTGGCGAATATGGCAGTGAAGCCGATGCAGTTCCCCCTGGTTCATCCTGTGGGGTTTTTCCGAAATATGCGGGCAGACCACTTCAGCGAAGAAAAGTGCTTTCGCGTACCGTTGTGGAAACGGGTTCGCGGCAAGCTGCTCTCATGGGTGCGTTGAAAATGCCTTGTCCCATTTGTTCTGGCGCAATGCGCCCCGCTTTTTCCGCACAGGTATTGTCCAAACACCGTGCCGACTACGAGGTGTGCGACGCCTGCGGATTCTTGCGGGTCCATGAGCCCCATTGGCTTGATGAAGCCTACACATCCGCTATCGCGGCAGCAGACACCGGGCTGGTGATGCGAAATATCTCGATCGCCAGCAAGCTTTCTGCCATTTTGTATTGGGGCTTCAAGGAGCGTGGCGCGGCCAGGTATGTGGATGCGGCCGGTGGTTACGGCATGTTGACCCGACTCATGCGTGACTTCGGATTTGACTTCTACTGGAAAGACAAATATTGCGAGAACCTCGTTGCACCCGGTTTTGAGTACCAGGACAAGCTCGGGCCTTGCGCTGCAGTCACCGCCATGGAAGTCTTGGAGCATGTCACTGACCCGGTGGCATTTGTGAAGGAAACACTTGCTGCGGCAAATGCACAGACACTGATATTCACCACCGAGCTATACGAGGGCGAACCGCCCCAGCCGGAGGCCTGGTGGTACTACGCGTTCGAGACCGGGCAGCATATCGGGTTTTATCAGCGACGCACTCTGCAGATTCTGGGCGAGAAGCTGGGACTGCATTTTTCCAGCGCTGGGGGCATTCACATACTGTCCAAGACGGCAGTGAACGAAGGGCGCTTACGCTTGTTTACCCACCGGGCCATAGCACCCTTTGCGCCGTGGTGGATTCGCCGCAAGCTGGGATCAAAGACCTTCGCTGACCACAAGGCCATGCTTGCGGGAATCGTCTGAGGCTGCGCATGATGAGGATTGCTTACGACCATCAGATATTCGGTTGGCAGGAGTACGGCGGGATATCACGCTACTTTTTTGAACTGGCCAATAACCTAGCGCTGAGCAAGGCTGCCGAGGTGGCGTTGATCAGCCCGTTGCTGGTGAATTCCTATGTGCAGGCCGCATCGAATGAGCTGCATGTGATGGGGCGTCGCGTGCCGGCCATCCGCAGGACCGGGCGCATCTACCGTGCGCTGAACCAGTTTTTGGCGAAACCATTCATGTCGCATTTTTCGCCGGATATCGTCCACGAAACCTATTACGCCGCCTCGCGCCAGGCTCCAAAAAACTGCAAAGTGGTATTGACGGTCTTCGACATGATTCACGAGCGTTTCCCGGAATCTTTTCCGGCCTGGGACACGACATCCAAAGAAAAAGCGGCGGCGGTGAAGCGCGCAGACCACATCGTTTGCATTTCGGAAAATACCAGGAACGATTTGATCGAACTGCTCGGTGTGCCACAAGAAAAAACTTCTGTGGTGTATCTTGGCTTCACCCTGACGCATGCGCCGACACAGGCGCCGCCCAAGACCGAGCGTCCCTATATTTTGTACGTGGGAAGCCGTGGCGGTTACAAGAATTTTGAAGGATTGGTGCGTGCCTATGCCGCCATGGACATTCTTCGAAATAAATTCGAGGTGCTTGCATTTGGTGGCGGTGCATTCAGCACGCAGGAGCGCGATCTCATTGCCTCTTTGGGCTTGTCGGAGCTGCGTGTCAAGCAAGTAGCTGGAAGTGACGAACGCCTGGCCGAGCTGTATCGCAATGCGGAAGTCTTTGTCTATCCTTCCTTGTACGAAGGCTTTGGAATCCCGCCATTGGAAGCCATGAGCTTCGATTGCCCGGTTGCCTGCAGCAACTCAAGTTCGATACCCGAGGTGGTGGGGAATGCGGCCATGATGTTCGACCCGCTGTCAACCGATTCCATTGGGAAGGCCATTGTGGAGCTGGTCCAGGACAGGGCGCTGCGCCAAACCTTTGTTGAGCGCGGACGTGAGCGCATAAAGGTGTTTTCCTGGGAGCGCTGCGCGCAACAGACGGCAGATATTTACCGGAGTCTCTTGATATGAAAGCGCTGATCTGTGGTGTGGCCGGGCAGGACGGGGGCTATTTGGCTGAGCTGCTGTTGAAGAATGGGTATGAAGTCATCGGCACGTCGCGCGATGCCATGATCACCTCGTTTTCCAATCTTGCGCGCCTGCATATTCTGGACCATGTGCAAACCACGTCCATGGCCATCAACGATTTTCGCAGTGTGCTCAATGTGGTCCAACGCTTCAAGCCCGATGAAATTTACAACCTGGCTGGGCAAACTTCGGTCGGTTTGTCGTTTGAGCAACCGGTTGAGGCCATGGAAAGCATTGCCCAGGGAACCTTGAATATGCTGGAAGTCGTTCGGTTTGTGGGGCAGCCCATCCGCTTCTACAACGCCGGCTCCAGCGAATGTTTTGGTGACACAGGCACGCATGCTGCGGATGAGAGTACCTCGTTTCGGCCGCGCAGCCCTTACGCGGTTGCCAAGGCCTCGGCCCACTGGCTGGTGCAGAACTACCGCGAGGCCTATGGCTTGTTTGCGTGTACCGGAATCCTGTTCAATCACGAATCACCGCTTCGGCCCGAACGCTTTGTGACACAAAAAATTGTGCGGGCCGCCGCGCGCATCAGCCAGGACCGTAGCAAAACTCTGCAGTTGGGCAATATCGAGATATACCGGGATTGGGGATGGGCACCGGACTATGTGGATGCCATGTGGAGAATGCTGCAGCAAGAGCGGGCGGACGACTTCGTGATTGCAACCGGCCACACCCAATCGCTGGAGTATTTTGTGGAATGTGCGTTCGGTCAATTTGGTCTCAACTGGAAGGACCATGTGCGTGTTGAAAGCAATTTGTTCCGGCCTTCCGACCTTCGTGTGAGCCATGCCAATCCGGAAAAGGCAGCCAGGCAATTGGGATGGACTGCCCAGACAAGCTTTGAAGAGGTTGTCAAAAGAATGGCAGAGGATGCTGCATTGTTCGTGCACGGAGAGCGTGGATGATTGCGACACTGCCCAAGATCAGTATCGTCACTCCCAGCTATAACCAGGCAGCTTATCTGGAGCGAACCATTCGCTCGGTGTTGGATCAGAATTACGCCAATCTCGAGTACATCATCATTGATGGAGGCTCAAGCGATGGCAGCGTTGACATCATTCGCACCTATGCGCCGCATCTGGCTTATTGGGTCAGTGAACCAGACCGTGGTCAGGCGCATGCCATCAACAAAGGCCTGCAGCGTGCTAAGGGCGAATGGCTTGCCTGGCAGAATTCCGATGATGTGTTTCTGCCCGGCGCGTTCCAACAATTGGCGCAGGCGAGTGTTGCGTTCCCCACTGCTTCCCTGTTGATCGGTGACATGAACCTGATTGACAAGGATGACAACCTGCTACGCGACATGAAGTATGTGAAGCCTACCTATGCTTCCCTGCTTGCAGAGGGAATGGTTCTAACTAATCAGGCCGCATTCTGGCGGTCCTCGCTGCACGCAGAACTCGGATATTTGGACGAAACGTTTGATTGCAGTTTCGATTTCGACTGGTTTTTGCGTGTACTCAAAGACGGCAGAAGCGCTGAACATGTGAATGCGGTGTGGGGCGCTCTGCGGTTACATGATGAAACCAAGACCAGTAATCGGCAGTGGGTTTTTGACGAAGAGTACAAACGCATTCGATCCGGGCGCGAGGTCTCAGTCTGGGGTAAGAGGTTTCATCAGTTGCGGCGTTTGGCGCTCATGGTCAAGGACGGCAACTTGCGTTACGCCTCACGTGGAATTGCCAGACGCCTGCTGGGTGATTAAATGAAGCTGACCGTCATTACCGTTTGTTATAACAGCGAAGCCACGATCCAGAAAACCATCGACTCGGTCGCCTCCCAGACCTGGCCCACCATCGAGCACATCGTGATCGACGGCGCGTCGCGCGACGCTACGGTGAGCATCATCCAGCGCAATGCTGGGCGGATAGCCCACTTTGTTTCCGAGCCCGATACGGGGGTCTATCAGGCCATGAACAAGGGACTGAAGTTGGCAACTGGCGACGTGATTGCCTTCCTGAATTCAGATGATGTTTACAGTCACCCTCAGGTTTTGGAAGACGTGTCGCGCACTATGCAGGAACTGAGCCTGGATGCGCTGTATGGCGACGTAGAGTTCTTTCGCGCAGGCAGTCCGGACAAGGTGGTGCGCACCTATAACTCCGGCCGCTTTACGCCGCAGCGTATTGGCTGGGGTTGGATGCCGGCACATCCGGCACTCTTTATCCGCCGCGCGGTCTACGAGCGCTATGGCTATTTCCGCGAAGACTTCAAAATCGCCGGTGATTACGAGTTCGTCGCACGCGTCTTTAAATCGGGACAGATCAAGAGCCGGCATCTGGCACAGGTATGGGTGCGCATGCAGATCGGCGGTTTGAGTACGGCAGGATTGGGAGCCACATACCGACTCAACAAGGAAATACTGCGGGCTTGCAGCATCAATGGCATTTCGACCAATTGGCTTAAGCTGCTGTCCAAATACTTTTTCAAGATAACTGAGCTTTTCTATGTCTAGCCCGGCCACGGTGGTGACCGGGGCAACAGGTTTTGTCGGTTGCAGGCTGCTTCAGATCTTGGACATGGATGCCCAGGCGATGTCTACCCGGTCAGACCCAGTCGCATGGACGGCTGTGCTGCAAGGAAAGTCCTGCGTGGTGCACCTGGCCGCCCGCGTCCACGTGATGCAAGACGCAGCGACAGACACTATGCAGGAATACCGCAAGGTCAACGTCGACGGCACACTGGCACTGGCACGGCAGGCCGCAGCCTGCGGAGTCCAGCGTTTTGTGTTTCTAAGCTCCATCAAAGTCAACGGCGAGCAAACCCAGCCTGGCCGCCCCTTCCGCCCCGACGACGCGCCTGCGCCCCAAGACCCCTACGGCATCTCCAAAATGGAGGCCGAAGCGGGCCTAAGGGACGTAGCTCAACAAACCGGCCTGGAAGTGGTCATCATCCGTCCCCCCCTGGTCTACGGCCCGGGCGTCAAGGCCAATTTCGCGACCATGGTGCGCTGGCTGCAGCGCGGCATCTCTTTGCCCTTGGGCGCCATTGACAACCGCCGCAGCCTGGTGGCGCTGGACAATCTGGTCGACTTGATCATCACCTGCATCCACCACCCGGCGGCCGCCAACCAGACCTTTCTGGTGAGCGACGGGGAAGACGTTTCCACCACCGAACTCCTGCGCCGAATGGGCGCGGCCCTGGGCAAGCCCGCGCGACTGATTCCTGTGCCGCAGCGCATGCTGGCATGGGGCGCTGCATTGGCGGGCAAACAGGACATGGCGCAGCGATTGTTCTCTTCGCTGCAAGTGGATATGGAAAAGACGCGTCAGCTTTTGGGGTGGACACCACCTGTATCCTTGGAGCAAGGCCTGCTACAGGTCGCCCAATCTGTCCATAAATCGTGAATGACCCTCAAGCGTATTTTTGACCTGCTTGCAGCCCTGCTGCTGGCCCTTGCGCTGCTCGTGCCCATCGCACTGGTGGCGCTGCTGGTGCGCCTGACGTCCCCTGGCCCGGCCCTTTATTGGTCCGATCGTGTGGGGCAACACAACCGCATCTTCAAAATGCCCAAGTTCCGCAGCATGCGCACGGGCACGCCGGCGGTTGCCACGCACTTGCTGGCCGACCCGGCACGCTATCTGACGCCCATCGGCGGTTTCTTGCGCAAGAGCAGTCTGGACGAATTGCCGCAGCTGTGGAACATCGTCAAGGGCGACATGAGTTTTGTGGGCCCGCGCCCGGCCCTGTTCAACCAGGCCGACCTGATCGCCCTGCGCACCGTGCAGGGTGTGGACCAGCTCATTCCCGGCCTGACCGGCTGGGCACAGATCAATGGCCGGGATGAAATTCCCATCCCGCAAAAAGTGGCACTGGACCGCGTCTACCTGGAGCGGCAGTCGTTTGCCCTGGACCTGAAGATTTTGCTGCTCACCGCAGTCAAGGTCCTCAAGCGCGACAACGTGACGCACTAGGCCAGCGGATGAACCAAAGAATCCTGACTTGGCCGCGCTTGGTGAAGCAGTTCACCGTGGTGCTGCTCGACATCGCCCTGGCCCTGCTGGCCACCTGGCTGGCCTTTGGCCTGCGCCTGGATGTCTGGGCCCGCCCGTTAGACGCCCAGTGGTGGGTGTATGCGGTGGCGCCCGCGCTGGCCATTCCCATCTTCGTGCGCTTTGGTTTGTACCGCGCCATCTTCCGCTACACGGGCCAGGCCGCACTGAATGCGACCGCCAAGGCGGTGGTGTTGTACAGCGTGCTGCTCACCGGCATCTTGCTGTGGCAGCGCTGGAACGGCGTGCCGCGCACCCTGGGTGTGCTGCAACCGCTGATCTTCCTGATGCTGGTGGGCCTGAGCCGCGCCATGGCGCGCTTCTGGCTGGCGGGCATTCCCTTGCTGGGCTCTGGCCACACCGGCCGGCTGCTGATTTATGGCGCGGGCACCGCTGGCGCGCAAACGGCCTCGGCCTTGCAGATATCCGGCCAGCTCAAGGTCATTGGCTATGTGGATGACGATGCGTCCATGGTCGGGCGCAGCATCAACGGGCTGCCAATTTTTTCTTCGGCACAGCTGTTGGCCCTGGTGCCGCGCCACGCCATCACCGACATCCTGCTGGCCATGCCCAGCGCCACCCGCGAGCGCCGCAACCAGATCATCCACTCGTTGGAGAGCCTGCCCGTCCATGTGCGCTCCCTGCCCAGCCTGGCGGACCTGACCTCTGGCAAGGTGACGGTGCAAGACTTCCGCGAGCTCGACATCGAAGACCTGCTGGGCCGCGAGCCGGTGCCCCCGCGCACCGACTTGCTGGCGCGTGACCTGGCCGGGCAGGTGGTGCTGGTCAGCGGCGCGGGTGGCAGCATCGGCAGCGAGCTCACACGCCAGATCGTGCAGCAAAGGCCGCGGCAGTTGCTGCTGCTCGACCACAGCGAATTTGGCCTGTATTCCATCCACCAGGAACTGCAGGCCCTGTGCATTGCTGACAGCCTGCAAGTGGAGCTGGTGCCTCTGTTGGCCAGTGTCTCCAACCCCGAACGCCTGCAGGCCATCCTCACCAGCTACAAGCCCGCTACGGTCTACCACGCCGCGGCCTACAAACACGTGCCCATGGTGGAAGACAACCCGGGCGAGGGCGTGCGCAACAACGTGTTTGGCACCTTGCACATGGCGCAGGCGGCAGTCAGCGCAGGCGTGCACCGCTTTGTGCTCATCAGCACCGACAAGGCCGTGCGCCCCACCAATGTGATGGGCGCCACCAAACGCATGGCCGAGCTGGTGCTGCAGGCCTTTGCCCAAGCGCATCCGCAAACCCTGTTCTCCATGGTGCGCTTTGGCAATGTGTTGGGGTCCAGCGGCAGCGTGGTGCCGCTGTTTCGCAAACAGCTGGCCTCCGGCGGGCCGCTCACGGTGACCGACGCCGAGGTCACGCGCTACTTCATGACCATCCCCGAAGCCGCGCAACTGGTGCTGCAGGCCGGTGCCATGGGGCAGGGCGGCGACGTGTTTGTGCTCGACATGGGCCAACCCATCAAGATCATCGACCTGGCGCGGCGCATGCTGCACCTCTCGGGCCTGAGCGAGCGCACGCCAACCGACCCGCAGGGCGACATCGAGATTGCCATTACCGGCCTGCGCCCGGGAGAAAAGCTCTATGAAGAGCTGCTGATTGGCGACAACCCCGAGCCCACAGAGCACCCGCGCATCATGAAGGCACGCGAGCCCTATTTGCCATGGGCTGCGCTGCAAGCCGAATTAGGGGTGCTGCAGGCCGCTGCCGACCAAGGGGACGCGCAGGGCATCAAGGCTGTGTTCATGCGGCATGTGCAAGGGTATCATTCGCTTTAGAATGTTGCATGTAACAAACCGGAGTGTGATGCGATGGCAAGGATCCACGTGAATGAACGCGTTCAGAAGCACCGCGATGCGCTGCGAGAAGCAGGTTTGCGCCCGGTGCAAATTTGGGTGCCAGACACGCGACTGCCCAACTTCGCAGCAGAGTGCGTGCGCCAGAGCCGCCTTGTGGCTCAAGCTGACTTGGCCGACGCCGACATGATGTGCTTCATGGATGAGGCACTGGAAGACGTGGACGGCTGGACGGCGTGATGCGCGGTGATTTGGTGACCATTGCCATGCAGGGCGATTTTGGCAAACCGAGGCCTGCTTTGATCATGCAGGCGGATGCGTTCAGACAGCACGCAACCGTTACCGTGTTGCCGGTGACGGGCACACTGGTTGCTGCACCGCTGCTGCGTATCACCGTCCAACCCAATGTCGCAAATGGTTTGCAGAAACCTTCGCAGGTCATGGTGGACAAGGCCATGACCGTAAAGCGGGACAAACTAGGGCCAGCCTTTGGTCACTTGGATGCCGAAGGGATGCTGGAAGTCGAGCGCTGCCTGGCACTCTATTTGGGGATCGCAAAGTGATGTTCATGTAATTCTTATGCGCCTAACCGCTGATCAAGTCCAGGCCATACGCCAAGCCGCAGCCCACACCTTTGGTGATGGCGCGGCCGTGTGGCTGTTCGGCTCACGCGTGGACGACAGCAAAAAGGGTGGTGATATCGACCTGCTGGTGCGGCCACAAGCGTTGGCAGCTGCTGAGCCTTTTGCCAAAAAAATACGTATGCTGACCCTGTTGGAACGCACGCTTGGCGAACGCAAAATAGACCTCGTCATAGAGCAACCGGGTGACGCGCGCCCCATTGTTTCAGTGGCACATGCCACCGGCATCCAACTGCTATGAAAATCACACAGCTCGCCCTGCGGCAAGTGCGCAACCAGTTTGCCCATGAGTACCCAGATAACCCGACCGAGCGCTTCGAGCGCCTGCAGGTCGCCACCCAGGCAGCAAGGCAGTTGCTGGTGGTGGTCGAAAAATTCAACCAGAAAATTCAGGCAATCTGACATGACACAACCCACCCCTTCCCCCCTCGCCACCGCCGACCAAGCCGACATCCTGGCCCAGGCACTGCCCTACATCCGCAAGTTCCATGGCAAGACCATGGTCATCAAATACGGTGGCAACGCCATGACCGACCCGGCGCTGCAAAAGGCCTTTGCCGAAGACGTGGTGCTCTTGAAGCTGGTGGGCATCAACCCGGTGGTGGTGCATGGCGGCGGCCCGCAGATTGAGCAGGCTTTGAAGCGCCTAGGGATGAAGGGCGAATTCATCCAGGGCATGCGCGTCACTGACGCGCCCACCATGGAAGTGGTGGAGTGGGTGCTGGGCGGCGAGGTGCAGCAAGACATCGTGGGCCTGATCAACCAGGCCGGTGGCAAGGCCGTGGGCCTGACCGGGCGCGACGGCGCCATGATCCGCGCGCAAAAGCTCAGGCTGCAGGACAACACCGACCCCAGCCTGGTGCACGACATTGGCCAGGTGGGGGACATCGTCAGCGTGGACGCCAGTGTCGTCAAAGCCCTGCAGGACGACGCCTTCATCCCTGTCATCAGCCCCATCGGCTTTGGCGAGAACAACGAGAGCTACAACATCAACGCCGACGTGGTGGCGGCCCGGCTCGCCACCGTGCTGCAGGCCGAGAAGCTGATGATGCTCACCAACATCAGCGGCGTGCTCGACAAAGAGGGCCAGTTGCTCACCGACCTCACGGCCGCGCGCATCGACGCGCTGTTTGCCGACGGCACCATCTCGGGCGGCATGCTGCCCAAGATTGCCGGGGCTCTGGACGCAGCCAAAAGCGGCGTCAACTCGGTGCACATCATTGATGGCCGCGTGCCGCACGTGCTGCTGCTCGAAATCCTGACCGCGCAGGCCTTCGGCACCATGATCCGCTCTGAATGAGACTGCTGCTGGTCGAAGACGACGTGCTGGTCGCCAGCGGCATCAAGCTGGGCCTGTCCAATGCCGGTTACGCGGTGGACTGGGTGGGCAGCGCCGAGCGGGCGCTGGAGGTCACACAGGTGGATGCCTTTGACATTGCCGTTGTCGACATTGGCCTGCAAGCCATGGACGGCCTGGCGCTGACCCAGGCCCTGCGCGCCCAGGGCCATACCATGCCGGTGCTGATACTCACCGCCCGCGACGCCCTGCAAGACCGCGTGCAAGGCCTGGACCAGGGCGCTGATGACTACATGGTCAAGCCCTTTGAGCTGCCTGAGTTGCTGGCACGTTTGCGTGCCCTGCTGCGCCGCTCGCAAGCCGCCACCTCGGCCGTGCTGCGCTTTGGTGCTTTGGAGCTGGACATGGCGCTGCGCCAGGCCACCGTGCACTTGCCGCCCCCTGAAGCACAGGGCGCGCCTGGCAACAACAGGCTGCCGCTGGAGCTGGGCCCACGCGAGTGGACGGTGATGGAATACCTGATGCTGCAAGCCCCCAAGCCCGCCAACAAAGACAAGCTGCTGCAGGCCCTCACCGGCTGGGACAAAGAGATCACCCCCAACGCAGTGGAGGTCTACATCTCGCGCCTGCGTGCCAAGCTCGAGCCGCATGGCATTGCGCTGCGTTCCATCCGCGGGTTTGGTTACCGGCTGGAGCAGGTGGGCGCCGATTGACTGCCACGGCACCCATCGGGGCCAGCCACCGTGGCCCCGGCCTGCAACAGCGCCTGTTGCTGCTGCTGTTGGTGCCGCTGCTTCTGCTGGCTGCACTCAACACCTGGTTTGATTACCGCCTGGCCGACACCACGGCCATCCAGCAAGACCGGCAATTGCTGACGCTGGTGCCGCTTTTGGCAGACTCGATCCAGGCCCGCGGCGCCTGGCCACCGGAGATGCCGGGCCTGCGCATGGCCACCGAGATCGACGAATTTCTGGCAACGCGCAAAGGGCGTGCAGCCTTTGCCGTGCTCAATGCCGACGGCAAGGTGCTGCTGGGTGAGCCCTGGCTGGGCGACTATCCACCCAACACCTACGAGCCCGAATTCTCCAGCCAGGAGTACAACGGCGTGGTGTACCGCATCGTCAGTCAGCGCATCATCGGCTCGCCCGGTGAGCTGACGGTGCGCCTGGCCGACGGTGCCAGCGTGCGCACGCAGTGGCTGCGCCGCCTGTGGTTCCGGGTGGTGTTGCCCAACCTGCTGCTGGCCGTGGGTGCCGCGTTTGCTGTCAATTGGGCGGTGCGTCGCGCCTTGCGCCCGTTGCTGGCCATCAAGGATGCCGTCGAGGGCCGTTCCCCGCGCGACCTCACGCCCCTGGATGCCACAGGATCGCCCGACGAGGTGCGCCCGCTGGTGCAGTCCCTCAACCGCCTGTTTGCGCTGGTCAATGCGCAGGCCGAGAGCCAGCGCCGTTTTGTGGCGGATGCAGCGCACCAGTTGCGCACCCCGCTGGCGGGTTTGCAGGCACAGGTGGAGGCCTGGGCCCTGACGGATGCCGACACCGTCACCCTGCGCGCTGACCAGATCCGCAAGCTGCGCGATGCCACCCGCCGCACCTCGCAACTGGCCACGCAACTGCTGGCACTCTCCCGCGCCGACGCGCGCAGCAGCCAGCCCGAGCCCGCGCAGGCGGTGGACCTGAAGGTGCTGTGCGAACAGGTGCTGGAGGAGTTTCTGGATGCGGCCGCTGCCAAGCACCTGGACCTGGGTTTGGAGGCCGCCGCGGTGCAGGCCAGTGGCTATGCCTGGCTGCTGCGCGAGCTGCTGGCCAACCTGTTGGACAACGCCATCCGCTACACACCCGCAGGCGGCCATGTCACGCTGCGCTGCGGCCTGCGCAATGCGCAAGGCACCGGTGCCCAACAGGCCTTTGTGGAAGTGGAAGACAACGGCCCCGGTGTGCCAGCGCAGGAGCGCCCGCGCATGCTGGAGCGGTTTTACCGCCTGCCCGGCTCACCTGGCGAGGGCAATGGCCTGGGCCTGGCCATCGCCGATGAAATTGCCCGGGTGCACCACAGCCAGTTGCACATCGGCACGGGCGCAAGCGGCCACGGCCTGTGCTGCACCCTGCTGCTGGAGCCTGTGCGAGAATGAATCAACAACCCTCGCACACCATGCCAGACGCCACCATTGCGACCGCGCGCAAGCGACCCAAGCCGGGCGAGCGCCGCATCCAGATCCTGCAAACCCTGGCCGCCATGCTGGAGCAACCCGCAGGCGAGCGCATCACCACTGCCGCATTGGCGGCGCGCCTGGAGGTAAGTGAAGCCGCCCTGTACCGCCACTTCGCCAGCAAGGCCCAGATGTTTGAGGGCCTGATCGAATTCATCGAGCAATCGGTCTTCACACTGGCCAACCAGATTGTCGAGCGCGAGCAGCCGCAGGGCGCAGGTGCCGGTGAGCGCCAAAGCGCCATCATCATCGGCATGTTGGTGCAGTTTGCCGAACGCAACCCGGGCATGGCCCGTGTCATGGTGGGTGACGCGTTGGTGTTCGAGAACGAGCGCCTGCAGCAGCGCATGAACCAGTTTTTCGACAAGATCGAAGCCACCCTCAAGCAATGCCTGCGCGCCCATGCAGCGCCTGACGCGCTCACGCCCACCATCGACGCACAGGTGCGCGCCGCGGTGCTCACGGCCTTTGTTGCCGGGCGGCTGCAGCGCTTTGTGCGCTCGGGCTTCAAGCGCCTGCCCTCTGAACACCTGGACACCAGCTTGGCCCTCATGCTCGGGTAAACCCGCGGCACAAATAGAAGGCATGGCCTAGAGGCGTCCGCAATTCTTTTGCGGGCCAGCGCAGAAATGCTGCAAAATAGCACGGTCGTACTATTTTAAAGTCCATGGTCATTTCCACCCCCGCTGCTCCGCGCGCCCTGCAAAAGGGCCAGCAAACCAAGGCCGCCATCATCGAGGCAGCGTTGGGTCTGGCCACGCAAATCGGGCTGGAGGGTCTGAGCATTGGTGCCCTGGCCGAGATCACGCAGATGAGCAAGTCCGGCGTGTTCGCCCACTTTGGCTCGCGCGAAGAGCTGCAAATTTCCGTCATCCGCGAATACTTCAGCCGTTTCGAACAAGAGATTTTTTACCCCGCACTGCAGGCGGAGCGCGGCCTGCCGCGGGTGCGGGCCCTGTTTGGCAACTGGATGAAACGGGTGGCCGTTGAAATCCAGTCCGGCTGCATCTTCATCAGCGGTGCCGTGGAGTTTGACGACCGGCCCGGCCCGGTGCGCGACGCCCTGGCCAGCTCGGTGCAAACCTGGTTGCTGGCCTTGCACCGCGCCATCGTGCAGGCGCAGGAATGCGACGAACTCGACCGCAGTGCCGATGCGCAGCAAATCGCGTTCGAGATCCACGGCCTGATTCTGGCGCTTCACTATGAGGCCCGGTTCCTGAAGAATCCCGGTTCACTGCTGCGCGCCAACACCGCCTTTGCCAACATTCTGGTGCGCTACGGCGCACCCGTTTCCCTTCCGTTTGACTGACCCTTCAGGAGACACCCCATGCCCCTCTACACCCCGCCCCTGCGCGACATGCAGTTTGTGATGCACGAGCTGCTCCACGTCATGGACGATTTGCAGCACATCCCCAAGCACGCCGAGCTCGACACCGACATCGTCAACGCCGTGCTGGAAGAGGGCGGCAAGTTCGCCGCCGAGGTGCTGCACCCGCTGAACCTGAGTGGTGACGCCGAGGGCTGCCAGCTCAACCGCGACACCCACGCTGTCACCACGCCCAAGGGCTTCAAGGAGGCCTACCGCCAGTACATCGACGGCGGCTGGGCGGCCCTGGCTTGCGACCCCGACTTTGGTGGCCAGGGCCTGCCCCTGGTGCTCAACCAGATGTTTTACGAAATGCTCAACAGCGCCAACCAGGCCTGGACCATGTACCCCGGCCTCACGCACGGCGCCTATGCCGCGCTGCGCGAGCACGGCACCGACGTGCAAAAGCAGACCTACCTGCACAAGATGACCAGTGGCGAGTGGACCGGCAGCATGTGCCTGACCGAGCCGCATTGCGGCACCGACCTCGGGCTGATGCGCACCAAGGCCGAGGCGCAGGGCGACGGCACCTACAAGATCAGCGGCACCAAGATTTTCATCAGCGCCGGTGAGCACGACATGGCTGACAACATCATCCATCTGGTGCTGGCGCGGCTCAGCGACGCGCCCCCCGGCATCAAGGGCGTGAGCCTGTTCATCGTGCCCAAATTCCACGTCAACGCCGACGGCTCGCTGGGCGCGCGCAACGGCATCTTCTGCGCCGGTCTGGAAGAGAAGATGGGTATCCATGGCAACTCCACCTGCCAGATGGTGCTGGACGGCGCGGTGGGCACCCTGGTGGGCCAGCCCAACAAAGGCATGCAAGGCATGTTCGTGATGATGAACGCCGCGCGCCTGGGCGTGGGTAACCAGTCCCTGGGCCTGACCGAAGTGGCCTATCAAAACGCACTGGCCTACGCCAAAGACCGCATCCAGATGCGCGCCCTCTCCGGCCCCAAGGCCAAAGACCAGGCGGCCGACCCCATCATCGTGCACCCTGATGTGCGCAAGATGCTGCTCACTGCCAAGGCCTATGCAGAAGGCGGCCGCGCCCTGCTGACTTACTGCTCCATGCTGCTGGAAAAAGAGCACAACCATCCGGACGAAAAAGTTCGCCAGGACAGCGGCGAAATGCTGGCCCTGCTCACCCCCATCGTCAAAGCCTTCATCACCGACAACGGCTGGACCGCCACCTCGGGCTGCCTGCAGGTGTTTGGTGGCCACGGCTACATCAAGCAAACCGGCATGGAGCAGTTGGTGCGCGACGCCCGCATCAACATGATTTACGAGGGCACCAACACCATCCAGTCACTCGACCTGCTGGGCCGCAAAGTGCTTTCCAACAACGGCGCCACGCTCAAGAAGTTTGGCAAACTGATTGGCCGGCTGGTGGAAGAAGAGGGCGTGAACGAGAAGATGGCCGAGTTCATCACCCCTATCGCCATCCTGGGCGACCAGATGACCAAGTTCACCACCGAGATCGGCTTCAAGGCCTTCCAGAATCCGGACGAGGTGGGCGCGGCTGCTGTGGATTATTTGCGCGTGGCCGGGCACATGGTGTTTGGTTATTTTTGGGCGCGCATGGCACAAGTCGCCTTGCGTGAAATTGCCGCCGGCAACACCGACAGCTTCTACCTGGCCAAACTGCAAACCGCCCGCTTTTACTTTGCCAAGCTGTTCCCCGAGA
Source organism: Comamonadaceae bacterium (assembly GCA_947374485.1). Taxonomy (GTDB): domain Bacteria; phylum Pseudomonadota; class Gammaproteobacteria; order Burkholderiales; family Burkholderiaceae_C; genus Allorhodoferax. The sequence goes on along the minus strand of CANCCF010000052.1, from coordinate 5,068 downwards.
CCGCCACCGCCATGCGCACCGCGCGCAGTGGCGCGCGCGTGCTGATGGATACAGAAGCCGTTTTTGCTTAACCTGGAGAGCCCCATGAAACGCATTGCAGCAACCCTGTTACTGGCCCTCTCAACGGCCTGCGCCATGGCGCAGATGACGCCGGTGGGCCTGTGGAAAACCATCGACGACGACGGTAAAACCGAAAAGTCCCTGGTTCGCATTACCGAGAGCGGCGGTGTGCTCACCGGCACCATCGAAAAAATATTTGATGCAGCCAAGCAGGACGCCAAGTGTGAGAAATGCACCGACGACCGCTTGGGCAAGCCCGTGCTGGGCCTGGCCATCATCCGCAATGTGCGCCAGGACGCGGACGACAAAACCATCTGGACCGGCGGGGAAATCCTGGACCCCAACAACGGCAAGACCTACAAAACCCGCCTCAAACCCGTGGACGGCGGCAAGACCATGGAAATGCGCGGCTACATCGGTTTCATCTACCGCACCCAGGTGTGGCAGCGCGTCGAATAGCGCCAACAGCAAGCAGTCAAGGAGAAATGTGTGAGCCGTTTTCAAGTCCGTAAAGTCGCCGTGCTCGGCGCCGGTGTCATGGGTGCGCAAATTGCAGCGCACCTGGTCAACGTCAAAGTGCCCGTCGTTCTGTTTGACCTCTCCGCCAAGGAAGGCTCGAAAAACGGCATCGTCAGCCGCGCCGTCGAAGCCCTCAAAAAGCAGAAGCCCGCGCCCTTGGGCGTTAACGAGGATGCCGTGCTGATCCAGCAAGCCAACTACGGGGAGCACATGGACGTGCTCCTGGGTTGCGACCTCATCATCGAGGCCATTGCCGAGCGCATGGACTGGAAGCTTGATTTATATAAAAAGATCGCACCCTTCATCGCGCCTCAGGCAATAGTGGCCTCCAACACCTCGGGTCTTTCCATCACGAAGTTGAGCGAGGCCCTGCCCGAAGAAATCAAGCCGCGCTTTTGCGGCATCCACTTCTTCAACCCGCCGCGCTACGTGGCGCTGGTGGAACTGATCAACACCCCCACCACCGAGCCCCACATCCTGGACAGCCTGGAAACCTTTGTCACCAGCACGCTGGGCAAGGGCGTGGTGCGCGCCAAGGACTCGCCCAACTTCATTGCCAACCGCGTCGGCATTGCGGGCATGCTGTCCACCATGAAAGAGGTGCAGAACTTCGGCCTCACGGTGGACGTGGTGGACGACCTTACTGGCAAGAAGCTGGGCCGCGCCAGCTCGGGCACCTTCCGCACCGCCGACGTGGTGGGTTTGGACACCATGGTCCATGTCATCAAGACGCTGCAGGACACCTTGAGCCTCGAAACAGATCCGTTCTACGCCAGCTTCGCCACCCCCGAGGTGCTGAAGACCCTGCTGGAGATGGGCAACCTGGGCCAAAAGAGCAAGGCGGGCTTTTTCAAGAAAGTGGGCCGCGACATCCTGCGCTTCGACCTGGCCACCAAGGAATATGTGCCAGGCGGTGAAAAGGCCGACGAGGTCTACGCCCGCATGCTCAAAAAGCCAGCGGCCGAGCGGCTGCAACTGCTGCGCAATGCCGAGGGTGCGCAGGGCCAGTTCCTGTGGGCCATTCTGCGCAACAGCTTTCACTATGCCGCCATCCACTTGGGCGCAATTGCCGACAACGCCCGCGATGTGGATTTCTGCATGCGCTGGGGCTTTGGCATGAAGCAGGGCCCGTTCGAGCTGTGGCAAGAGGCGGGCTGGCTGCAGGTGGCGCAGATGGTCAAGGCCGATATTGAAGCCGGCAAGGCCTTGTGCAACACGCCGCTGCCGGACTGGGTCTTCAGCGGCCCGGTGGCCGAGGCCGGTGGCGTGCACACGCCGCAAGGCTCCTGGAACCCGACCACGCAGCAGTTTGTGCCGGTGCGCCAGTTGCCGGTGTACGCCCGCCAGCACTTCCCCGAAAGCGTGCTGGGCGCCAATGCACCTGCCGCGCAGACCGCCGGCAGCACCGTGCATGAAGACGAGCACATCCGCCTGTGGACCCTGGGTGCGCCCGGCAGCGCCGATGCCGATGTACTGATTGCCAGCATCAAGACCAAGATGCACGCCATTGGCCCGGGCGTGGTCGAAGGCCTGCTGCAAGCGCAGGAGCTGGCCGAACGGGACTACCAGGGCCTGGTGATCTGGTCGCCCGACGAGATGTTCTCGGCCGGTGCCGACCTGCAGGCCATGCTGCCAGCCTTCATGATGGGTGGCGCCAAAGCCATTGAAGGCGCAGAGGCCGAGATGCAGCAAGCCATGCTCAAGCTGCGCTACTCCAATGTGCCCGTGGTCTCTGCTGTGCGCGGCCTGGCGCTGGGCGGCGGCTGCGAGCTGGCGGTGTACTCCAGCAAACGTGTGGCCGCCATGGAGAGCTACATCGGTCTGGTGGAAGTGGGCGTCGGTTTGGTGCCGGGTGCCGGTGGCCTGACCTACATTGCCCGCCGCGCCGCGGAAAATGCCGCGACATCGAACGGCAAAGACCTGCTGCCCTTCCTCACCGAAGGTTTTACTGCAGCCGCCATGGCCAAGGTGGGCACCAGCGCGCTGGAGTCGCGCAAGCTGGGCTATCTGCTGGACAGCGACACCATCGTGGCGCACAAGGACGAGCTGCTGTTTGTGGCCCTCAACGAAGCGCGTGCCATGGCAGCCAGCGGATACCGTGCGCCGCACAAACGCCTGTTCCCGGTGGTGGGACGCAGTGGCGTGGCCACCATCAAGGGTTCGCTGGTCAACATGCGCGACGGCGGCTTCATCAGCGCGCATGATTTCCATATTGCCAGCCTGATCGCTGAAGTGGTGTGCGGCGGCGATGTGGATGCGGGCACGCTGGTGAGTGAGGAGTATCTGATGACGCTGGAGCGCCGTGCCTTTGGCGCGCTGCTTAACAACCCCAAGACGCAAGAGCGGATTATGGGAATGATGTCCACCGGAAAGCCAGTCAGGAACTGATATGAAACAAGTACAAGACGCCTACATCGTTGCTGCCACGCGCACGCCCATTGGCCGCTCGCACCGCGGTTTTTTTCGCAACACCCGGCCCGACGACCTGCTGGTCAAGGCCCTGCACGCCGTGCTGGCGCAGGTGCCCTCGCTGGACCCGCAGTCCATTGAAGACCTGATTTGTGGCTGCGCCATTCCCGAAGGCCCGCAAGGCCTGAACATCGCGCGCGTGGGCGCCGTGCTGGCCGGCCTGCCCACCAGCGTGGGCGGCATCACGGTCAACCGCTTTTGCGCCTCCGGCCTCTCGGCCATCCAGATGGCGGCCGACCGCATCCGCGTCGGTGAAGCCGATGTGATGATTGCCGCCGGGGTGGAGAGCATGAGCATGGTGCCCATGACCGGCAACGCTCCTTCGTTTTCACCGCTGATGTTCAATAACGATGACAACATCGGCATCGCCTACGGCATGGGCCTGACTGCTGAAAAGGTAGCCAACCAGTGGAAGGTCAGCCGCGACGCGCAGGACGCCTTTGCCGTGGCCTCGCACACCAAGGCCCTGGCAGCGCAGGCGCGTGGCGATTTCACTGGCGAGATCACGCCAGTGGAGGTGGTGGACCGTACAGCCAACCTGGATACCGGCGAAACAATTGAAAAGCGGCGCACCGTGTCCATGGACGAGGGCGCGCGTGCCGACACTTCCATGGAAGGCCTGGCCAAACTCAAGACCGTGTTTGCCGCGCGCGGCTCGGTCACGGCGGGCAACAGCTCGCAGACCTCGGACGGCGCTGGTGCCCTGATCCTGGCCAGTGAAAAGGCAGTCAAGCAATACGGCCTGACCCCGCTGGCGCGCTTTGTGTCCTTTGCCAGCAAAGGCGTGCCACCACACATCATGGGCATTGGCCCGATCGAGGCTATTCCCGCCGTCTTGCGCTATGCGGGTTTGAAGCAGGACGACATCGACTGGTTTGAGCTGAATGAGGCCTTTGCCGCGCAGTCCCTGGCCGTCATCAACACCCTCGGACTGAACCCGGACAAGGTGAACCCCTTGGGCGGCGCCATTGCGCTGGGCCACCCGTTGGGCGCCACGGGCGCCATGCGCGCGGCCACTGCCATCCACGCCCTGCAGCGCAACAAGCTGCGCTACAGCATGGTCACCATGTGCGTGGGCATGGGGCAGGGGGCGGCCGGTATATTCGAGCGGGTCTGACCTGGCACACGCCTCAAACGGAACACGGAACACCCTATGCAAGAAGTTTTGATCGACAGCACCGATGGCGTCATGACCATCACCCTGAACCGGGTGGAGAAAAAAAACTCCTTCACCCAGGCCATGTACGCCACCTGTGCCGATGCGCTGGCGCAAGCCAGTGACGATGCGGCCGTGCGCACCGTGGTGATACAGGGCCACCTGACCGTCTTCAGCGCGGGCAACGACCTGGGTGACTTTCTGAACAACCCCACACCCGGCCTGAATGGTCCGGTGCTGCGTTTCATTCGCGAGCTGGTCACCTTCCCCAAGCCGTTGATTGCAGCCGTCTGCGGCCCGGCCGTGGGCATTGGCACCACGATGCTGTTCCATTGCGACCTGGTGTATGCCGGTGACAACGCCGCCTTTGCTATGCCCTTTGTGAACCTGGGTGTCTGCCCCGAAGCGGCCTCGAGCCTCTTGGTGCCGCAGATGATGGGCTACCACCGCGCCGCCGAGGCTTTGCTGCTGGGCGAACCCTTCATGGCCGAAGCGGCGCTGGAGGTGGGCCTGGTCAACCGCATCGTGCCACCCACCGAAGCCAATGGTCTGGCACAGGCGCAGGCGCGCAAGCTGGCGGCCAAGCCTCTGTCGTCCTTGATGGAAACCAAGCGCCTCATGAAAAAGGGCCAGATGGAACAGGTGCTGGCCGTGGTTGATGCCGAGGCACAGAGCTTTGGCCGCATGATGGGCCAGCCCGCGGCGCGCGAGGCCTTTGGCGCGTTTTTGGAAAAGCGCAAGCCGGACTTCTCCAAACTCTGAAGTGCAGTGGCCGCTGCCAGCGTGGGGGCTTGATCGTCAGCCCGCGTTGGTGAGGCGGGGCAGGGCGCTCCTACAATCGTCGCAATGGAAGCCCTGCTCTTT
>CANCCF010000051.1 GCA_947374485.1 Comamonadaceae bacterium | reverse complement strand
ATCTGCTGCAGCAAGGGGTGGGCGCCCATGTACTTCTGGCCATAATCCAGGTTGAAGGCGTAGTCAAAACCCGCAGGGTTGCGGCCCTGGTTGTGCTGCAGGATGGTCTCGAGTTTGTCCAGGCCTTTGACGATCAGGGCCTCAGGGCTGCTGGCGTTTTCGTACTCGTCCCACAAGGCCATGAAGTCCGCAAACAGCGCGGGTGGCAGGCTCTGCATCACGGTCTGCAAGTCGGCGCGTTCAATGGCTGATTTATCGGGGTTCTGGTGCTGCTGCACGGCAGGCACGTCGCCATGCAGGGCCTCGCCCAGGTCGTGCAGCACACACAGTTTGAGCAGCCGGGCGATGTTCAGGTCCGCAAACTCCGACTCGAACACCATGGCCATCAGGCACAGGCGCCAGCTGTGCTCGGCCGTGCTCTCCTGTGCGCCGTTGGCGGTGTAGCCGCTGCGCAGCACGCTCTTGAGGCGTTCGGCTTCGCGTAAAAAGGTCAGGCAACCTTGCAGATCATCGGGTTTCATGTGGGCATTTTGCCAGCGCCTGCAGCCCGCGCAACCTGGCGAAAGTGTGCCGCCACCGCGCGCACCGACGCAGCAAAACCCAAGCCGTTGTAGGGCACTTCGGCGTCCCTCAAGGTGCCTTGCACCACCGGCTGCACGCGCGCCAGGCGCATGGACGGCACCTGGGGAAACAGGTGGTGTTCGATCTGGTAGTTCAGACCGCCAAAAAGCCAGTCCATGGCGCGTGGGCTGAGCACGGTGCGCGAGGTCGCGGCCTGGTGCTCCAGAAAGCTGATGGGCGCGCCGCTTCGCACCAGCGGCATGCCAATGTGGTTGAGCCAAAAGATGGTGGCCAGGTACGGCCCCAGCACAAACAGCGGCGCCACATAGACCAGCGCCGAGCGGCTGACCTGCACATCCAACAGCCAGCAGGGCAGGCCAATCCACAGGAAGGCGTGCAATGCCAGCACGGCCAGGTCGCGGTGGAAGCGCAAGGGCCGCATCAGCACGCCCCACTGCGACATATGCCGCTGGCTGTGGGCAAACAGCAGCGACAAAAACCACACATGCCAGTGCTGAAAGCGGGTGAACCAACGGGCCAGGCCGTGGCGCTCTTGCAGCGCGCCGTGGGTCAGCGAGACCACCACGCTCACATCCATGTCGGGGTCGTGTTGCGCGTCCTGGCAGTGGCGGTGGTGTGCGCTGTGGCGCTCAAACCATTCTTCAAAGGCCATGCCGGTGGCTACTGTCATGCACAGCTGCCCCAGCACGCCGCGCCAGAGGCCGCTGCGGTGCAGGGCGCGGTGCCCCGCGTCATGACCCAGAAAGGCAAACTGCGCCAGCACCAGGGCGATGGGCAGGCAGACCAGCACGGCGTACATAGTGGAGGGCGTGCGCCAGGCAAAGCCCAGGCAAACGGCCAGCGCCACCGATAATGCCAGCAGCCGCAACCAGGCCCAGGCCGGATGCAGGGTGACGCCGCCTTGGGACGCGAGTTGCGCCTGCATGGACTGCCACAGGGCGCGGGCGCGGGCATCGCTCAGGGTGGGCGTGTGGAATGTTTGCACCGGGTGGACCTTTTTCAAATCATTTATCTATGCACCGCATTGTCACTGTGTTGGAGACCCTGGGGCTGTTGGCTTGCGCGCTGCTGCTGGGCCAGTCGTTTCAGGCCGTGGGCTTGCAAGCCGGGTGGGCGGGTGTGTTGTGTTGTGGCGTGGCGCTGCCCATTGGTTACTACTGCGCCGATCTGCTCTCCGGCCTGATCCACTGGGTCTGCGATTCGTTTGGTGATTCCCACACGCCACTGTGGGGCCCGATGCTGGTGGCCCCTTTCCGGCGCCACCACCACGCGCCGGGTGACATCACCCGCATCAGCCTCTCGGAGAACCTGGGCTCTTCGGCCATCGCTGGCGCCGCAGTGCTGTGGTTGTGGGCGCCGCAGGCGCTCTCTGCGCCGGGTGGTGTGGAGATGCTTTTCCGCTTCACCGGCCTGTGGTGCATTGCCTTTGCGGTGCTGTCCAACCGCTTCCACCGCTGGGCCCATTTGCCACTGGCCCGCAGGGCACGCTGGATGCAGCAGCTGCAACACTGGCGCATCCTGCTGCGGCCGCAGGAACATGCGCTGCACCACCGCAAGCCGCACCGCGGCAACTACTGCATCCTGAGCGGGTGGGCCAACCCGCTGTGCAACCGCGTGCCTTGGGCGCGCGTAGAAGCTGGTCTGGCCAGGGTGGGCATTCGCACCAACTTCGATTGAAGCCTCAGGTGCGCCCTTTGAACGCAAAGACAAACTGCTTCCAGAAGCCCTGCGGCACATAGTCGCCGCGCACGCCATAGCGCTCGGGCCAGGCTTTGTCAGAGCGCACGGCCGTTCCAAACAGATGGTCGATAAAGGCAAACTGCCCGGCGTAGTTGCGATCGATCGCTTCGCTGTCCTGCGAATGGTGCCAGTGGTGGAAGTTGGGCGTGACGAACACGTAGCGCAGCGGCCCCAGGCGGATGTTGACGTTGGCATGGTTGAACACTGCCTGCGTGCCGACGATGACGATGTAGATGTCGATGGCCTCTTTGGCAAAGCCCAGTACGTAGATGGGCGCCAGCACCAGGGTGCGCATCAGCAACACCTCCCCAATGTGCAGGCGCGAGCCCGCCAGCCAGTCCACCGTGGTGATGCTGTGGTGCACCGCATGCACCCGCCACAGGAACGGCACCTCGTGCAGGGCGCGGTGCACCCCGTACTCGATCAGGTCAGCCACCAGCATCAGAAGCAGTAGGGAAGCTGCCAGCGGCAGCTGCTGCACCCACAGCTGCACACCGTCCTGCACCGCCCAGCCAAAGAAGCGGTGCACCAGCACGTTCGTGGCCAGCAGCACAAAGCCCACGCCCAGGTGGTTGACGATGAAATACTGCAAATCCGTCTGCCACTGGTCGCGAAACACCGGCTGCTCGCGGCGCAGGGGAAAGAGCTTTTCAATGCAGATGAAGATGAGGGTGGAGCCCAATAAATCCAGCACCAGCCAGTCCAGCCCGATGTAGACCTGCGCTTGTGCAAAGTCACCCACCGGCACCTTGTGGCCGCCCAGCAAAGCAGCCACCGTTACGCAGGCAAAGGCCACGCCTGAGAGCCAGCGCGCCCGGTTGAGCACCGTGTTGGTCAGCGCCAGCGCGCCGCTCAGCACCATGGACCAGAACAGCAGCTGGCGCATCACCTCCACGTCGTAGGACTGGCGCAGCTGCGGCGTGGTCAGGTACTGCGGAAAGTGAAATGCCAGCACCGCCAGGCAGCACAGCACGCCCAGGGCCAGCGCGATGACGCCGCTTGCCAGGCCGGTGCCACGGCGCAGGGGGCCGGTGGAGGCGGTGAGGTGGTGGAGTTTTTTCAGCATCGGGGTGACAGCGCGCACTTGTCGCCATTATGCGAGGGCAGGGCACTTGCAGGAGTGTGGGCCACAAGCGCCGATAATCGCAGCATGTCATCCCCCAAAGTTCTGTTCGGCTTTCACGCCGTGGGCGTGCGCCTGAAGACCGCGCCGCAATCCATCATCGAAATCTATTACGAGCCCACCCGGCGCGACGCGCGCATGCGCCTGTTTCTGGAAAAAGTAGCCGAGCACGGCGTGCGCCTGATCGAGGCCGACGGCATCCGCCTGGCCAAGCTGGCGGGCAGCCACGGCCACCAGGGTGTGGCCGCGCGCGTGCAGGAAATCAAGCAGGTGCATTCGCTCGATGAGCTGCTGGAAAACCTGGAAGCATCCAACGCGGAACTTCCCCCTGCAGAGCGCATACCGCCCCTGATCCTGGTGCTGGACGGCGTGACTGATCCGCACAACCTGGGCGCCTGCCTGCGCGTGGCCGATGGCGCCGGTGTGCATGCGGTGATTGCACCCAAGGACAACGCGGCGGGCATCAACGCCACCGTGGCCAAGGTGGCCAGCGGCGCGGCCGAGACCGTGCCTTATTTCATGGTCACCAACCTGGCGCGCACGCTGAATGAACTCAAGGAACGCAACATCTGGGTCATTGGCACCAGCGACCAGGCCACACAGACCCTGTTCCAGGCCAACTTCACCGGCGCCGTGGCCCTGGTGCTGGGCGCCGAGGGCGACGGCATGCGCCAGCTCACCGCCAAGACCTGCGACCTGCTGGTCAGCATCCCCATGAAAGGCGCGGTGGAGAGCCTGAATGTGTCGGTGGCCAGCGGTATATGTCTGTACGAGGCGGTGCGTCAACGCGGAATTTAGGCCCCCACGTTCGCCCACTTCGTGTGGCTCTCTGCCCCCCGAGGGGACTAACCTGGCTTGGGGTGGCCCGGCGCCAGAACCCATTTAGACCAACCCAAACCACCCCAAGAGGCCACCCACCGCCAGCAGCCACAGCAAGTGGATGCGGGTGCGCCACACCAGCAGCGTGACCACGGCGGTCAGCAGCCACAGGCGCCAACTGTCTGCGGCGCTGCCCTGACCGGCTGACAGAATCCAGCCGGTGGAGGCCAGCAAGGCAATCACGATAGGTGCCATGCCGGTTTTGAAGGCGCGCACGCCCAGGCGCTCGCGGTTGTTGTGGCCCCAACGCGCGGCGACAAAGGTGAGCGTGGTGCTGGGCAGCAGGATGCCCAACATGGTCACCAGGGCACCCAACAGGCCCCAGCCCCAGGCGGTAGCGCCCGCAGCCAGCCCGCCTGCGGCATTCAGGCCCAGGTTCCAACCGAGCAGCGCAATGAACAGCACATTGGGGCCGGGCGCAGCCTGCGCCAAGGCGATGCTGGCGGTGAACTGGCTGTCGGAGAGCCAATGCTGTTCCACCACCAGATAACGGTGCATATCGGGCGCAGTGGTGATGGCGCCGCCAATGGAGAGCACCGAGAGCAGCAAAAAGTGCCCCAGCACTTGCAACCAGTCCAGCGCGCTGAGGGTGACGCTCATGGTTGTTGCTCCGGTTTCGCTGCGCGGCTTTGCAGGCCTTGCAGGGTGCGGTAGGCATAGACGCAGGCCGTGCCCCCCACGCCCAACAGCACCCAGGCCAGCGGCAAACGCAGGATGGCAATGGCCGCAAAGGTGAGGGCGGCGAACAGCCAGCACACGCCCATGCCCATGGGGTTGTTGCGGATGGCGGCGATCAGCTTCAAGCCCGTGGCGGTGATCAGGCCCGCGGCGACTGCGCCCATGCCGCGCAGTGCGCCCTGCACCTGTGGCACGTCGGAAATGCCGGAGAAAACCACCACCAAGGCCAGCACCACCAGGAGCGGGAACAGCAGTATGCCCGCCATGGCACACAGGGCGCCTGTGAAGCCAAAGTGGCGGTCACCCATCATGAGCGACAGGTTGACCACATTGGGGCCCGGCAGGATTTGCGCCACGGCCCAGTCCTCCACAAACTCTTCGCGCGTGAGCCACTGTTTTTTTTCCACCAGCTCGCGTTGCACGATGGCCAGCACGCCGCCAAACCCTTGCAGGGCCAGCCAGGAGAAAGACCAGAACAGGTCGGATTTGGAGGTAGGGCGCATGGGCGGTGAGCTTACCCCACCGCCAGTTGCGCACAGACCCAGTCGCGCACTTGCGGGTCGGTGCACAGCTGCAAATGGCCACGCCCCTCAAACACCATGGGCGCGACGCTCTCCAGCGTTTGCGCACGCTGGGGGTAGACGATGTTGTCCTGCGGTGTGAGGGCGATGCGAAACAAGCTGCGGGTGGTGTCCGTCTCCGAGGCCGCCAGGGCCCGGAGCCAGTCACTTGCATGGCCCATTTGCAGCCCGTTGGCGGTGCTGACCATGGCCTGGGCCCGGGTGCCCACGTGCGGCGTGCCGAGCGTCACGGCGCGCGCCGCATGGGCCGTGCCATAGCGCCGCATCCAGGCGCGGATCACCAGACCACCCATGCTGTGGCCCACCAGCGCCACCTGCGTCTGTCCAGTTTGCAGCAGCAGGGCCTGCACGGCCTGCTCCATTTGGGACGCGTAGTCGTCAATCGGGCTGAACAGCGGCTCCAGATCGATGGCCAGCACGGTGTGCCCTTGCGCCCGCAAGGCCGGAACCATGGAATCCCACACCCGGTGGTTGCAGACGAATCCGTGGACCAACAGCACCGGCAGGCGGCTCTGTTGGCCCGTTGCCGGTTGGATGCCCGGTGCCGCAGAAGCCCAGGGCTGGCGCAGCAGGAAGACATGGATGCTGGCAACGCATTCGCCCAGCAAGGCCTTCAGCCCCAGTGCCACCGGTTCGTCAGCCCGGGCTTGAAGAAGCTCCAGAAAATGGTGATGGTGTTGCCCACAAAGGGTGTGGCGACTGCTGCCACCAGCATGGTGAGCACGGTGGCGGCAAGGCCTGTGTTGCGAGCCATCCCGTAACCCAGCGCCGCGCCGAACAGTGCTTGCAGGGCGATGGTGATGCGGAGCATTCTGGCGAGCACGGGTTTTCCTATTTTGGGCTCAGCAGCCCGGCGATCTGCGCATCCTTGTCCCGCCACACCTGCTGCACCCATGCCGAGAAGGCCTCGCGGAAGGCCGGGTCATGGCCATAGTCGCCCTGCTGCAGATCTGGCGGAATGGGCAGGCTGCGCACACGCACGATGACGCGGCGCATGCGCCCACACAAAAAGACCCAGAAGCCGGGGATGCCATCCGGGTAGACGATGGTCACATCCAGTATCGAGTGGAACTTGTCGCCCATGGCGTTGAGGGCCAGGGCCACGCCACCAGCCTTGGGCTTGAGCAGGTAGCGGTAGGGCGACTGCTGGCGCGCGTGCTTCTCGGGCGTGAAGCGCGTGCCTTCCATGAAGTTGGTCACGCTGGTGGGGATGAGGGCGAACTTGGCGCAGGCTTTGCGTGTGGCCTCCTGGTCTTTGGCGCGCATCTCCGGGTGCTTTTTCAAATAGGCCTCGCTGTGGCGGCGCATGAAGGGGAAGTCGAGTGCCCACCAGGCCAGGCCGATCACCGGCATCCAGATCAGTTGCTGCTTGATAAAGAACTTGAGCAGCGGGATGCGGCGGTTGAGCAGGTGCTGCAGCACAAAGATATCAGCGGCGCACTGGTGGTTGCTGTTGACCAGGTACCAATCCGCAGGGTCCAGGCCGTCTATTCCCTTCACGTCCCAGTGGGTGCGCTGCGTCAGCGCCATCCAGGCGCTGTTGCTGGCAATCCAGGTCTCTGCGATCCAGACCAGTACCGGGTCCAGCGCCAGACGCACTGCCTCGAAGGGGAGGATCAGTTTGACGGCCGCAAACACCAGCAGGATGGGCACCCAGAACAAGGTGTTGCCCAGCAACAGGGTGAAGGCCAGCACGCCCAGCAAGGGCGCAGGCAAACCACTCAGCATGGGTGGTACATCCCCGGCAAAGCTACTTCAGGCTGCCCGAGAGAAACTGCTGCAGCCGCTCGCTCTTGGGGTTGGTCAGCACGGTTTGCGGGTTGCCTTCTTCTTCCACCAGGCCCTTGTGCAGGAAGATCAGGTGGTTGGCCACCTCGCGGGCAAAGCCCATCTCGTGGGTGACCACCACCATGGTGCGGCCTTCTTGGGCCAGGGTCTTCATGACCTTGAGCACCTCGGACACCAGCTCCGGGTCCAGCGCGCTGGTGGGCTCGTCAAACAGCATCACCTCGGGCTCCACCGCCAGCGCGCGGGCAATCGCCACGCGTTGCTGCTGGCCGCCGCTCATGTGCGCGGGGTAGCGGTCTTCCACGCCCGAGAGGCCGACCTTGGCCAGGTATTTGCGCGCGGTGGCCACGGCTTCGTCCTTGGGTACGCCCAGAATATGCACCGGGGTTTCGATGATGTTTTGCAGCACCGTCATGTGCGCCCACAAATTGAAGTGCTGGAACACCATGGCCAGTTTGGTGCGCAGGCGCTGCAGTTGCTTGGGGTCGGCGGCAACGAGTTCGCCACCCTTGCCTTTGACCAGCGCCAGCTTTTCACCCGCCACTTCGATGCTGCCCTGGTGGGGCTTTTCCAGCAGGTTGATGCAGCGCAAAAACGTGCTCTTGCCCGAGCCCGAGCTGCCGATGATGCTGATCACATCCCCCGCATGGGCGGTAAGCGACACGCCCTTGAGCACCTCGTTGGAGCCAAAGCTCTTGTGGATGTTCTCGACCTGGAGTTTGAGTGCGGTGGTGGACATGGTGTTGGCTACAAAGGTTCAGTTGCCCAGCAGGGGCCCGGTTCTAAAGGCGGTGGCGCCGGCAATCTTGCCGATTTCGCAACCGGCGGTGACATAGCGGTTGAGGATGCGGGCGTAGAACACGCCGTCCACACCGGCCTGAATTTTTTCAGCCACACCGTCAATGGCGTTGATGACCTCGGCCACCAGCTCGCCCTTCTTCAGGCGCTGTCCCGGCTCTGCCGCGTACACCACCACGCCGGGGCCGCTGGCACGCAGGGTCTCCGAGCCCGCCAGGGGCGTGGGCTGGCACAGGGCGGCCGGCACTTCCGGCGTGTGGCCGGTGTGGAGGACGCCCAGGTGTTCCAGGTAGGCAAAGATGGCGTTCGCGTCCTGCCGGGCATAGGCATGTGTCACATCCACTTCGCCGCGCAGCTCGATGGTGGTGGTGCAGCAGCCTTGGGGCAGGGGGTGCTCAATGCCCTGCTGCTTCAGCGCTTCAGCCAGGCGCCACCAGAAGCCCGACAGGCACTCGTCTATTGGGCCGCCACCGGAGTCTTTGGCCAGCAGAATGGCCTGGCTGCCCATGAAGTGGGCAATCGGGGCGAGTTGTGGCCAGCAGCTTTCCTCGCAGTAGAAATGCATGACGCCTTCGCAGTCACAGTGCAGGTCGAGCACGATGTCGGCGTCAAAGGCCAGGCCCAGCAGCGTGCTGCGCAGGCTTTGCAACTCGGTGGCGGGCTTCAAGCTGGCCAAGTGTTCGGCCATGGCCGTGCGCACGGTGCGCACATTGGTATCCGCGTCTGCGCCCAGCTTGTCGGCAATGCGCGGCAAGACCGCTTTGGCAAAGTCCGGGTAGTGGCGGTTGAAGTTCTCTGACGTGTCGAGCTCAAAGCGGCCCATGGGCTTGTGGTCCAGGCGCTGCGCCAGGCCGATGGGGTTGCAGACTGGCACCAGCACCACCTCACCGACCACCTGGCCTGCGGCTTCGGCGGCCTGCAGCAGGGGGCGCAGGTGGTGGGCCACCAGCATGCCGGGTAATTCCTCGGCGTGCAGGCTGGCCTGGATGTAGACCTTCAGGCCGCTGTCCTTCTTGCCAAAGTGAAAACTGGTAACGGTCCTGTGGCTGCCCAGACTGGGCGACAACAGGGGGTGGTCAATGCGTTGCATGGTGATGGGTGTGCCGCTCAGTGCTGGCGCGGCGCCAGGTAGGCCAGGAAGTGCCGCTCGGCCAGGCGGAACACGCCAATCAGGCAGAAAGACGCCACCAGGTAAATGGCGGCCGCCGCGATGTAGGCCTCAAACGGTAAATAAAAATCGGAGTAGACGCGGCTGGCCGCAGCGGTAACGTCGAGCATGCTGGGCACGGCGCTGGCCAGGCTGGTGCTTTGCAACATCATCACCACCTCGTTGCTGTAGGCAGGCAGGGTGCGGCGCAGGGCGCTGGGCAGCACGATGCGCAGCATCACCTTGAAGCGGCTCATGCCAAAGGCCTGCGCGGCCTCGATCTCTCCGGCGTTGGTCTCGCGGATGGCACCGGCCAGCATCTCGGCGGTGTAGCCCGCAGTGTTCAGGCTGAAGGCCAGCAGGGCGCAAAAGAAGGGCTCCTTGAAGTGCGTCCACGGCCAGACATCGTCCCAGCGCGCCTGAATCCACTCCAGTTGGCCCAGGCCGTAATAGATCAGGTAGACCTGAATCAGCAAGGGCGTGCCGCGAATCACGTAGGTATAGGCGCCGACGATCCAGCGCAGCGGCGCCCACGGGCCGGTCAGCGCCAAGGCAAACAGCAGTGCCAGCACCGCACCAATGCCCAGTGAAGAAAACAGCAGGCCCAGCGTGGTGAGAATGCCTTCACCGTAGAGCGCCAGGTTCTCGGGTTTGAGAATGACTTCCCACTTCATAGCGTGCCCCTCTTGGCGCCCAGGCTGTAGCGCTCGTTGAGCTTGCGCAGCGCATACAGCGAGACCGAGGTGTAGACCAGAAACAGCGCGGCGGTAAACAAAAAGAAGGCAAAGGGTGAGCGCGTGGCAGCACTCGCTTGCTTGGCCAGATAGGTCATTTCTTTCAGGCCAATCAGGCTCACCAGGGCGGTGGCCTTGATCAGCACCAGCCAGTTGTTGGTGAAGCTGGGCAGGGCGTAGCGCACCATTTGCGGTGCGGTGATGCGTATGAAGGTCTGCACCCGGCCCATGCCAAAGGCCCAGGCCGCTTCCATCTGCCCCTTGGGAATGGAGAGGATGGCACCGCGGAACGATTCCGTCATGTAGGCGCCATAAATGAATCCGATGGTGAGCACCCCGGCAAAGAAGGGGTTGATGTCCACATTGCCCTTGCTACCCAGGGCCGCCAGCAAGTGGTTCAGGCCCATGGTGCCACCGTAAAACACCAGCAGCATCACCACCAGATCGGGGATGCCGCGGATGATGGTGGTGTAGGCCGTTCCCACTGCGACCAGCAGCTTGTTGCCCGAGAGCTTGGCTGCGGCCCCCAGCAAGCCCAGAATGATGGCCACCAACAGGGCCAGCAGGGACACCCCCACCGTCAGCAGGGCGCCGTTGAGTATCGAGAGGTAGTAACCATTCATAGCGTGCCCAGGTAAGCGACAGCGAGACAAACAAAAACGACAGCGTGAAGGAGCTTCGCGCTGTCGTTTTGCTGGCTAGGCGACTTACTCGCCGTAGACGTCGATGTTGTACTTGGCGAAGTACTTGTCGGCGATGGTCTTGTAGCTGCCGTTGGCGCGGATGGCCTTGATGGCGTCGTTCAACTCGCCCTTGAGCTTGTCTTCACCCTTGCGCAGGGCAATGCCGGCGCCGTAGCCGTAGTACTTCGGGTCCTTCAGGTCCGGGCCCACCAGGGTGTAGTTGGCGCCCTCAGGCTTGCTGAGGAAACCGCCGGTGACTTCCATGTAGTCAGCCACGGTGCCGTCCAGGCGGCCGGACTTGATGTCCAGGTAGACCTGGTCTTGCGCTTCGTAGGAGTTGACGATCACACCGGCGGGCTTCAGGTCACCCATGGCGTACTTCTCTTGCGTGCTGCCCTTCAGAACACCGATCTTCTTGCCCTTGATGGAGGCAGGGTCGGTGTACTTGACCGATTTTTTCAGCACGATGCGGCTGGGGGTGTTGTAGTACTTGTCGGTGAAGTCCACTTCCTTCAGGCGGTCGTCGGTGATCGACATGGAGGAGATGATGACGTCGTACTTCTTGGCATTCAGGCCGGGGATCATGCTGTCCCACACCTGCTCGACAAATTCGCACTTGCGCTTGATTTGTTCGCACAGGGCGTTGGCAATGTCCACGTCAAAACCTGTGGGCTTGCCGTCGGCGGTCTTGAAGGTGAAGGGCTCGTAGGTGGGGTCGATGGCAACCATCAGGGGTGCGGCTTCAGCAGCGGGCGCGGAAGCCACCGGTGCAGCGGCAGGGGCCGCGGCAGGCGCCGGTTCTTCTTTTTTGCCGCAGGCGGCGAGCAGGGAAGCGGCGGCCAGTGTCAAGAGCAGTTTCTTCATGTAGTCAGTTTCCAGTAGATGCCGCAGAGGCTCTGCAGCCGGGTTGATAAGCAAAAAATGATTCTACGGTCCAAAGCATGCAATATTGGTGCCTGTTTCAAGAATGGCGTTGGGGTTTACACGGTGCCACTTGGCGTGCGCCAGTAGCCTTGCCTTGGCCAATGGCATGCGTAAAACCGTACACTCACCCCTTATCTCCCCCCGGTATCCCTGATGAACGCCCCCCTCGACGTCTCTTTTTTCGCGCGCGCCGCAAAACCGCTCTCCAGCTACCGCAAGTACTGGGCTAGCCGCTTTGGCACGGCCCCCTTCCTGCCCATGAGCCGCGCCGAAATGGACAAGCTGGGCTGGGACAGCTGCGATGTGATTCTGGTCACGGGCGATGCCTATGTGGACCACCCCAGCTTTGGCATGGCCGTGATTGGCCGCATGCTCGAAGCCCAAGGCTTTCGCGTAGGCATCATCGCCCAGCCCGACTGGACCAGTGCCGAGGCCTTTAAAGCATTAGGCAAGCCCAATTTGTTTTGGGGCGTGACGGCGGGCAACATGGATTCCATGATCAACCGCTACACGGCCGACCGCAAGATCCGCAGCGACGATGCCTACACCCCCGGCGACGTGGCGGGTAAGCGGCCGGACCGCGCAGCCATTGTCTACAGCCAGCGCTGCCGCGAGGCCTACAAAGACGTGCCGCTGATTTTGGGTGGCATTGAAGGCAGCCTGCGCCGCATCGCCCACTACGACTACTGGAGCGACAAGGTGCGCCGCTCGATTGTGGTGGACGCCAAGTGCGACCTGCTGCTGTACGGCAACGCCGAGCGCGCCCTGGTGGAGATTGCGCACCGTTTGGCGGCGCGCGAGCCCGTGCTGTCCATCACCGATGTGCGCGGCACCGCCTTTGTGCGCAGGCCCGATGACGAGAGCGGGCAGGGCTGGTTTGAAATCGACTCCAGCAGCGTGGACGAGATTGGCCGCGTGGAAGCGCACGTCAACCCCTATATGACCACGAGCGAGCAGGCGGCGGAGCAGGGCGCCACCTGCGCCAAAGAAGACGAGGCCAGAGCGGTGGCGCTGGCTGCTGAAATCGCTGGCCCCGCATCAGCCGCTGTGGCCGTCAAAACCAAGGCGTCCGCTGCATCCAACGCATCTCCCATCACCTTCCATCCCAATCCCGCGCTCAAGGGCAAATTGAAAGTGCCGCCGCGCGACCGCTCGGTGATCCGCCTGCCCAGCTACGAACAGGTCAAAAGCGACCCGGTGCTGTACGCCCACGCGAACCGCATCCTGCACCTGGAGACCAACCCCGGCAACGCCCGCGCGCTGGTGCAGGCGCACGGCGAGGGTGTGACCGCACGTGATGTGTGGATCACCCCGCCCCCCATCCCGCTCACCACCGCCGAGATGGACATGGTGTTCGACCTGCCCTATGCGCGCAGCCCGCACCCGGCCTATGCGGACGAGCACGGCAGCCATGACGGCGCCACCAAGATCCCGGCCTGGGAGATGATCCGTTTTTCCATCAACATCATGCGCGGCTGCTTTGGCGGCTGCACCTTTTGCTCGATTACCGAGCACGAGGGCCGCATCATCCAGAGCCGCTCGGAAGACTCGGTCATCAAGGAGATCGAGGACATCCGCGACAAGGTCAAGGGCTTTACCGGCACCATCTCCGACCTGGGCGGGCCGACCGCCAATATGTACCGCCTGGGCTGCAAGAGCCCGGAGATCGAGGCGGCCTGCCGCAAGCCCAGCTGCGTCTACCCCGGTATCTGCCAGAACCTGGGCACCGACCACGGACCGCTCATCCAGATGTACCGCCGAGGGCGCGCGCTCAAGGGCGTGAAGAAGATCCTGATTGGCTCCGGCCTGCGCTACGACCTGGCCGTCAAAAGCCCCGAATACGTCAAGGAACTGGTGCAGCACCACGTGGGCGGCTATCTGAAGATTGCGCCCGAGCACACCGAGCAAGGGCCGCTGACCAAGATGATGAAGCCCGGCATCGGCTCTTATGACAAGTTCAAGCAGCTGTTCGAGAAGTTCTCACTCGAAGCAGGCAAGAAGCAGTTTCTGGTGCCCTACTTCATCGCCGCCCACCCCGGCACCAGCGATGAAGACATGATGAACCTGGCCATCTGGCTGAAGAAGAATGGCTTCCGGGCCGACCAGGTGCAAACCTTTTACCCCAGCCCCATGGCCACCGCCACCGCGATGTACCACAGCGGGCGCAACACCCTGCGCAAGGTGCACCGCACCGCCGAGAGTGACGAGGAGACCGTGGACATCGTGCGCGGCGAGAAACGCCGCCGCTTGCACAAGGCCTTCCTGCGCTACCACGACCCCAAGAACTGGCCGCTCCTGCGCGAGACGCTCAAGGCCATGGGCCGGGCCGATCTGGTGGGCAATGGCAAGCACCATCTCATTCCCACTTTCCAGCCTCTGAACGACGGTGCGTATGAGAGCGCGCGCAAGAAGAACTCGACGCCGGTGGCGGGGAAGGCTGCTGCGGTGATCAAGGGGCGCATGTTGACCCAGCACACCGGCTTGCCGCCGCGTGTGACCGGCACCGCCGCCAAGGCGGGCAAGCGCCGTCCGGTTTAGTTTGCAAGGCCTCCGGGCCCGGCCGACCCTGTGGGACTCAGAGGGTAAAGGCAGATGATCCCGTAAAGCCCGTGCTGTCAAACCTGCGCTCCTGCATGCGCAGCCCTTGCGGGCCCAAGTGCAGCAAAGTGCTGGCACGTGTGCCGTAGTCCGGTGTGCGGATGAAGGCGGCAGACAGGCAACGTTCACGCTCCAAGGGGATGCCGGTTGCAGGCAGTTCGGAGTCGGGTGCTGTGTGGGTATCTGACAGCAAGTCCCACAGAGTGGTGTCCTGATCCGCCACGCAAAGGGCGGTTGCGCGCGCCAGGCCTGTGGTGAGTCTTTGCACCTTGGGCCATGGGGTGAAAAAATCCGCGTTGGACACCGCGCCCATGCCAGGCGCCATGGCAAAGGCGCGCCGGTGGCGGCTCTCCAGGCCCATGAGCTGCCTGCCGTCCCACACCAGCAGGTTGAACGCGTTGTAGTGGTCCACCGATGGCAGCACGGCCTCCAGACAGGCTGCTGCGGACTGGCTGCCACGCAAAAAATCGGTCACCAGCTTGCCGCGCGAGACAGCGTCTGCGCGAAAGCCCCCGGGGTCGCGGTAATTGGTCAAGGCCGCCATGCGCCCACTGCGGCTGACGCCAAGCCAGGTGCCCCCGGCACTCAGGTCACGTCCGGCCAGAATCTGCGCGTCCTCCCACCATTGCAAAGCCTGTGCAGGCCGCTGGTAGAACTCATCGCGATTGGCCGCCAGCACCAACGTACCGGACGCGCGCTGCCAGTTCCAGGCAATCAGGCACATGCTCAGGCACTGACGGCGGGCTTGGCCTGCTCGAAGGCAATGGTGGCGGGCGCCTTGCCGAAATCGGGCCCGAGGTCTACCCCGGCTTCCCGGCAGTAGTGGCCCAGCAAAGCGTAATGGTGCACCGTGTGCGAGGCCAAAAACAGCAGTTCACGCCCCAGGGTGGTGGGCACCGTGGCCTCCAGTTCACCACTCAGGCCGGCTTGTAGCCGCGTTGCCAGTGGCATGGCCAGAGTGTGGCCTGCATCCTCCGCGCAGATCGACAACTGCGTGATGGTCTGCCGCAAGGCGCCCAGCGTGGCCTCGGGCTCGCTTTGCATGCGCAGGTCACGGTCGCGCGCGTCGTAGTCCACGCAGCGGCTTGCGGTGGGCAGGGCTGTCAGCACGGCCTGGTAGTGCTCCACGATATGCCGCAGGTGCGGACCCACGGCCCGCGCATAGACGAAACCGGGGCGGGCCTGCGCCAGCAACCGTTCGACCATGGCAATGGCCTGTGTCAGTAGCACGGCGTTGTATTGCCAGAGCGCAGCAGGGGAGGTGGGTGCAGATGTGCGATGCATGGTGTGGTGTGTCAGGTTGGTGGCTTTCAATCCGTCGCCGGATACAGCGGTGTCAAGGTCTTTTCACGCCGGTGCCACTGGCGGAATTCAGCCAGGCTCAGGGGTTTGAAGCCCCGGTCGGCGTTGGCGCGCCCGATCTGGAACAGCAGGCGGTACTGCTTCATCAAATCACGCCAGGCTTTGAAAAGGCCGGTACTGCGGTCCCAGATGTGGGTGCTTTCTGCGCCCGCGCCGTTGGCCTCCACAATCGTGAAGCCGGTGCCAGCCTGCACGTCGGAAAAACGGGCAAAGCGGATGTCATAGCGGCCAAAGTAGAACTCCGGCAGGCTTTGGGAGATGGCATCGAAGCTGGCCTCCATTTCCGGTGTGACCAGGTCAGTCCCATTGCGGAAGATGGCTCCCCGGCTGTGGCTTCCGGCGAAGGCCAGGCGCACCGGCTCGCCTGCAGCAGGCACGGTGTCGAGCCGGTTGGCGTGGCGTTTGAGGTACAGGTGCGAGAGCCGGCCGGCCCTTGGGTTGGCCAGGATCAGCTCCCGCAGATTGCGCTGGCCGTCGCCCGTGACATGCGGAAAGTACTTCAGCGTGATGGAGATGATGCGTCCCTTGGCTTCGTCCGGGTGGCGGCAATAGAAAATGCCGGCCTCTCCTTCAAAATCGACCAACTGCTGCAGCAGCAGCCGCGCGCCCGCCGGAAAGGCCTGCAGATAGGCCTTTATGTCAGCTTCGCTGCGCATCAATTTGACGCCTGCACCGCGGCAACCCAGATCAGGCTTGGCCACCAGCGGCAGTGCCAGCCCGGCGCCTTGCAATTGGGCCATGACCGATGCGCTCAGTGCTTCCAGGCTCACGCTGCCAGGTGCGTCCAGCGCGGGCCGCTCTACCAGCACAAAGGGTGCCACCCATTGCGACGCATGGCGCACCGCAAGGGAAAGTATTTCAGCCTTGGACTCGCCGAAGAACCCGCCACCGGGAAAAGAAGGATTGGCCACAGTGGGCAACATCACCCCCCGGTAGCGCACCATCAGCCACAGCACGTACAGAAAAACCGGTGGATAAAAGGCCCACATGGGCCAGAACTCGAAAAAGCTCAACGGTGGCCCGGATTCGTCCAGTGGGGGCATGCCTTCGTGGGGCGTATGGTGTCGTGGTGTCATGCGGGCGCCCGCTTGGTGCGTTTTTGAAGGTACTTCAACAAGGGAACAATAACCGCGACTGCAACAATGGGCAAAGCCACAGCCACCGCTTGCGGTATGTGCAGGGCGCGGGCCAATGCCTCACCGGCGACCGCGCCCAGCCAAAAGAGCCCAGCGGTCCATAGCGCGACGGCCACGGCCACCCACAGGCAGAAGGCGGCAGCGGGTACCCGGGTGAATCCGCACAGGGTATAGGTCACCAGGCGCAGCCCCGGAATCACGCGTGCCAGCAACACGGCCGTGGGCAGGTGGCGCTCCAGCCGCTGCTTGATGCCACTGTGGCGTTGGCGCTCGATGTAATTGCGGTGCAACCAGGGCAGGCGCCGCGCGCCCAGTCCCAGCGCATACAGGCCCACATCGCCCATCGCAATGCCGGCGAACACCCAGGCAAAGGCCCATTCCCAGGTGACCGTGCCGTGGGTCGCAAGGGCTGCGGCCGCAGCAATGGACACATCCTCCAGCAAAAAGCTGGTGAGTACCAATGCGATGCCGATGACCCACGGATTGGCCATGCCGGTCAAGGCGGTTTGCAGCCACTGGTGGGCCCATTGCCAAATTTCCATGGCGTGCTAACAGGGCGCGCCAGCGGCGCTTTTCTGTGCCAAGGCCCAGCTGACCGCCTCGCGCACGGTGGTCTCCGAGTTCCAGGGCAGGAAGTGGTTTTGGCCCTCCAGCACCACCGTCTTGACGCAATGCGCGCCCGTCAGGCGGGCCTGCATGTAGGCCACGTTGGCAAAGGGCACCAGGTCGTCCTTGGTGCCATGCACGATGATGGTGGGCGCGGTGATCAGGGGCAGCAGTGGCTGCAATGCGAGCAACTCGCCCTTGAAGTCCATCAGCTCCTCGTTGGCATTGTGCAGTGCGCGCGGCAGAAGGCTGGAGACCGGCCACATCCGGCCTACATACTGCATCGGATGGATGGCTTCCTGTGCCGGGTCGAGCGAGGAGGCCAACAGCACCAGCGCCTGTACCCGTTCGGGGTGGCGCGCGGCGACATAGGCCACCACCGCGCCCCCTAGGGAATGGCCCACCAGCACGACTTGCTGTGGCGCCGGCGGGAACAGGGCCGCCACGGCAGCCGCCTGTTGTGCCAGGCTGGTGACGGCGGCGTCTGGCGTGCTGTGGCCGAAGCCCGGGCGGTCCAGGGCGATGGACACCGAATCCGGCAAAGGGTCTTGCACATAGTCGGACCAGCCTTCGGCACTGCCTGGCGTGCCATGCACCCAAATCACCGTGTGGCTACCGGCACCAGGACTTTTTACGTAGCTGATGCTGGCACCTGCCGGTGAGCCGGTATCCAGGTGGGCGCGCAGGTTTTGCAGGCCCGAGGCCGCCAGGCGCGGAGCTGGCGGTGCGCAGCCTACCGTCGCCAGCATGACGGACACCGCAGCAAAGGTTCTTGCCAGCCTCACCTCAGGCACGCTGCTTCAGGCCGGAGACCAAGGCCAGCAGATCGGCCCTGCGCAGCCAGACGATGGCGGCCGATGCAAGCCAGACGCCGCAGGCCAGGCTGAAGAGTTCACCGCCGTCGAGCGTGCCGTCGGTGTTGAGCACTTGCACACCCAACGGGGTGAACAGGTGAAAGAAGATGGCGCCACTGATGACCCCCATGGAGAGCAGGGCGGCAGCGCCGTGTACCAATGGTTTGCGGGTGATGACGCCCACCAGCAAGCTGCAGGAAGCTACCAGCTCCGCAGTGCCCACCACATACTGGCTGAAGATTCCCTTGTGGGCAAAAAGCCCGGGGAAGCCCAGCCCGCCCGCCCAGGCGTTGAGTGTGCCAAAGATGTATTGGGTCTCGGGCGAATCGGTGAACTTGAAAAACAGCGACTGGATGAACACGAAGGCGATAAACAGCGTGAGCACCCACAGGGCGACTGGACGGATTTTTGCGGTTTGCATGGAGCCCCTTTGTTTATTCAAGAACCTTGGGCCAGTTGGCATTGGCCTTTTGGATGAAATCGGGAATGTTGGCTTCCCATTTCTTTTGGACGTCTGCGTCGTAGTTCAGGTACAGCTTGTTGTTGACCACTCTCCACAGCGTAGGGTCGCCGGAGGCCGTGTGGCCCTGGGCGACTGCCCAGGCGCAATAGCCGCCGTACTGGGGCTCGTATTGGCTTGGAGAGGCAACAAATTTGTCACGATTCTCTGTGCTTGAAAAATACCATTTGGCGCCTTTGTATTCGGTGCTGATTTTGGAATTGCCTTTCACCGGCTTGTGATCGGTGAAGTAGGCCACGGCATCATAACCACCCACGGCGGTGCTGCTGAATGTGCCCGTGTAGATCTGGGCATCCCGGGCCAGCGCCGGGCTGATGGCACCCACAGCGACAAGTACTCCGCACAGTGCGGCACGCAATGATTTCCACATAAGAATTCCCTCGTTGATTTCCCCACACGCTGAGGAATACTGTTTAGTCACCACACGGGTGGAATTCTTACAGAGTGTGCAGTGGAATGTCACGGGATGTTGCCAGCACATCGAGCTGCCTGCGCGTCTTGCCGGCCAGAAAGGCCGCCACTGCCGCATGCGTCTCAGGCTTGAACATGGCTGCAACAGATGCATCCTTCAGCCCCGCAAGCTCTGCCAGTGCCGCTGCAAAATGCGGCTCCAGTGCGGCCAAGGCCACGCGGCCGTTCTTGCAGGGGTAGACGCGGTAACCGGCATGGCCGCCACCGACCGCCGTGCCGGTGTCCACCACGCCCCAGGGACGCGGCCGGGCCAGCCAGGCGGCAGCCTCGGACAGGGCTACTGCCAGGCGCACGCTCTTGCCGGTTTGCAATTGCTGCAGACGGGCCTGTAAAACCGCCTCGGTGGCCAGCAGCGCACCACCCATATCGGCGTACAGCGTGGGCGGCAACTCCAGGCCCGTTATCAGACCGTTTTCGGCCATGTAGGTGAGGTCGTGGCCGGGCTCTTCCGCCTGCGCCCCCACAGCGCCAAAGATGGCCACCATGCTGAGCTGCGGATAGCGCTGGTGCAGTTCCTTCCAGCCCAGGCCCAGCTTGTTCAATGCCGAGGGCCTGAAGGAGGTGAGCAGCACGTCGGCCCGTTCGAGTTCGCGCTGCAGCAAGGCGCGTCCTTTGTCGGTTTTCAGGTCGGCTACCAGCACCTTGATGCCTTGGTGCATGGCCTCATACGCCGTGCGGCTGTAGTGCGACATCGGGTCGCCGGTACTGCCTGCAGGTGCGCTGGCGCGGGCAGGCGGCTCGAGCTTCACGCAGGTGGCGCCCATGGCGCGGCAGCGCAACAGGGCGGCAGGCCCGGGCAGGTTCAGAGCCAGGCTCAGAATGCGCACGCCCCTGAGCGGGCGGACGGGTCTTGCGGGGGCTGAAGGCATCGGGTTCCTGTGGGGCATGGCGGCAGGGAAGGCCATCATAGGGGCAATAATGCGGGCTACTGATTGGCTTCGCGCCCACCCCAAGAGGTCTCCTTGAATACGCCCCACATCGCACTCGAATTGTTCCCTGATTTGCCGCCCGCAGAGCCTGCACCGCGCAAGCCGCGCGCTGCCAGGTCCAAAGCCGCGCCCGCGCCGGGCCCGGCTTCAACACCAGTGCCAGCAGCAGGGGCAATGCCCGCACTGGCAACGCCCATCGCATCAGCCGCAGGCGATGTGGAAGCCATGGCCCAAACCCTGGAGGCCCATCCCGACTACCGCCTGCAGCGCCGCCTCAAGCCCACGCTGCTGTGGCCCGGCAGTGCAGCGGCGGGTGTGACCCGCGCCATCGTGCTCGACACCGAGACCACCGGCCTGGACCAGAGCAAAGAGCTCATCATCGAGCTCGCCCTGCTGCGCGTGGATATCGACAACGCCACCGGCCTGCCGGTGGGCGCGGTGCAGGTCTACGACGGGCTGGAAGACCCCGGCAAGCCCATTCCGCGCGAGGTGGTGGCGCTGACCGGCATCCAGGATGCCGACGTCAAGGGCCAGAGCCTGGACGCCGCACGCGTGGCCGAGTTGCTCGAAGGTGTGGATCTGGTGATTGCGCACAACGCCGGCTTTGACCGCCCGTTTGTGGAAGGCCGCTTCAAGCAGTTTGCCCAGCTCACCTGGGCCTGCTCCTTTGCCGACATCGACTGGAAAGCGCAAGGGCGTGGCTCGGCCAAGTTGGAGAGCCTGGCCCAGGCCAGCGGCTGGTTTTACGACGCCCACCGTGCCGAGATGGACTGCCACGCGCTTCTGGCGGTGCTGGCGCAAAAGCTGCCCAACGCCAGCCACTTCAGCCACACCGGCCTGGCCCAATTGATTCACGCCGCCAGCCTGCCCAGCTACACCCTGCAGGCGACCAACGCACCCTTCGAGGCCAAGGACAAGCTCAAAAACCGCGGTTACCGCTGGCACGCCGAGCAGCGCGTCTGGCACACCCGCCTTACCAGCGAGGCCGCGCTGAACGCCGAATGCGAGTGGCTGAAGGAAAACGTCTACGGCCAGCGCCGCGCCACCCTGCAGATTGAAAAACAGGACGCCCAGGTGCGCTTTTCCAACCGCCCCGGCGTCGTTTCCCAGTTGCAGCTGTGAGCAACTCCATGCACACCACCATGCCATCTGAAAAGCCGCTGCAAATTCTGGGCGTGCAGCTCGGCCAGGCGCGCAAGGCGCTGATCGGTGGGCGCGCCGTGCTCACTGCCATCCGCAAGACGGCCGTGCAGGGCGCTGTGGCCGTCAAGCCGCTGGGCCTGGAGGGAGATGAACAAGCGGACCTCAGCGTGCACGGTGGGCTGGACAAGGCCATTTACGCCTACCCCGCCGAGCATTACGCCTTCTGGCGCGAACAGCGCGCGCAGGCGGGCCTGAACGGCATTGACGATGAAATTGCCTATGGCGCCATGGGCGAAAACCTCACGCTCAGCGGGCTGCTGGAGCGCGACGTCTGGGTGGGTGATGTGCTGGAGTTTGCCCACTGCAGCCTGCGCGTGGACCAGCCGCGTGAACCCTGCTTCAAGTTCAATGCAGCCATGGGCTACAAAACGGCGGTGAAGGACATGGCGCAAAGCGGCTTTTGCGGCTTTTACCTGTCGGTGGATGAACCCGGTCACCTGCAGGCCGGTGAAGCCTTTGTGCTGCACCCCGGGCCGCGGCGCGTGGGCATCCCGGAACGCTTCAACGCAAAGATGTTCAAGCACATGCGCTAGAAGTCCCCTGGGCTCCGTTATGCTGTGGAACAACACCAAGACAGCCACCGAGGGACACGCCAGCCATGAAAACAGCCGAACAGGAAATTGAAGAGCGCAGCAAGCTCGCCGGCAGTAACCAGTTCGAGCTGCTGCTGTTCCGCCTGGGCGAGTCGCGCAACACCGGCCAGCGCGAGCTGTTTGGCATCAATGTGTTCAAGGTGCGCGAGGTGCTGGTGCTGCCGCACATCACCGAGCTGGCCCAGGCCCACGAGCACATGCTGGGTGTGGCCAACATCCGCGGACAGATCATTCCGGTGATTGACCTGCCCGCCGTGGTGGGCTGCAACCCCAAGAAGGGCCGCACCATCCTGATGGTCACCGAATACGCCCGCACCGTGCAGGCCTTTGCGGTGGAAGAAGTCAACGAGATCGTGCGCCTGGAATGGAACCAGGTGCTGCCCGCAGACGCCAGCCAGGGTGGTGCGCTCATTACCGGCATTGCCCGCCTCGATGGTGCGAAAGCCGACACCCGCCTGGCGCAGGTGCTGGACGTGGAGCAAATTCTCAAGAACGTGATGCCCAGCACCGCGCAGGAAATCAACCGCGAGGCGGTTGGCCCCGAAGTGGTGTTGCCCGAAGGCACCTGCCTGCTGGTGGCTGATGACTCGGCCGTGGCGCGCTCGGTCATCGAGCTCGGCCTCAAGGCCATGGGTGTGCCCTACATCATGACCAAGTCCGGCAAGGAAGCCTGGGACAAACTGGGCGAGTTCGCAGCCGAGGCCAAGGCCCAGGGCAAGCACGTCAAAGACAAAATTTGCCTGGTGCTCACCGACGTGGAAATGCCCGAGATGGATGGCTTCACGCTCACCCGCAACATCAAGGCCCAGCGGCAATTTGACGGCATTCCGGTGGTCATCCACAGCTCGCTCACGGGTGCCACCAACGAGAACCTGGTCAAAAGCGTGGGGGCAGACGCCTATGTGGCCAAGTTCCAGCCGCGCGAGTTTGCGGCGGCGATCCGGGGAGTGATGGCGAAGGTGAAGGGCTAAGGGCCCCTGCGCCGTTACAGCGTGACGGTGCGGATCTTGTGAAGCCTCGCATTTTTGGCGAGTACACCATCCAGCGTCACCATCGCCAAGGCCTTTGCTGCCAAGGCCGACGCCAGATGCAATGCGTCACCTGCACGCAAACCGTTTGATGCTTGCATCGTCAGCACGGCAGCCTTGTGAAAGGTCACGGTTTCAACTGGCAGCAGTCGCAAATCGTTGGCGCACATGCGTTCAAACTGCATCCAGGCTACCTGGGCTTGCGCGGCATTCAGTTGCCCGGTGCGCTGCTTGAGCCCCATGGCGCTGGCAAATTCGGTAACGCACCAGGCAGCTGACACCAATTCCTTTGTGCAGGACGCATACCAGCGCACCGTATCGGCCGTCCTCGTTTCATGGGTGCACAAGGCAACCAGCACACTGGTGTCGACATACCACATCAGTACCTGGCCTCGTCACGCAGCTGCTCCATCACCGACGTGCCCATGGCAGTCTGCTGGTGCTGGTCGGTCAGCTCCCGCGCGAACGATTTGCGGCTCCAGGTGGCAGGGCGCAGATTCAAAGCGCCGTCCACACCCATATGCGCTTCGAGCTGGTCACCCTCCTTGATGCCGTTTTTTCGCACATAGTCGGCCGGGATGCGCACGGCCAAGCTGTTTCCCCATTTGGCAATTTGCAGGTTCATGGTCATGATTGGATATACGTTAACGTCTCTACATTGTAGAGGGCTGAACGCAGATGGCAAGCTCCCTCAATGCCCTTCTAGCGCGCCAACCCCTGCGTCAACGACAGCGTCTGCGCTGCCTGCTCCAGCAACTCCCGCACCTCCCGCAGGTCCGGCCCCTTGTGCGTGTCGATGCGCCGGATGTAGGGGCAGGTCAGCGCCGCCAGGGCTGTGTGGTCGGGGCCGAGGATGGGGAAGGAGATGTCGATTACGCCAAAGGACTGCTGGCTGTCGCGCTCCAGATAGCCCAGGGTACGGA
>CANCCF010000050.1 GCA_947374485.1 Comamonadaceae bacterium | reverse complement strand
AAGTTCAGGACTTCGCCACGCAATGGATGTGGTCCTACAATCACGACCGCCCGAATATGGCCCTGGGCGGTTTCACCCCAAAGCAGCATCTGGCCATGGCTGCATAACCGTTCTACTTCTCAGGTCAGTGGAAATTGGGGGGATTACCGAAGTGGCTGCGTTGCGCGTTGACGATGTGTTGGACAAGGACGGGAATGTGCGCAATGAAATCCGGCTTGATGCTGCCCAAACCAAGGGTAACCGGGGCCGTGTCGTTGTTGTAGGGGACAAGCTCCGCAAAGAGCTAGTCAAGTACCTGAGTGTTCACGCGCCAGCAAATCCGGAGTACAAGCTGTTTTACACACAGAAGCGGATGCGTGAAGGGTTCAATGCCAATACGCTGACTCAGCATTTCCACCATCTGTACCGTGCCGTGGGCATTGAAGGCGCCAGCAGTCACAGTGGCCGCCGTTCATTCATTACGAATCTCGCCAGCAAAGGTGTCGGTGTCAAGGTGCTAATGACCCTTGCAGGGCATCGGCACATTGGCACGACCCAGGCCTACATTGATGTCAATGCCAATCAACTGCGAGCCGCAGTAGAGTTGGTCTGAATGGTCGATTGGTCACTGAGACATGACCAATGTTTGAAACAATTTCCCCCAATCTTGCTCTGACACAGGCGTAGTTTTTGCAAAAGCACGGTTTTTGCCAAAAAAAAGGGGGGGAGAAAT
The DNA here is from genome assembly GCA_947374485.1 of Comamonadaceae bacterium. Taxonomy (GTDB): domain Bacteria; phylum Pseudomonadota; class Gammaproteobacteria; order Burkholderiales; family Burkholderiaceae_C; genus Allorhodoferax. The sequence continues at coordinate 23,242 of CANCCF010000050.1, read as the reverse complement.
GCAAAAACCGTGCTTTTTGCTAAACATGGTCTCTCGCCAAGCTGTCAGTCCAGTTAACCCCTGCCAGTAATGACTTGCGCCAAGTCCCTGCTGCATGCCCAAAGTCACCAACCATAAGGCTGGCAGACCGTTCAATCGGTTTGGTCCTTTCGAGTCTTCCGTCTGGCAGCAACTTCTTTCATGTGCAACTCTAGCAATTCAATCTGTTCAAGTTCGTCTGGCGTCATTTCCGACCTTGCTCGCTGCTGAATTTTTTCCTCCAATCCCCGAACTGCTTTGTCTCTTGCCGTTGCATCGCCGACAATGCGCCCGTCCATTCTGTTAAGACCGGCTCGCGTTAGTGCGTTGTTGGCCCATGTGTGCGCCGCCCGCGTAGACTTTTCAGCTTTCCTTGCCTCGTCAAAAGCTTGCATATAAATTTGAGCTCGACGGACTTCAGCGGCTTGTTGCTTAACTTTCCAAGAATCCAATCCATTTGATTCTGCTTGTGCCAATGCCCGCTTGAGCACTTCGATCCTTACTTCCCGAATGGACTTCCAGCCCACCGCTTTTTTTTCTGCATCAGTCCTTGCTCGGCTCTGCTTTTTTAAGGCCTGCATTGCCGCGAGCTTGGACTCCAACTCCTGCTGCTGCGTTTCGTCCAGAACGGCACAGATATCACGCTTTGCGATCTCTTCACCTGCCTCTAGCTCTGAAATACGCCTTTGCAGCCGCTGGCTAGTAAATGTGCCATCTAGTTCAGGCAAGTGGAATTACCTCGTTGTTGATTCGGGTTTGTGCTCGGTGTTTCAGACGATATCTGAATACTGCGTCACAAGTTTATTCATTTCACTGCCTTCGTTTCCGATTAACTCCTTGGTGTACATAAGCGAAGTCAAGTGGTTGTAGAAAGTCTCGATCATGGCCGTGCTGGTGCCGCACTGCTTGGCAATCACTTCCGGCTTGTTACCCTCCAGCAGCTTCATGGTGATGTATGTGTGACGCAAGGAATACAGTGTGCGTTTACCGCCAGGTCCGTTTTCCAGCTTGAGTTCTTTCAGGAGCATCGTGAAGTTGCGGCCTAACTGGTCTGTAGTTTCGCCATTGGGCAGTCGGAATACCAACGGGTCCCAATCGTCGGGGACGCCGTCATCTGAATCCTCACCGTCGCGAGACCTTTCGGACATATCCAGAATGACTTCCAATATTTGCCCGTAAGCAACCACCTTACGGGTGCCTGTGTGCAGCGTGGTCTTGCCTTTACGGACATTGATGATGATGTGGCGGTCTGCTTCCTTGCTGACGATCTGGATATCGCTCCATTTCAAGTTATCCATCTCTGTGCCGGGTCGCAGGCCAGTGAAAATAGCGACCTGATAGTAAAAGAACAATAGCTGCCGGATGTCTCGTGTGACCTGTTTTCGCCCCTCTAAGACCCAAGCTGGAAAGGCCTTTGTAATCTTGTTTACCTCTTCTGGAGTGAAGTAGTCTCTTCGTTGTCCAGTTACACCCTCGGCCGCAGACAACACCGGAACCTGTGCAGCACTCAGCCAATTCCGAATTACTGCTTCATCGAATACTCGCTGCATTGCAGCGTTATGACTTTTAAGCGTCGATTGCGAGAGCAGCCGTTTCGCTAATTTTGTCCTCCAAGCATCGAACTCGAGCAGCATCTTGCGATCAATGCTTGCCACGCTGTGCCTGTCAAAAAAGGGGATGTGATACCTCGACAGAATTTGCTTGTAATCGATAAAGGACGACCTCCCCTTTGCGCCTTCTGGGGTTTCGTCCATTCGTTGTATGGCAAGCAATGCAACTTGCTTGAATGTTCTGGACTGCACAGGTACGCCGTGCCTATGCATCACTTGCACTTCGGCGTTCAATTCATACGCGGTCTGCCGGGCGGCTTCCAGTTCCGTTTGCTTCGTGGTTCGGGACACCCAGCTACGGCCAACCTTAATGCGTGCCAACCAAACCTTACTGTTAGCTTGAAGATAGAGGTACAGTCCACTTTTGAGTTCAACCCTATTCACAAGCTTGCTCATAGCAAAATGCCCCACTTTATTTTGCAAAGTCTATGCAAAGTGCATACTTTATTTTGCAAGTATATTGTTTTTAAAGGGTTTTTCGCAAGCGCAACGGGCTCAAAATCCCCCGCCGCAAGGCGTGCCGGTTCGATTCCGGCCCCGGGCACCACACACGGAAACCCAGCATCCATGCGGGTTTCAAATGATCAAGGCCAATCCTCACGGGTTGGCCTTTTTTCTTGGGTTTGCGCCATGTAGCCGCCATGTAGCCATGGCGAACTGCATAGGCACTTGCGTGGCGGGCGATCGAAAGGATGATGCGATCGTGCAGGGCAGGCGGTCGGGTCCTTCACCCAGTCCGATCAGCAGCACCTGGCGAACCATGGCGCTCGCCTCTGCGGCGCCCAAACCCTGCAATCTACCTCAAACCCACCCTTGCTTCCACTGGCTTACATCACGCAGGTCCCTCCATGCCAGGCGGATCTGGGACTTGGAATACACGGCTTCCAATTCAACCCATTCAATCGCGGCACCGGGCAATTCGGGCTCGATCACAGCCGAGACCAGAAAGTGCTTGTTCCTGGCAATGGGCTTGACGGCCGTCCACTTGGTGAGCAAAAGTTTTTTCGGGTGCAGGGAGTTCAAGTGTTCATCCGGTGGACAAAAAGCCGACCCGCTGAAGGACATTCTTGTCCAACCCAGTATCGCGCCGTTTTACACGATCTTGCACGGTATCAATGCGTCTTCATCAATGCCGTACACAGCGCAAAGGCGGTGGTACCCGTCCGCTACGATGACCCTGGCGTTCGCCCCGTCCCGGACCAGTAACAGCGGAGAAAGTGCTTTATCGGCCGCCACCTTGTCCCGATTTTTCTCGACATGGGAATTGCTCACGCCGAGCAAGGACAGCCCAGAAGCCCGAAAAATGTCCTTGGCCTTGAAGCTTCCCATGGGTTCACTTTTGAGCGCCGCCACCACAGCCCGCACCTTCTGTGGCTCCCAAAGCAATTCCAGATACGACATGGCCGCCGGGTAGTCGTGCTCCTCGGGCTGTTCTAGCCACTTTGGCGTCATTGGTGATTTCTTATCCATCGCGGGTGCCTTATATCTTGTGGGGGTTGATCAGGTATTTCGTTCCAGTGGCGCGCTGCCCATAGATAGCAATGGCGCCCAAATCCAAAGCCTCGACCAGAGAAATCTCTTTGGAATACGTGCTGGCAAAGGTGGTCTTTAATTCTGACGCGACACGCTGCTTCATTTCATTCACCCCAGCCTCGCCCACGCGTTGCAAAAAAGGAAAGAGCAACCAACCACCCATGCTCCATGCAAACCCAAAGTTGCGCACGAACTCTGTCGGCCCGATATCCAGCCCGCCATACACATAAACCTGCTTGAGCGTGGTGGATCCGTATCGGCTGTACTCGGTGGCGGTGCGATTGAGCGCAGCTTCCATACAGGTCAAAATTTGGCCGGCAAGCTTGCCGCCGCCCGTTGCATCAAAAGCGATGGTTGCCCCGGTTTCCACCAACGCCTGGGTCAGATCTGCCATGAAGCTGGGCGCCGAGGCATCGCACGCATGCCGTGCGCCCAGCCCCTTCAGCAGGGCTGCCTGTTCGGGCTTGCGCACGATATTGACCAGGCCAATCTGGTCTTCGATACAGATCCTGTTGAGCATCTGCCCAAGATTCGAAGCCGCAGCGGTGTGCACCAGCGCCTTGTGCCCTTCCCGGCGCATGGTCTCGACCATGCCCAACGCAGTCAAGGGATTCACAAAGCAAGATGCACCATCGGCTGCAGTGGCGCCTTCGGGCAACACAAGGCACTGCTCAAGCTGGACGGTGCGGTACTGCGCATACATGGCACCGCCCAAAATTGCCACCGTCTTGCCCATCAGCTCCTGGGCAAGCGGGGAGTTCCCTGCAGCCACGACAACCCCCGCTCCCTCATTGCCCACCGGCAACGATTGCCCGACGCGGGCGGCCATGCTGTTCATTGCGCGTTCTGGAATGCGCATGGTGACCATCGGACGGCTTTTTGTTCCCGATGCTATGGCACTGCTCAGGTCCGCTGCACCAAAGAGCAGCCCGATGTCCGAGGGATTGATGGGCGTGGCCTCCACGCGCACCACCACTTCGTTGGGACCGGGATGGGGTGTATCAACCCGGATGAAGGAGAGTTCCAGCTCGCCAGAGGCTTTGACCTCTGAGCGCAGTTGAAGACCGCTCAAGTGGGAAGTGGTTGTCATTGCACGCTCCATGGGGTAGTAGGTGTCGGAGCATAACGGCTTGGCGCTTGGCGATTTCAGTGGTGAACATCGGTCCACGCAAACGGTTTTCTCGCAGAAACGAATAAATGGCTTTCGCCATGCCGCGGTACTGCGGGGGGGATTACCGGAGGCATCCACTTGTGCTGCGCTCAAGATGTGATAACCCAGGATCTTGGCGACGCAAGGCTCCGGCTGGGCATGTACCAAGAGCAATCTCGGACAAGTACGGTGCGTGGCCCCAGTGCCGCCAAATATCAAATACTCAGTTGGCTGTAGGTCTGCAACAAGGCGCTCTTTTTCACCACGCCCAACAGACGCGGACATGCCACGGAGTGGACCACCGGCAAGCGCTCGCCCTGGTGCGACAGAAAGCGCTGGAAGACTGCCTCCAGCCCCAAGTCGCTGCTCAGTGGCTGAATTTCCTGGCTGAGAAGGTCGGCCGCCTTGAGGCTTTTGCGTTGCTCAGCAGTGGCCACCGTAAGGGACCTGAGAGGCACCACGCCCTGGTACAGGCCATCGCCATCCACCACATACAGGTACTTCACTGGATGCGCCGCAAACAAAGGGGCCATGCTGGACACATCGGCATCCAACGGGACCACGGTGAGCGCGGGTTCAACAAGATCCTGCACCAGTTGCTTGCGCAATCGCTGGCGTTCCGCGCTTTGCGCCAGACGGCGCAAGGTAATGTCGTACATGGAGCCTGCGTTTGTGGCGCGGGCCACAAAATAGGCCATCACACAGCCCACCATCAGCGGCAGCATCACCTGGTAGCTCAGCGTCATTTCAAACAGCATCAGAATGGCCATCAGTGGTGCCTGGGTGGAGCCCGCCAGGAAGGCGCCCATGCCAACAACCCCATAGGCGAACGGGGCAGCGGTCAGATCAGGCCAGAGCGCTTGCACACCCAGGCCGTAGATTTCGCCCAGCATGCAGCCAAAGTACAGGGCTGGGGTAAAGACGCCGCCGACAGCGCCGGACCCTACCGTAGCGAAGGTCGCCAGCATCTTGCTGAGCAGGAGCAACAGCAAAATAGACCCGGCCGGATGTGCATGCAGCGTTTCGTTCACCACGCTGTAGCCGTTGCCCCAGACCTCGGGCCAGAAAAAAGAGATGCATCCAACAATCAAGCCACCCAAGCCAAGCCGCCATGGCAGTGCCAAGCCCAGTGAGGCGAACAGTGTCCGGCTTCTCTCCAGCCCGCGCAAAAAGATGGCCGATGCAAGTCCCGCGAGAATGCCCAGCCCGGCGAACAAAAGCACCTCCAGCCCCTGTATCGCCGGGAAACTGGGAATGGCATAGGGAGCTTGATAGCCCGGGACCAGGCGCATGGTGATATTGGCCACCACCGCGGCCACGATGATGGGACCCAGGCTATCCAGCGCAATCGATCCCAGCACAATTTCCGCGACAAAAAAAGCACTGGCAAAGGGCGCGTTGTAGGCGGCTGTGATGCCGGCCGCAGCCCCACACGCCACTAGCAGACGCAGGCGCTCCGTAGGCATGCGCGGCCACTGCCCTAAAACCGAGGCGCACATAGCCGCCAATTGGACCATGGAGCCCTCGCGCCCGATGGAGCCACCACTGACAATGCTGACCATGGAGGAGAGGCTGCGCACCAATGTCTGTGGAACGGGTATGCGACCATCCCCCATGGTGCTTGCGTCCATGTAGTCTGCCTTGGCGGTGCCGGACCTCAAAGTGCCCAGGAACTGCAGCAGCCATCCCGCCAACAGGCCCCCCAGAGCCGGCACCATCACCCGCAACCCGGGACTCAAACTGCGCGACAGCGCCACCAGACTTCCGCCTTGCCCGAGCAGCCATGCGTCGCCCCAATACAGCGATAGACGAAAGAGCTCGGTAGCGCCGGCCCCAACAAATCCGGCAAGAACCGCCCAGAGCATCATCGATAGCCAGCCCCACCAGTACAAATGGTCACGCCAGGCACTCAAGCAGGAAGCTACAGGTTGGTAAAGGCGACGCATACAAAGCCATTGTGGATGTGGTTCATGCCAGTTGAAATGCGCCCCCTGGATCTTTACGTTGCAGATCGTCATTCCACCGGCATAGCGCACAGCCAGCCGCAAGCCCCTGATTAAGTTTGACTTAACTCTGCGCGCCGTAGACTGGATTCATTTTCCGGAGGGGCAATGAAAACTTGGACGGGCATTCTTTTTCTAGGCGTTTTGATTTCGCTTGGCACACACGCACACGCCGAGGGCACTACGCCGGAACGGCAGATTGAAACATTCATGCGCCTCTCGGGCATGCGACCCAACGCGGTCAATGGGCAGGACTTTTTCACGAGCAAACATGGACGTGAATGGTCGTGCTCGAGTTGCCACACTGCAGACCCCACTGTGTTGGGCAAACATGTCAAGACCGGCAAGGTCATTCAGCCCATGGCTCCGGCGGCCAATCCGGAGCGGTTTACCGATGCCGCAAAAACCGAAAAATGGTTCCGTCGGAACTGTGGTGACGTCCTTGGCAGGGAGTGCACCCCGGAAGAAAAGGCCGATGTACTGACGTGGCTGGCGAGTCTCAAAAAGTAGCGCTCGTTTTCGGGGCCTACTGCAAAAGCAATGGCATCAAGGTGCTTGTGAAAAGGCATGCACAGGCCAATCGCCGTTTAAAAACGGAGCACGACGGGCCTGCTCCCGAAGGGACTGGCTACTTGTTGGGATAGTCCAGATCAACACGCCGGTTCTGTGCACGCGACTGCTCATCATGACCCACAGCCTTGGGCTTTTCCTTGCCAAAGCTCACGGCTTCCATTTGTGTGTCGCTCACACCGAACACCTTCAGGACCTTGACGACCGCGTCGGCCCGCTTTTGCCCCAGTGCCAGGTTGTATTCGGCACCACCCTGTTCATCGGCGTTGCCTTCCACCTTGATCTTCACGGCTGCGTGCGAAGCCAAATACTTGCCATGCAGTTCAAGAATGCGCTGGCCTTCAGGCTTCACCACATACTGGTCAAAGTCGAAGAAAACACTTTTGTCTTTGCTCAAGGGGTTGGCAGGGTCCAGATACGCTGCAAGCTCCGCCTTGCTTACCGGCGCGGGTGTTGCGACCTGAGGGGAAACGCTGGGAGCCGTGGCGGGCTGCGCCTTGGGTGCAGGTGCTGATGCCACTGCAGGTGGCGCGACCGGTGTGCTGCTGCAAGCACCCAAAAGAATGGCACTTGCCATCGAACCCATAAGTGCAAGGCGACTGACGTACTTCATACTGACTCCAATTGTTGGTGTGGCTGACCCGTCTCAATCCATGCATCGCAGTCGGGTCTGCGCTGCAACAATTTTGCCCACTATTTGCGCCCATTCTTTGACCCAACACCCCCTCCTTCATGGTTTAAGGCTCGCTTAAGTCTCGTCGTCGCATCATGGCGGCCGAAATCGCATTTTTCAGCGTCACGCTGCTGGCTTTGCTTTTGCAGATGCCACCTCCATTCAGTCACTGCCCTTACGATGCATTCAAAGCCAATCAAAGCCCTGGGCGTTTCCTTGCTGTTCAAGCTTGGAATGTGCCAGGCCGCCAACCTGCAGTCCCAGCACGCCATTGTGGTGAGCGACGACACAGGGCAGGTGTTGTTATCCAAGGGTGCTGACACACATCGCGAACACCACAACGAACAAATCCGAGGCCATACGCATGAACGGCCATGTGTATGTGGTTAACAATACCAACCGCGTGGTGGGCGCCAGGGGCTGGAATGTACTGCTGTCCAAGACCGGCTTTACCAACGAGGACGGACATGCCTGATCATGCGCATTCAACAGGCCGGTGCGCACGCCACCTTGGTATTGCTGAACGCAGGGGCAAATGCCATTCGTTTGCGGGACGCCGTGCAGATCCGTGAGTACCTGCGCAAGCTGAAAACCACCGCGTTGCAAGCAAAGCGCTTGGCATGAAAGTGGCCCCGACCAAAGCGTTCTTTCCATTTCAACTCCCACTTGGTGAATCCTATGAAGCACATCGCCTATCTGCTGATTTCCATTCTTTGCCTGCTGGGTGCGGCGTCCCATGCATGGGCCGCTACAACCAATACACCAATAGCAACCATCAACGCACAAAAAATTCTAAGTGACTCCAAAGCGGCAAAAGAAGCACTGGCAAAGTTCCAGGCAGACTTCTTGCCCAGAGAGACCGGGCTACAGGAGCTGTCCTCCAAGCTCAAAGAAAAGTCTGCCGAACTGGAGAAAATCGCGCCCAGCCTTGCACCGTCACAATTGCTCGCCAGACAGAAAGAAGTCGACGATCTGGCCCGGGATCTCAAGCGCCGGCAGCAGCAATTTGTGGAAGATCGCGAAGCCAGAAAACGTGACGATATACAGCAGGTATTCCGTATCGCCACCCAAGCCGTGAAGGTGTACGCAGAAAAATCGCACATTGATATGGTGTTTCAGGACACCGTGTACGCCGCCCCCGGGGCGGACATCACGGCCGAGGTGATTCAACTCATGGACTCCCAGTAAACCCAAGCATTGCAGAAGACCCGTCATGCGCTTATTGCTGGTTGAAGACGATACGATGATCGGTGAGTCTGTGCTTGATCTCCTGCGCAACGAGGGCTATGCCGTCGACTGGGTGAAGGATGGCGCCATCGCACTGTCCGTCTTGGAAGACCAGCATTACGACCTCATCCTGCTGGACCTGGGCCTGCCCTTGTGCGACGGGTTGACGGTGCTCAAAACACTGCGGGATCGCAAGGACCGAACACCGGTATTGGTTGCTACCGCGCGTGATGCCTTTGCCCAGCGCATCGAGGGCCTGGATAGCGGCGCCGATGACTACATCGTCAAGCCTTACGACCTGGGTGAAATGTTGGCCAGAATCCGCTCCCTCATTCGCAGGGCGGCCGGACGTGCCGAGCCTGTCTATGCCTACGCCGGTGTCAGCATTGATCCTGCAACACGCGAGGTAACGGTCGATGGCATGCCCATTGTGCTGTCCGCCCGGGAGTGGGCCATCCTGGAGCTGCTTCTGGTTCGCCCCGGCATGGTGCTGTCACGCAAGCAGCTCGAAGAGCGGCTGTACAGCTGGAAGGACGGCGTCAGCAGCAATGCCATAGAGGTCCATATCCACAGCTTGCGCAAAAAGATGGGCGCCGAGTTGATTCAAAACGTGCGCGGCGTAGGCTACATGATTTCCAAAGAGCGCGCATGAGCCGCAAGGTCACGAACTCGCTGCGGGCCAGGCTTTTGCTGCTGCTTTTTTCAGCCGTTCTCATTACCGCATGCATCCAGTCCTTCATAGCGTACCGGACATCGCTGGACGAGACCAATGAGATCTTCGATCACCAGATGCAGCAGATGGCCCTGTCGCTGCGCTCCGGCTTGAATACCGATGGCTACAGCAATGGCTTTCGCCAGGACGAGGACGAAGGCCTTGAGTTCATCGTGCAGGTGTCCACTTCAGATGGCCATGTGCTCTTTCAGTCCTCTGCGAGCGCCCTGTTACCGGCACGGGAAGGCACAGGATTCACCCTGTTTGACGTGCACGGAACGACCTACAAGCTCTATTCCCTGCACCACGGCAACCATTTGATACAGATCGCACAGGACCGCGCTGCCCGCCGCAGCCTGGCAAGGAATCTGGCCTTCAGGACCACCATGCCCATCATCGTCATGGTCATACTGCTGCTCTTTGTGGTGTGGTGGGTGGTGACCTCGTCCCTGGCCCCGGTGAACCGCGTACAGAGGCAGATAGCCACGCGAAAAGCAGAATCGCTGGACGAGCTGGACACCACGGGCTTGCCCAATGAGGTGCGTCCGCTGGTGGAGGAACTCAATCTCCTGCTGCGGCGCATGCGCCAGGCCTTCAATGCCCAAAAGAACTTTGTGGCCGACGCCGCCCACGAATTGCGCTCACCGCTTTCCGCGCTGAAGCTGCAGGTTGAACAGCTGCGACGCTCCAGCAGCAACAAGGACAGGGACATCGCCGTACAGCGCCTGGGCGCCGGAATTGACCGGGCTACCCGCCTCATCGAGCAACTGATGGTGTTGGCCCGGCAGCAGGCCAACTCCGAGCTGCACAAAAGCGCCCAGCCCGTCGAGATCAACCGCCTCTGCCTGCTGGCATTCAACGATGTGTATCCCCTGGCCCAGCAGAAATTCATGGATATGGGACTGATGGAATCCGACGAATGCTATGTCATGGGCCAGGAAGAGGCTCTGCGCATCATGCTGCGCAACCTGCTGGACAACGCAGTCAAGTATTCGCCCGAACGCAGCAAAATTGACTTCCGGGTGGAGTCTGGTGCGCGGTCCGTGCGCCTGGTCATTGCCGACAATGGCCCGGGCATACCGGAGAGCGACCGGCAACGGGTCATGGACCGGTTCTACCGCATACCGGGCAATCCGGCATCCGGCAGTGGACTGGGCCTGTCCATCGTCCAGGCCATTGCCGACTTGCATGCAGCAAAGATTGCATTGGGAAGCTCCGCCGGCCTGGGTGGACTGGAAGTCAGCGTGACATTCGAGGCCTATCGCATGGCCTCTTTTCGCCCCTCCCCACACAAGGAAGCAAGACCCGCAACATGAAGCCTCTTCTTATCACGTGCACCATCCTGTTGACGCTCGGCAGTGTTGGTGTCTTCAACGCGCTGCATTTTTCCACTTTGCCCAAGGGTCCCTTCAGTCAGGTGATTGCACCGCTCTATGCAAACGACAGCAATGAGGTGATCCGGATGAAGATCAAGCTCGCTGCAGCCACAGCAACCATAGCGCCTTCCGTGGTGCTGCCTTTCTGGCCGGCCCACAACTAAATTGCGATTCGCAATTGCCACAGTTCCAGTGCGCGCCGGCATGGACTCCGGTGCTCACATCATCAAAGGCGAATCGGTCTTCAACCGGACTTACAGCCCGATCCCTGGCGTTTTTGGTAGGTCGCCAGAATCCTTTTGACCAACTGCAGCGGAACATTCCTGATCGCGGCGGGAAGGTATCCCGATGTCCTGTACGAGAAGGCCGCAGCCCAGCGCGTGCAAGGCCGCAGCCATGCGGTGGCTTGAAGAAATTCTTGCTGCTGTTGCTTGTTCATGGTTTCCAGATTTCGGTGGGCCGGTTGGAGTCCAACATGAAGCTACTGACCGACCTCTTTACCACCGACTACGGAATCAAAAGCATCAGTGGCATCGCCTTCATGCTCGGCATGGCCAGCAAAGGCAATTGATCCCGGCATACGGCATCACGCGCCGCGCAGGCGAGTGATGCCGCTGCGTCCGGACAATCAGGCGTGGTGGTGTGGGTGGGGTATCTTCTCTGCCAAACGCACAATGCCCAAGGCCTTGAGCACATACTTTTCATAGACCGGCTCGGAGGTGCCCTTTCTGATCTTGCGCATGAAGTATTTCTCGAACGCGATCTTGGCCAGGTGCACCCACTTGCCCTTCTTGAACCAGTTCACATTGCGCGGCGGGATTTGCGGCAGGGCCACAAAGGCCGCTCCAGTGTCACCCATGTCCGCCAGGCAAATGGCATTCCACGTGCCCTTGGCATGCGCTGGTTTGCCGGCCAACTCATCCGCGATATTGTGGGCGATGGCGCCCACCATGCTCTCGATCATGTAGCCGGTCTTGGGCGTGCCGGTTGCCACGGGCGTGACTTCGACCGGGGGTATGGCCACGCAGACACCCGCAGAGAAGATGTTCTTGTAGGCCTTGCTGCGCTGGTATTCGTCAATCAGCACAAAGCCGCGTGGGTTGCACAGGTTGGCTACGGCAGCGACCGCGTCCACCCCCTTGAAGGCCGGCAACATCATGGACAGCTTGAAGGGCAACTCGTGCTCCTTGTAGACGTTGCCCAGGTCGTCGAGCTGGGTCACAAACATCTTGCCTTCTTCGACCCGGGTGGTCTTGGCGTTGGTGATCCACTTCATGTCGCGGTTGCGCATTTCGGACTCCAGCATGGACTTGCTGTCGCCCACGCCACCCAGACCCAAGTGGCCAATATAGGGCTCGCTCGATACATAGGTGATGGGCACCTTGTTGCGCAGCTTGCGCTTGCGCAGATCGGTGTCCAGGATGAACGCGAATTCATAGGCCGGACCAAAGCAGCTGGCACCGGGCATGGCGCCGATCACCACGGGTCCCGGATTCTTGAGGAAGTTCTCGTAGTCGGCCCAGAAGGCCTGGGCATGGTCCACGCTGCAAATGGAATGGGTGAAGCCACCACCGCCGTGTGAAACCGGTCCGGCTCCCGGCACTTCGCTGAAGGAGAGCTTGGGGCCGGTGGTAATCACCAGGTAGTCGTAGGCCAGGGTCTCGCCATTGCCCAAGGTCAGGCTGTTGCCCTCCGCGTTGATGGCCGTGACCGGCTGGGCGATGAAGCCAATGCCCTTGCGCTCCAGATAGGGACGTATGGGCAGGGTGATGTCTTCGCGTTCACGCCAGCCCACGGCAACCCAGGGGTTGCTGGGGACAAACTGAAAATAGTCCACCGCATTGACGACGGTGATCTTGTGTTCCTTGGACAGCAAGGCACGCATTTCATAGGCGGCCGGCATGCCGCCTATGCCTGCGCCAACGATCACGATATGGGACATGGTTTTCTCCTGGAGTTGTTTGTGTTGAAAGGTGACGCTGGGAACTCAATCCCATGACAGGTTGTTGCAGGCATAGCACTCGTCCTTGAGCACCCCCATGCGGACCAGCAATGCATGGATCTGGCAACCCACGCAGACTCCCAGCACGGTCTCCATCCACATAAAGCCTATGCAGACCCAGACCGACACCATGGGCACCCAGCGCGGCATGTAGTTGGAGGTGGTGGGCAAGAGGGCATGCCCGCTCAGTTGGTTTACCCAGGTCGCCAGCACCTCTGGATTGAAAAAGACGATGCAGGTCGCAATCAGAGTGGCACCAATCGACCAGGCAAAGCGTTTGGGTTGCAAGGGCTTCCACACCGGCTTGCTGTTCCTGGCCAGGTAGCTGCTGAGGAGGATGGTGGGGGACAGATGCGAAGTCGCCTTGAACATGCCCGAGAGCATTTCAAACAGCGCATACAAAAGGATCCAGGTTTGTCTGGAATACTCAAACGTGCGCTTGACGGCTTCCACGTGGTACAGGATGCGGCCATCGAAGTCGGTGTCAAAGGTGTCCTGGATGAAGGCCCCCGTCACCACCCAGTGCGAACCGAACACCACGTCCAGCAAGGTGAAGCCCATGTAGAGCGGTATGGCCAGCAGCAGACCGGCCCGGATCCGGACCGCCACGTCGTTGATGAAGACCGACGCCTCCTCTGTGTCGCGAAACCACAGGCGCTTGAATACGCCGGGATGCTGATCGGGCTGGGCCATCACAAGCGGTGTTTACAAGGCCAGAAAGCCGGGATTGGGCAGCACGCCGTTCAAGGTGGGCGTGTTGGGTGTGCGCTTGGCCACCTTGCCTCCGCTGGCCTTGAGCCACTCCTCGGCCACCTCCCAGACCTGCTTGTGGCCGCCATGGCGCGCCTCTTCGGCCACCGGTGCCCAGCCGGCCACGGTGTACTTCTTGTCGGCCTCGATCGGTTTGCCCTTGAGCCGCAGGTTGTCGATGCGCTGGCCCATGCCAGCCAGGGGGCTGCAGCTGTATTGCAATCCGCCCACACGCACCATGTCGCCACCCTGCTGGTAATAGGGATCGGGGTTGAAGAGGTTGTCGCACACGTCTTCGAGCACGGTCTTGATAGTGGCACCACTCATCTCGGTGACCGTCGCATACGAATACGTGGTGGCAGTCATGTCCATCAGCCATTCGCGGGTGATGGCCTGACCCGGCAGCAGGCTGGTGCCCCAGCGGAAGCCCGGCGAGAAGGCGATGTCGGCGCCCTGCACTTCCATCAGCGCATCCAGCAGCAATTGGTCGCCGGTGCCATTGAAGTTGCCACGGCGGTACAGCGTGCCTTCGGTGATGGCCAGCTTCTCGGCCAGCCGGGCCTCATACGGTGCGCGGATTTTGGTGATCAGCGCATCCATCTCGCGGTCGGCCGGCAGCATATTGGAGAAGATGGGCAGCAGCTTGTAGCGGAAGTCGCTGACCTTTTTGTCTTTGACCTCAAAGTCCAGCACGCCCAGAAACTTGCTGTTGGAGCCGGCATTGGTGACGATGGTCTTGCCACCCTGGTTGCTGACAAGGCTGGCCACCGGCATGCCGTCGTGCGTGTGGCCGCCCATGATGGCGTCTATGCCGCTGACGCGACTGGCCATCTTCAGGTCTACGTCCATGCCGTTGTGCGACAGCACCACCACCACCTGCGCGCCCTTGGCGCGGGCCTCGTTGACCATGGCCTGCATGTTCTCGTCCTGGATGCCAAAGGCCCAGTCGGCCACCATGTAGCGCGGGTTGGCAATCGGGGTGTAGGGAAAGGCCTGGCCGATGATGGCGCAGGGCACGCCGTTCATCTCGCGGATCACATAGGGTTTGAAGACCTGGTCGCCAAAGTCGTTGGTCTTGACGTTCTGGGCCACGAAGTCGATCTTGCCGGCAAAGTCTTTTTCGACAATCTCCTTCACCCGCTCCATGCCATAGGTGAACTCCCAGTGGCCCGTCATCACATCCACGCCCAGCAGCTTGCAGGCGTCCACCATGTCCTGGCCGTTGGTCCACAGCGAGGTGGCCGAGCCCTGCCAGGTGTCACCACCGTCCAGCAGCAAGGCGCCGGGCCGGCTGGCCTTGAGGCGCTTGACCAGGGTGGCCAGATGGGCAAAGCCACCGACCTTGCCGTAGCGCCTGGCAGCCTTTTCAAAGTCCAGGCAAGACAGTGCGTGGGCCTCGGCACTGCCGGGGCGGATGTTGGACGTCTTGAGTAAATGCTCGCCCACCAGATGCGGCAAGTTGCCCTTCATGCTGCCAATACCCAGATTCACATGGGGCTCGCGGAAATAAATGGGCTTGAGCTGGGCATGGCAATCGGTCATGTGCAGGAAAGACACAGTGCCGAAGCGGGCGATGTCATACAGTCCGTTGGCCGCCACACCGGCTTCGGCCTCGGCATAGGCGCCCAGTCCCATACCGGCCATGGTGCCCGCACCCAGCACCTGCATGAATTCGCGTTTGGTCAGATTCATTTTTCTGTCTATTGGTTGACGGGTGACTTGGGATCAAGCAACAGGGCCACCAGATCGCGCACCTGTTTTTCGTTCAGGATGCCCATGTGGCCAGCTCGTGGCATGTTGGAGCAGGCGTTGTAGGCCTTGCTGTTCCAGATGCGTCCCCAGGTGTACTCCACCATCAATTTGGCGTCCGGACTTTGGGGATCGGTAACGCCGCGGATCTTGCCGTAGTTGTACAGGCTCGGGCCTATGGTGCCAAAGGAGATTTCCTTCTTGTCGATCTGGTGGCAGTTGTAGCAATTGCCCCCATTGACCGTCTTGGCGTCATCGGTCCAGGTCAGACCCCGGCCGTTTTGGGCTATCTTCTCGCCCTCTTGCCAGTCGCCCAGGAACTTGCCGTCTGACGGCCATTGGATGGACTTGAGGTTCTGCGCTTCGAGCCTGCGGGCCGTGGCTTCATCCAAGGGCTTGCCTGCCACATCGGCGGCGCTGCACAGGCGGTTGGTCTCGTCGGTGTCGAGCACGCCCGTCTTGACAATGCCCTGGTCACGGAACGAAGCTTTGACGATGTCGGCCGTGAGCTTATCCAGCGAAGCCGAACTGGGCAGGTTGGCGCAGCCCACGACCGCCAATGCGGCCAAGCCTATGGCCAGAATGGTTTTGCTCATTTTTTTCATGCTGCATGCTCTCCTGGCTTAGCGTTTGATGGCCGGTGCGACCGACACGGAGCCCTGGCTGTTCACGCCCAGGTAGACGCCCAGCGCAATCGTGGCATCGCTGCCGAAGCCCGGATAGGGAAAGCGTTGCTGCCGATAGCAGTCATTGAGACGCTGCTGCATGCCCCACATCTGGCCGTTGGAAACGCGGTAGGCAGGCCAGGCGGCAAAGCCCACGCCATCGCCCGGGTTCTTGGTGAGATTCGGCAGGTCCTGCAGACGGATGCGTTTTTCGTCCTGACCATGGCAGGAGGCACAGGCGAAGTCGTGCGGGCCGCCACGCTGAAAGAACAGGCGCTTGCCGACTTCGTAAAACGTGCGTTCTTCGGCATGGGCTTGCGACAAATTGAACTTCATGCCCTTGGACTCGGCCGATATCCAGGTGGCCAGAGCGGTCAGCGTCTTCTGCTCGCCCTTCTCAAACGATGTCTTGGTGATGTCCGCGGCATTGAAGCCCTGCAGCGTTTCCATGCAGCTCAAAAGCCTGGACTCCAGATCCTGCACGCGCTGGGTGTCGGCAAAGAACCGTGGAAGCTCGGTGAACGCGCCCTTGACCACGCCCGGACCCTTGCCCAGGTCACACTGCTCCAGTGACACCGCCTTGGGGCCGCGCTTCTGCTTCCAAAGATCCTCGCCCTTGGCCTCAAACAAATCGGCCGGGTTACCGTCTTGCAGCATGGCACGGTACTCCTCAATGCTTTGAACCGCAGATTTTTGCGCCCACGTGGCGGTTGCTGCCGATAGCAGCAGGGCGGCCGTGATCAGGGTTTTCATTTTCAGGAAACAGTGGCTTCGTCGGTACGGGTGTCGCCCTTGGTGTCCTTCCAGGTCACTGCCAGCTTGTCGCCGGCCTTGGCACCCTTGACGGTGAATTGCAAAAACGGGTTCTTGGAAACTGCGGGGCCCCAGTCTGCGGTCAGTACCACTTTGCCATTGAGGGAGGCGGTGACCTCTTGAATGAACCATGCCGCAACGGTGTTGCCGGCCGCGTCTTTGCGCTGGCCGGACTCCATTTCGTGGCTCATCAAAACTCGTACGGTGGCCTTGTCGCCAGCTGCCTGGGCGCGGATGCGCATTGGATCTGCCATGTCTATTCTCCTGAAACGGTTTTATAAATAATCGGTGGAATCAAGTGCAATGCCTGGGCTTAGCCGCCACAGCCGCCCAAAGTGACCTTGACTTCTTTTTTGGCAAAGAAGGCCTTGCCATCTGCAGTGATGGCCACGGCATACACATCGGAAGACTGGCCCATCTTGGAGCGGGTGGCGAAGCTAGCTTCCACACTGTCGGTGACGTCATAGCGAGCAACCAAGGCCGCCGGATTTTTCTCAACCAGGATCAGCACCTGTTTGACACCGGCCAGGGTGGTGCTGGCAGTGAGCGGCACCACGGCGCCGTTTTCGGCGATGTCCGGTCCGCTGATGGTGACTTCTTTGCTTTCTGTGGGGGCACCGGCGCCCAGGGCCTTGAGCACGTCGGCTACGCTTTTCGCTTCAAAGGCACCCTTGTTGTAGGCCATTGCGTACTGGGGAAACAGGCCGGTACCGGCCAAGAGGCCAGCCACGATAGCGCTGCGTTTGAGTAGGTCGCGTCGAGTTTGCATGTGTATCTCCTGAGTGAAAACGGGGGTGAAGAGTGGGGTTGGAAGTGGGTGCGATGCCTGGCCTATTTACCGGCGCCGCCTGCAATCCAGGTGGCAATGGTTCTGGCTTCTGCTTCGCTCAGCTTTTGCGCCGGCATGGGAATGGGGCCCCAGATGCCAGAGCCGCCGGATTGGATCTTTTTGGTGATGTAGTCCACCTGCCCCGGATACTTCTTCGCAACGTCCATGAAAGCGGGCCCCACAATCTTCCGATCCACGGCGTGGCAGGTGGTGCAGATGTATTTCTGCATCAGTGCGGTTGGCTGCTTGGTGTCGGCATCTGCCTTGGGGGTAGCCGCCGGGACAGGCGCCACAACCTCAATAGGGGCTCCCACTTTGCGCTCCGGACGCGTCGTATCGACACCGTGTTGCGCGCCCACCAGACGGTTTTGTTCGGCGAGGTTGCCGTGTGCATTGCGCGCGAAATCCGGCAAGATGGAAGCCACCTTGGGCTCGGGCGCGCAATCTTTCATGCAGGCCACGTTATGGGTATCCGGCTTGGCCACGCCGTGGAACTCCTTGCCTGGCCACAAGCTGTGTTCGGTGGTCATGCCGTTGCGGTTGGGCATGCGGTTTTGCACGTCGCGGATATTTTTGTCCGACAGCGTGAAGTCATCCGCGACAATGCCACTCAAATTCAGCATGAACGCCGTGACCGCATACACATCATCGGCAGACAGCGACTTGGGCGCATTCCAGGGCATGGCGCGGTTGATGAAGTCCCACACCGTGGACAGGGTGGCCACCTTCATGAAGGTGGTACGACCAGGGAATGTTGTGGCGCGCAAGTTGGCCACATGCCCGGTCTTGATGTCGTCTTGGGTCACACCGCCAATCAGCGGGCTGAACACCTCCCCCGATTCACCAAAGAAGCCGTGGCACTGGGCGCACTTGGCCTCCCAAATGTCCTGGCCCTTGGCCACGGTTCCCGAACCCGGTGGCAGGCCCTTGAAGTCAGGACGCACATCAATGTCCCATGCCGCCACTTCCTTGGGCGTTGCATTGCGCCCAAGCCCTGGATAGCCCGTTGCGCCTTGCGCGAAGGCCGCACCACACAGGGTGACCAGCACGGCGCCAATGACGGTCTTAGGAAACCTGAACATTCTTGACCTCCCCGCTTTCCTGAACCAGCCAGGATTGGATTGCATTGTTGTGGTAGATGGAGCGTGTGCCGCGCACGCCGCGCAGCTGCTGGTAAGTCGGTTGCACAAAACCGGTTTCATCGGTCGCACGGCTCTGGATGATGGCGGGCTTGCCATCCCAGACCCAGTCCAGATTGAAACGGGTGAGTGCCTTGGACATGCGCGGCTGCTCAATTCGGGCGCTACGCCAGTTGCGGCCACCGTCCACGGAGACGTCCACTTGTTTGACCTTGCCCCGGCCGGACCAGGCCAATCCGGTGATGTTGTAAAAACCCTTGTCCAGCAGCACCTGGCCACCGGAGGGTGTGGTGACCACGCTCTTGCACTCCTGAATGCTGGTGTATTGGCGGTGTTGTCCGCCCGGCTGCAAATCAATGTAATGAACGGCCTCATCCTTGGTGGCAAAAGGCATGTCACCCACCTTGATGCGCCGCAGGTACTTGACCCAACTCACGCCTTGCACGCCCGGCACAATCAGGCGCAGGGGATAGCCCTGTTCGGGCCGCAGCATCTCTCCGTTTTGGCCATAGGCGACAAACACCTCGCCCGACAGGATCAGGCTCATGGGAATCGTGCGCGTCATGGAGGAGCCGTCCGCCCCTTCCGCCAGCACAAACTTGCCATTCTTCAGGTCGGCCCCGGCGAGTTCCAACAGCGTGATCAGCGGCACACCGGTGAACTCGCTGCAAGACAGCATGCCGTGCGTGTACTGCACCGTGGGCACCGCCACATTGCCCCAGTCCACCGCCGTGTTCGCGCCGCACTCAATGAAGTGAAAGCGCGAGACAGAAGGCAGACGCATGATTTCGTCCAGGGTAAACACCTTGGCCGCATTCACCATGCCGTTGATCATCAGGCGATGCTTGGAGGGATCAATATCCCACCAGCCCTGATGGTGCCGTTCAAAGTGCAGACCGCTGGGCGTCACAATGCCGAACAGCGACTGCAAGGGTGCAAAGGACACCGAGGCCTGCGTGGTCTGTGTCAGGCCCGGGCTTTGGCGGCGCTGCACATTGGCCTCAAATTTGGAGGGCTTGCCGTAGCCACCGTCAGAGGCCACACCCTGGCCCAGGTTGGTGCTGTGCTCGGGCAGATTCAGAATGTTGGGGTCTCCACCCTCGATGGGAACCGGGTTGCCTTGGGCCATCGCGGCCGGCACTGCCACGCCGGCAGCCGCGGCAGCAAACGCATTGCGGATAAAGTCCCGGCGACCTTTTTTTGCTTCCGCAAATACGGTCTTGATGCCCTCCTGGTTCAAAAAGCTTTCTGGGGCCTTTTGAACGCGGCCGGAGCCGAAATCATCTTGCATACCTGTATCTCCTATATTTCCGTTGCGCTGTGGCTGTTGGCCACCTCGCTATCCATCTCTGTACACACTGCCTTGCAAATCGACACAACCGACGGGTTGGTCAGGGCATAAATCACATGGGTGCCACTGCGCCGCTTGCTCACCACGCCCGCCTTGTGCAACACACTCAGATGCCGCGACATATTGGGCTGAGACACGGCTATGGCACCCAGCAGATGTGACACATCCTTCTCACTGGCACACAACTCACCGATGATCCGCAAGCGCACCGGTGTCGCCAGCACCGCAAACAACTCTGCCGCCCGTTCAAAGGCTCGCCCAGACATCGCGCCCGCTTTTGGTATCGGAGATATCATGTCAACATATCCATGAACGCAAATATAACAAGATGCTTATGTAATAAGTATCGGTGTTATCCCTAGGAGCAAGCCTTACTTGAAGCGGTAGTGGTCGCGATTCAAAACGGCTGCGATGGAGTTGACTTCTTCGGGAAAGAGTCCGAGGTTCAGTTGCGTATTGCACTGCTCCACCATGCCCCGCAGCGCACCCGGCGTGTTGATACGGCCCTGGGGTCGGTAGATGGCGCTGCCATCGCCCCCCACTGTGCGCTGGTGGCAGGAAGAGCATTGGTTGTCTGCAATCAGCTTGCTTCCCGTGGCCAGATCAGCCCCTTCGTACAGCGGGTGAACCTGGGCAAAGGCAATGGCCGTCCAGGACATTGCCAGTATGGACAGGAGTCTTTGCATGGGATGCTGCCTCTACCAATGCCATCCGAACTGCAGCCCCAGGGACTGCTGATTCATCTTGATGGTGTCGACTCCGCCGGCCTTGTTGGGTCCCGATACGGCGTTGGACGGCGCGTACATGTAGGCCGCTGTAAGCTCCGTGGTGTTGGAAAGTGCGTAGGTGAGTCCCGCTGTGTAGTGGGTGGTGATGACCCCGGGCGCCAGTGTGTTGAAGGACGCTGCTGCACTGGGAACGGGATTGTCACTGAGGTTGATGCCGCCACGCAGCGTCAGTTTCTGCGACACAGCCCACTGAACGCCCAACTTGAAGACACCTATGTCCTTCCAGGCAAAGCCCGGACCGTTGGCATCACCCAGAAGTCCACCCAGGCCAGCGCTGGGATTGGCGATGGAGCGCACAGCACCATACGCAATGTGCTGGTAGTCCAGCGCCAGGGTCAGGTCAGGGGTGACCAGCGCACTGACACCCATGGTGTAGTTTTCCGGAATATCCAGACCCCCCTGTTCGGCAAACAGGCCCGCGTATTTTCCCAGCTTCGACATGCTGATGCGCGGTGCGTAGGACGCACCCAGCATCACACGCTCGCTGACTTTTCCGAGATAGCCCACACGCATACCCGTGCCGCTGCTGGAGTCGTAGCCGTTGTTGGTCAGGTTTTGCTGGGATGCACTCATGCCGGCAAAAGCCTGCAAGCCGTCCACCTTGAAGACTTGCTGCACCAGCAAGGGTGACAGGCCGATGGAGTGGTTGCCATTGATTTTGTAGGCAATGGTGGGAGCAATGATGAGTTGCTGCAGATCCACACCCAAACGGCCGGATCCGCAGAACAGGTTGGAAGCAGGTGTTCCACCACCACAGCCGTTGGCAGGAACTGCGTTGGCCGGGTAATCCGTGTTCATGCCGCCATTGCCGTAGACCGTAATGCCGACACCCAACTGTTCGCTGATTTTCTTGTTGTATCCAAACTCTGGAATGTAGAAGGTATTGCTGTCACTTTGGGTGGTGCCCAAGCCCGTGCGCTCCATGGAGCGCTCGGGCATGAACACATCCACGCCCACTTCCACACGGTCCCCAGCCCAGGCCGCAATCGCGGGATTGTTGGCGCCCGCAAAGGCGTTGTCGGTCATGGCCACGGACGCGCCGCCCATGCCCTTGGCCTTCATGCCATAGCCGTGGGAAAAATAGCCGTCCGTGGCCAGCGCCGCAGTCACGGGACTGGCGAGAACGGCCAGAAGCGCCAGCCTCTTCATGCGGCCTGTTTTGGGGATGGTATGCATAGTCTTTCGTCTCCTGATTTATTTTGTTGAAAGCAAAGGGCGGCAGCGCTTAGAACTCGCCGCGGGCGCCGCGGTCCAGCATCATGTAAATGGTTTCGCGCACCTTCCAGGCCTCTTCCTTCAGGGGCGACGGCAGCTTGCGGCCCATCTTGACCATCATGTCCATGTTCAGGGTGTAGATCCAAAGACCGTCCTCGCGCTCCACTACCGTCAGGCGACAGGGCAGATAGGCACCCATGTGCGGACTGAAGTCCACCATCATGCGGGCGGTGTCGGGCGAGCAATAGGAATACACCTTGAGGAACTTCTGCTTCTTGCCAGTGCGCGATTCCAGCTCCTTGGACAGGGGCAACTCACCCACGGCCTTCATGTTGCGCTCGGTAGCCACCTGCGCGAAGACCTGTTCGATGTCGTTGACGGTCACACCCGGCTTGACCTTGCGCTCCCAGGTGGTGGCCACGGCGATGTCTCCATTGCCTTCGATCCAGCGGTCCCACATCCTGCTGGCCTCACCGCCTGCGCCGTCCTCCAGCTTGGACAGGGTGCTGATGGTGCCGCAACCGGTCAGCGTGGCCAAAGCCAGCAGCGCCAGCAGTTTCGACAATTTGAGAAGGGTATTCACGTCTTTGACCTTTATGTTGGAGTCCGCGCCAATGCAGAATGAGGTTGGCAATTACATCTGTACATCAGTACGCACTGATGTATGACAATAATCACCGCAATCCGGATCGGCTTCTATCCGTATCTACCCTAGCCCGGCACGCGTTCTCCCGATCAGAGAGTCCGTTCTCAGGTTCCACAGGAGCGCTTGGATTCCGGCACGCCCAGCTTTTTCAACATCCAGCCCATAGGGCAGACATTGGTGATGCCGAACTGGAGCAGATTTGCTCCCACAAAGGCGGTGAAGAACAGCCAATAGTGCGACACAAACAGCGGACTGGCGTCCACGCCAAAGGCCAGGGACAGCAGGATGAAGCTGCCGGCGAAAAGATGGATGTAACGGTCTACGGTCATGGAAATCTCCTGGGTGACATGGGTTGTTTACGGGGCTTGTTATGCGGAAACAGTGTTCGCGTCTGCGCGCGCTTCCATACGGCGCCGAAACAGC
>CANCCF010000049.1 GCA_947374485.1 Comamonadaceae bacterium | reverse complement strand
AAACTTGGCCAAGTAGCCGCCATCTTGGCCGCCAACTCCACAGATCAAAGCGCGCATCAAGTCTCTCCCTTTAAATTATTGACCAAGGGACTTATTAGCAAAGCGTGCACCGCAACTTGCGCCCCGCTTGGCACCCAGAATCTAACCTCCACGTCAGCGCAAGGCTCTGCCAACACGAACGACAATTTAATGTAATGGGTCTCAGGGGTAACAGTTACCCCGTGCGAACGGCTGTATTCAGCGGTTCCACCCAATCCAACCACATCCAACCATGCGCCTAACAAGCTTGACATGACAGCCAAATCCAACCTCGCTTCATATCGCCCTGCAGGCAATGTTGCGTAAGGACCGTAAAGCAAAAATCCTTCTTCCCCATTTGCTGCCAGAACTGTGCCTTCACGCCGACCGCATTGCGTATTGATCCGTGCATCAGCACCCTGGTAATGCCATTCCTTCGGCATTGTCACCACAGGAACGTCAAGCACAGTAGGTGTAAAACCAAGTTGGTCAAACCAGATGAGATCTTTTTGAACACACAACAAGGCCAATTGATAATGCCCTGGTGTAGCTGGTGCCACAACGCGCATTGACACAAGCAGTGGTTTACCCGGCTCAACCGTGATGCTCGGCAAGGGTGTGCGCTCACCTTCGAACAAGCGCACTGTGCCATCAGCATCAAACCAATGGTAAGAAAGAACAATTGGGTTGAGGTGCGTCCCAGCCCAAACTTGGGTAGAAGTGTTTTGAAGAACAACGGGCAAAATCACAACTTCGCCGCAAGCCAAGGAGCCCAATACCGCTTCAACAGTCACCGTACCCGAGCCATCTTTCAACTCATCAAGGATGGCATCGCTGGTTTGCTGGTAGGACACCTCTGCTGACATGCTCGCGTAGCCGACATCGGCCTGCTTCCGATGGATGGTGACATTGAAGTCAACGAGTTTGTCAAACCAGGCCAGTTCACGGTTACCAGTGGCCAATGGCACGGCAAAGGCAAATCCTGCGGTGTAGGCACCTTCGGGCAGATCAACAACCAGGTAATACTGAACCCGGTGCGTACCTTGCTTAACGTTGAAAAGTTTCTTGTTCAGCAGCGTGGTGTTGGTTCCAAAAGCAGTACGGTGATATTCATCAAGAATATGAATACCAATTTCAAGTTCTACAACGGAAGTCTCCAAGTAAAATTCTAGCGTAAAAGGCAAAATTTGCAACGGTACAACATTGCCTTCAGCGTTCATATGGACGCTTAGCAAAGTAAATTCTGGCGCTGAAAACACACGCTCTTGTTGAACGTTATAAGGCGTCCACTTTGACACATTGGGCAACAATGCCACAGGCGGCTGTTTACGACGCTGCCAGCGCGCATACAAGATGCGGTATAACTCTAAATCAAGCGCATTCAACTCTTGCAAACGCCGCAGCAATTTCGGCGAGACCTCAGACTCTCGAGGACGGGCTTTGGTGACATTGACGCGTGGCAGCGCAGCAGGTGCACCCAAACCAAGCAGGGCTGATACATCGGTCATAAAACCGGGCATATCTTCGTACAAGCCCCACACGTCATATTGATCAATTGCGGCAATTGCTGCAGTCAACTTTGCATCGTCTGTTAGCGGAATTGGGCCAGCAATAGACGCGAAATGTGCCACATAGGGATTTGCCAAACTGGGTGTGAACTCAGTCCCAAGGTCATCGCCCTCAGAGACCAGTAGCCTGCAGGCCTCATGCCAAAAATTACCTAAATCAGTTAGCCCACTTTTATGCTTCGTTACATAGTAAAGCCAAGAAATAGCCCGATCCACTGGCTCACGAAAACAAGTGATATATCCGTATCGCGGATCCAAGCCTTCGCCTTGAAATATCAAATGACCTGATATTAACGAGTGACTTCCCCCAAATCGACGTATCAATGAGCGATGTTCGCCAATAAGATTCGTTGTAACACAACCTGATCCCAGTTCATTGGTGAGCCATGCATTGATAGCCTGCCCTGCAGTCTTAGGTAAGTGGTCAAAAATTACTCTTCCGTCAAAATATCTGCGCTTGTCCAATAGATCAATCATACATAAATCCAGAAGCTATTTTGCAACTAATTCGTAGAGGTAAATGCCATCTAACTTAGCATCTCTCGATGGCAATGAAGCATGCAAATAAGTCTTACCCGTCTGACTCACAAAAAAATCGAGATAAGCCGGATTACAAGGCAGTGGATTATCATCATGCACTGGAAAGCTATTAAGAGTAAAAAAAGGATTGCCAGGGTAACTCTCCCATTCAGGCGACTCCAAAGTTTTTGCCCTAAACATGCCCCATACCCAGTGTTGACCTGGAGTGCAGGCTAAGCTTCGATCCGCAGCTTCTGAAATAAGATAGTAATAATCTCTATCTTTGATAATACGGCCTGCACCAAAACCTATAGGCCCATTTTCATCCCAAGTTGTATTGAATTTCATGGCATCACTTTTATTCAGGATGGAGTCATTTTTAACAACTTCCCATATATGAAAGTCTTTTGTTTTTATTAAGCCACGATATCCATGAATTCCATCAAAGCCATGATAATCAATAAAATAGTATCCCCCAGTGAAGTCGAAGATATCAAAAGTGCCTTCATCAATAATTTTATTAATGCCACCTGCCCATTGTGCACATTTATCGGAATTTTTATTGCAGACTTTTGACCAAAGCGAGCCTGCAGCTATGACCGGGTTATTTGCATCAATTACAAATTCACCCATAGGACTTTCCCCATTTTTTTTAGCGTAACAACCTTGCCATCCTTTACGGCTCAAACATTGAAAAAGAAAATGCCATTGATTTTGTTCTGAATTAAAATAGACATCACCATCTGTTACACCGCATTCCAGCGCCGTATTCTCCTTTGGCTTGATAATTGCCAGTGGTTTCGACCAATGAAGACCTTCATCAACCGACTGACTAACCACGATCGATAAAGGTTTGGAATTATGGTTTTGACAGTATGCCGGTATTGAAATTGCAGTCTCAATCCTTCGCATGAACAAATACCATGTAGCACCCAAAACTTTGATACGAGCACCACCGCTAAATCCAGGACCTAAATTGGTGATGCTCCCATTTTGCATTTCATTGGCGGTATAAGCTTTTGTATACTTCAAAGCGGCTTTACCAGACCAAAAGTCTGTGATTGATGGTTCAGCAGCGAGAACTACGCCAGCCGAACAAAGCAGCAAAAATACTACCTGCTTAATATTTCTATAGATTAATTGTTTCAAAATAAATTACTTTATGAGTTGATACTGATTTCAATCCCACTTAGGGATAAATCAGCTTCAGAAGATACCCATAATCGGACTTCAAAATCCGTTACGTTATTTTGAAGTGTGAATTCCAACACTTTAGACCAGTTGCCAGCGGGCTCTGCAGTCAGGGCAACATGCAGCAAGACTGCGCCGCCGCCCGCACAGGAAATATCAAACGTTTCATCCCCAGTCCAATGCACGCAAGCGCCTGACAGCAAAACCTTGTAATGACCAGCCTTCAAGGGTAAGTACGGCCCGTATACCAGAAAGCCTGCCTGACCGGTGCTGTGCACGGCCTGACGGTGGCGCTTGCCAATTTGAGTACTCAATCGGATGTCATTACCCCAAAAGCGAATCACATCGTCGGGCAGCCAGGTTTTGTAGGGCGGAGAAAAACACTGAACAATGTCGGCAACTTTTTGGGCAGACTCACTCCAGGTCAGCCATGGCATACCCTCAGACTGGGGGGGGCCTTTCGCTGTGCTCGGTGAAAGCCACTGGGTGATGGTCTGCATCAGGGCTACTGCATCGGTGTCAGCCGCAAAGTAGCTGGCGTACTCACCCGCCACCTCGCGGAACACGGGAATATCGCGTGCGAGGATTGGCAGCTTGAACTTGGCGGCCTCAATCAAGGGCAAGCCGAAACCCTCGCCCTCGCTGGCAGCAATCAAACAGGTGCTTTGCGCATAAAGAGCGCTTAAGCATTCATCACTTGCGTCTTCCAACCAATACAAGTGTTGTCCGGCCTGTGGATGGACACGTAACTGCTCGATGAGCGCTTCCACCAGCCAGCCTTGCTTCCCAACAATGACCAAGTTGACATCGACGCCCTGCGCCCAAAGTAAATTAAAGGCTTCCAGTACCAATTCATGACCTTTGCGCGGCTCGATGGTGCCGACCATTAGGAAACTAGGTGCGTGCCCAATGGTTGTCAGTGCCGCCCATGCTCTACCAGAATAGCCAGTAGTCGGTGCGGAATTTTCAATATCTGCACCTAAATGGAAATAGTGCAGTTGCAAAGGTACCTTTCGGCGGTTTGGGCAGTAAACAGCTAACCATTCTGAAAAATCATCAGCTACAGTCTTGGAAATCGCTAGCACACCGTCAAATCCGGCAATGAGGTTCAACCATTTTTGATGCCCCAACGCCGTACCTTCACGGAAAGCATGAGGAAACAGTACAGGTAATAAATCGTAAACCACAACCAATACTTTGACACCGCGCGCGCGCCACCCCTGAAGTACCGTAGTTTGGAAGCTAATTACTTCCGGCTGAAGGTCCAATGCGAGAAATGTGTCCCCTGCCCATATCTCAACCACGGCATCGTCAGCCCAATCTGCGGGCAGGCCCAAAAAGTCACATGTGAACTGGCGTGCATACCGATAGCCTGGCTCACGCGGATTTGCATAGACTGCCTCAACCTGCCAACCATCCGGAGGGTTCATCAAAAGCGGCAACAACAAAGCGCGGACGACACGCTGAATACCACTTCGTGAGTCACGCATTACCAACTCTGATACGTCAATGAGCAACTGCGGCCGCCGTGGTGATGGCGGAAAGTTGTCTGCCAAGGTTTGCGCTATTCGCAGCTTGGCGCATTCGTCCATTTTGTCTGTCAACACCTCAAGCGCGCCGATTACCCCGAACGGCCCTGTACCACCGTGGGCGTAAAAGTTCTCAATAGCCTGGTGATACAGGTCGGCACAATGCCGTGGTTGGTGCGACCGGAGAATATGTTGATGACCACGCTGCCCCATCGATAAACGAAATGACTCATGCTGCCAAAGTTTGGTCAGGGCACTTGCTAAATCACCATCAGTAAACTTGTCTGGCATTTTAAAGACAACATCACCTTGCAAATCAGCCAGCGAGCCATGTTCATTCACAATGGTTGCTACACCAAAATTGAGGCAGTCCAGTACTGCAGCCGAAGTCTCGCCTCGGGATTGTGTTCGCAACTGCACGGCTA
Source organism: Comamonadaceae bacterium (assembly GCA_947374485.1). Lineage (GTDB taxonomy): Bacteria > Pseudomonadota > Gammaproteobacteria > Burkholderiales > Burkholderiaceae_C > Allorhodoferax. Next base: position 18,740 of record CANCCF010000049.1, on the reverse strand, counting down.
TATCAGCCACGGCCAACCATTGGCGATACACCTCAGCATCTATCCAGCCGGTGATCGTGGCCGCCGCCCCAGACGTTGCAATGGTGGTCACTATTTCTACGCCGTAAGCCCCCCCCTCGTTTTGCCCGACAAACACCAAGCGACAAAACTTATTTGCGGCCAGGGGCGATGCCATCCATGCCTTCAGCAAGCGGTGATTGAGCTTGGTTCGGCCCAATAGCCCAAAGCTACACACCACAAACTCATCTTCGCCAACGAACAATGCAGCACGCGCAGCCGCTTTGTCCGAGCCCAATGCTGGTACCCGTAAAAGTGGTATCAAGGCCCAGTCTTTTGTCTCGATATTTCCGTACCAGTGTTTGGTCAGATGTAAGGAGTTTTCAGAATGAACGATGATCCCTCTTGCGATCTGCAACATTGGCAAATTGCAGGGATAGGCCCACACCGCATCGGTAGTGTCCTTAACGCTATGGCGCATGTGGACTGCAGGCCAACCATGTGAGGCTAGTAATGACTTAAGCCAGCGTCCTGACTTGGGAACCAAAAAATCCATGTGCGCCAAAATATGGGCGAGAAAAAAATCATGCAAGACCACGGTGCCAGGTATTTCGCGTAGCAAATCAAACATGTGCCCATGGAAATGGGAGTTGCCAAAATGATAAAGTACGCGATCAAAGTCTGCCGCGTGAGTACGAAACCAATCGACGCTGCGCACCGAGCAGTTGGCCAACAACCACCTGTCTTGAACCGGTTCGTCCTGAAAGACCACTACATCAATTTGATAGTGCCGTGCCAGCTCAGGCAACAATTCGGCGCTGTAGTCGGCAATGCCGCTCTTGCCATTAGGCACGGGGGACAGATAAGCCAACTTGGGGCGGCGTATTGCGCCCGTTGGCTGTAGTGTCGGCGCAGGCAATTCCCGGAGCGCATCCCACGCGGTCTGTGCCGTTTGCGACCACGAGAAAGACGCGGCCTGTTTCAGACTGTGCGCCTCAAGCTCCTTGCGATAGGCGTCGTCGGTAAGCACCTGAGCCATCTTGGTGGTGATGGCTTGGTCACTGCGCGGGTCAAACAAGGCATCATCACGGCCAATAACTTCAGGTACGCTGGAGGTGTTGGCTCCGATCACTGCACGCCCACAGGCCATTGCTTCCAGCGCGGGCAAGCCAAAGCCTTCGTGCCAGGACGGGAACACAAAGAGCTTACACGCGTTGTAGAGGCTGACCAAATCCTCTTCAGATACAAAGCCAGTCATCACCAATTCGTCGTCCGTCAAGCCCTGACTTTTGGCCAGTTGCAGCAGTCGTTCGCGTTCGACAGCTTGTACTGAGCACACCACAGCGAGCTGGTGGGTGACACGTAGACCAGGGGGCAGCGCGGCATAGGCGCGAATCAAACCCTCGATATTCTTACGGTGATCGATGCCTCCGGTGTACATGACGAACGGACGATGCAGGTGATATCGCCTTGCCAATCCGTCGCGTGTCGGCTGTGTCAAATGCACGGCGTGAAAGTGGGCATCGCAGGCGGTCGAGATATTTGTTACCTGATGGTTGTTAAATCCCAAATGCTCTACCCCCTCACGGCCTGAAGATGCAGAAATAGACAGTAGCAAATTTGCCCGTCGCAGCTGATCCAGTTTGTTGAGATACCAGCCTTCAACCACCGGATTGCCGAGATAAATACCACGGTGGATCAGCGGGATGAGGTCATAAAGCACCACCGCGGTCGGCAGGACAGATGTGAGCAAACCCACACTTGTCACAGCATCGTCACCCAAACCCTCGAACAGGGATGTGACCAGAACCACGTCCGGCAGAAGTGCTCCAATAAAGGCTTCGCGGATAAGTTCGGCAGCTTGCCTGTTTACTTTGTTCTGGGGTGTAGCGGCGTTGCATGGCTGTGGTGGCAACCAGACGCGGATGTTTTCGATTGGCAACAGTTCTGCAAATTCAACCCGAATTGGTTCGATGGTGTCGATAAAAGCTCCATTCAGCACTAGAAACACCTCGTCTGCACCACGCAACTGCAACAGCGCTTTGGTCAACGAGGTGGTGTAACGCCCGATACCACGATTCCGGCTGCCAGATGACTGGGCTCCCTGCATATCAATGACTAGTCGCATCAGATATTCCGATGAACTGTTGCATGACTGGGATTGGGCTGCATTAGTCCGTAGAAAAAACTAGCCCTGGCCCCCAGTTTGTGTTGCGCTTTAATTGGGTTGGACATTGTGACCGACGCTGCATTAAGCGCAGCCGGGGCAGTGGACATTGGGCTGGCAATGTCCCTGCCGGAAGGCTGTTGACTGGAAACTGCAGTTTGGGTGAGTTGTGTCAAAAACAGTTGCAGATCAGCATTCGCTTCGAATACACCAATCCAGTGAGCAAGCTCTCTCAGGTTTGGCTCGCGTAAAAATTTGCCTTTGAAAGCAGCTGTGACAAGCCGTATTCTGTTTTTTTCCCTGATTTTCTCTATCAATTTAATTCTCCAAGTTCAGTATTGACGTTTGCGTTTGAAATTTACGAAAACCATCAAAGATGTTGGGTGGCGTGTCAAACAATGGTTTCAACTCCCGATGTTGTGCGCTGATATAGAAGCGGTTCAGTCCGTCGAAGTAAACAAATTCGTAGTCCATGCCAAGAACCAAGAACTCCCAATTGCGCCAGTTTGGGGTCTGAGAGCTTGGCTCTGTGGCCTCTATCACCACAATCCATGGCCGTGCCGGGTGTTTGCCCCAACCGGCAAGCACATCAGCCTCCATGCCTTCCACATCTATTTTTAGCCAGTGAATAGGGCGATCACCAACTTCCGAAAATAGTCCTTCTAATGTCGTAGCGGGAACCGCTATTTCGTTCACGGTCCACCCATTGCCTTGGTGTCGCAAGGCGAATTCCTTGGTGCCGGTAGACAGCCCTGTTTGGGGGATGTGATAGAAAGCTTGGGCGCCAGTTTGGGCGGCCAAAATGGCTTCCACAACGCGGTCGTCGGGTCTGTCAAGACGAAGTCCAGCTGCATATTCAGCCAGTGGCTCAACATGTATGCCGCGCCAACCGCGTTCATAAAACGCTTTGCTCACAGAGTCCACCACCGGGTCGTGCGCGCCAACATCAATGTAAAAGCCATTTTCAACTCGACCCAGTGCGCGCCAAAGCATCACGTCTTCAAAATTTTGTGCGTATGAGGTAATACCCACATCTGGTTTTTCGGGTGTGGGTAACTCTGGTGAACAGGGGGCGTGAAGTGGCTCAGCAGGCAAGGCCTCATTCAAGCGACGTGTCTCGCGCATGATGTGGGCTTCAGCCAGCATCCCACTGTTGACCCTTTGGTTAGATACGCAGGCTGCCGTCTTGTAATGTGCTAGCGCGCGCTGCCGGTCGCCGGCAATCAATGTAGCCCGGCCTAAGGTGGTGAAAACGCCTGCCACCAACACTTGGCTAACCATCTTTTTGCTGCATCCCCAATCTTGTGCCAACCGAATCCACTGTTGAGCCCCAGATATGTTTTTGCATTGAATCTGGCCAGCGGCGGCCAGCAACGCCAACTTGGCGCGGTCTGGATGGTGTTGCAACGTGTCACGACTCAAATTTGCCAAGCTGGCCCAGTCGCCCATCTGCCACTGTGTTCGGCATTGCTCCAGGAGGTCAACGTCATTGGACGCCAAGTACTGCTCAGACACCACGTCAAACTGGGCTCCAACTGTTGGAACCCTTGTGGCTATAGGTAGCTTCTCAAATTCGAAAGACGGTTGATAGTGCCGTTTCTTTAGCCATTTCCGTATCTTGGGCATGGTTCAGAATCCGGGCTCACGTAGCAGCAGGTCTTTGATCAGCTCAATCTGTGCTTCCGCTTTTATGAGTTCTTCTTGCAGCACATGCAGTCGGGCCGCGTGTTCTTGGTTCTCGGCTTCAAGTTGTTGAATGCGATGAGTCTTAGTTTCCGTGTTCTTTTGGAGCTCCGCCAACTCAGTTTGTCGATCTGTTGCGAGTTTGGCTTGCTCGTCGCGTGCTGCACTTATGGCCGTTCGCTCAACGGCGAGTTGGTTGTATTTGGTCAGCACCTCAGCACCAGCTTTTGTCTCCGCATCGCGAAGTGCCAGTGCCTCGGCTTTCGCTTTGGCTTCGTTGTCACGTTGCACAACCAACTCATCTTTAACCTTTGCCAACGCTATGTAATCAGTATTTAGCTTTGTTTTTTCTTGTGTTAGAGATGTAATTTGCGCTTCAAAATTTGAAGCCTGCTCTTTGACTCGCTGATCGCACTGAATTGTTACCTCTTCCTTCAGCCTTATTTCAGCCTCACGCATTGACAGTGCTTCGTCTCTTTTCTTCGCTTCTTTGTCGCGCTCTACAACCAACTCCGTCTGCTCAGCAAGTAACTTTGTTTTTTCTTGTGTCAGATTTGAAATTTGCACTTCAAGATTCGCGGTCAGTTCCTGGAGGCGCAGCTCGTACTGTGCAACTGTCGCTTCCTTTACTTTAGTTTCAGCATTAAGCAGTGCCAGTGTTTCAGCTTTTTCCCTTGCTTCTTTATCGCGCTCTACAACCAGCTCGTCTCTAGTCCGTGCCAAATCTGCATATTCAGAATCTAACTTCGCCTTCGCTAGTACCGTGTCGGCAGTATGTGATTGATGTGTTACGAGAGCTTCTTGGCATTCCACAGCGAGCCTTGCTTGCTCATCGCGAACCACAGCTAGTGCTGCCAAATTAGTAGCTAAGGCATCACGCTGTTGGAGGGCAATGACTTTAGCTTTGGTCTCCAGATCACGCAAAGTGATCAACTCAGCTTTTTCCTGTGCCGTCTTGTCAAGTTGAGCTTGCACGGCAGTCATCGTAGCTTGGGCTGTTGCTATTTTTTTACTTTGATTACGGACAAACAGTGCACGTACAACAAGCGGATGGTTTTCTTCTTCGCAGGCTACATACTCAAGGTCGAATGCCGCCAATTTTTGACGCAAGCTTGGCAGGCCCATACTTGCCAATGAAACGTCGGCACCTGACGGTGTGTCCCTTAGTGCGCGTACAACTAACACGTCCCAAATGTTAAGCAAAGCGCCCGCACCTTCAAGCATTGGGCCAGCTGGCATGCAATCAAATACTGCCCAATTGAAAGTGGTAGAACCAACCTGTAAGTGGGTAAGCAGATTCGTCAACGACGAGGTAGACACTACTTCTGTACGCAAAGCTTTGATGTTGGGCCACAGAGACTGCAACACTGTCGGCGAGCAAAGTCCGCTTTCAAGTGATTGGCTCAATGTAAAGAACTCTGCCGAGCCGCTTTGATCACCCAATACCACTTGCATCACATTGGAGTCAGCATGGTTTTGTAGTTGTGTTTGCAACCTCGCGCATTGCTGCGCATCTGCTTCAAGAACCAGCAGCCGTGGCATGGTTTGGAAAGGGTATTCCTGCGAACCACATCCAGCACCCACGTGAATCAGGCCACGCGGCGGCGCCAATTGCAGCAGGCATTGCAACCACGGGGAAAGATAGGGGTAGGCCTTCATGACTGCCTCACCAAGCGCAGCGTGCGCAGTTTGATGGCCAATGGGCGCTGGGCGTTTGAGCCGCCTTGGGAGGGCGCCGCCAAGTGCGTAAAGCGCAAGCCAATCAGCCACGGTTCAGGTGCCTTGCCGACGGAAATGTGGAGGGGCACGCTGCATACCAGCGGAAACTCGCCTTGGTAGAGGGGGTACGACACTTCAACCGGATGCGCTTTGCCAAAGGCTTCTACCACCATGCTGTTGACGATGGCGCGGTCCATGGCATCAACAATGTCAAGCTCCAAGGTGTAGTCACCGGCCCGCAATGCCGGCATTTCCAGTGTGGACAGCGTGTCCGGGCCGGCCCATCGGCTATCCGCCTCGGCGGGGTACCAATTGCTGCCGATAATTTCCTGGTCCATGGCCACGGTAATTTCTTGCGGACAGTGCCTGAGCCAAAAGTCGGACGCTTTGGATTGCTGATAGAGCGAAAAATATTCTTCCAGCTCTTGTTGAACGCCATGCAATTCCAGCAGCAGGTTTTCACTTTCCTGCTTGAGCCAATCGTTTTGCGAAGTGGCTTCTGCGCTGGCCTTTGCAAGGGCCAGGTTCTCTTGTGCCAGCGTATCTCGTTGTGCGAGCGTGTTGGCCAGTTCCAGTTTGAGGTGTTCAGTTTGGGACACTTCTGTGATCAGCGCGCTGCCTTGGTTGCAGTTCTCAGCCAAGGTGGTGTTGGCTATGGCGAGCTCCGCTAGGCGCGAATTGACATTGCTCCAGTCGGCCCACGCACCATAGGGGTCGCCGAGGCTTCCCACGGTGATGTCGTTAGCCTCGGGGCTTGGCAGGCCTGCTGCGCCTTGCAACTCCTGGTAGAGGTTGATGGCAGGGTGCTGCTGGTCTATGAGCCGGTTGATCAGGTGTCCCTGCAGATGCAGGTAAGTGGGTTCTTGGGTGTCCTGGGCTTCAACTGCAAGTAGGCCTTTTAATTGCCACTGGTTTGACAGGGCCGCCACCAGTGCCTGCGGCCGGGCAATGGCTTGCTGGCTGTTGACCATGACACAGCAGTCCGAATGCCGGTGCAGGTAGCGCAAGAGGGCTGTGTTCCATCGCGCCCACGCGTCCAGCGCTGCTGTAATGGCGTTGGCGGTCGGATGCGGGTTGTGGCGCAGCACACGCCCCAGGTAGTCGGCTGGCGAGCTGTACACCAGCAGCAGTCTGGTCTGGGTATCAAAGTCGCGCCAAAAGTCCATTAGCACAGCGGTCTGGTGGTCTGCCCAGCCCCACTGGTTGTGCTGCATATTGGACAAAAACAAGTCGGTGGCAAGCTCGTTCCAGAACTTTCCGGGTCGCACCTGTTCCAGTGTCAACGCCTTGCTGAGGTCAAGCTCATGGCTGTGCAGCAACTGCTCTTGCAAGGCCTGGGGTGTCAGGTTTGCCTTGGTGCTGGGCAGAGCTTGGGTAACGCCCGCACGGCCAAGGATCTCGGCCACTGCCTCATAGCCAGAGTGCGGGCTGCCGATGGTGAGGATAACTTTCATGGATTTTTGTTCGAGCTTGTTTGGGTGGGGCCGCTTTATTGCGGCTGGTGGTAAAACTGCAGTGCAGAGTCCACGTCGTTGAATTGGTGCAGCGTGCCGGCTTGCAAGACGGCGGCGCGCTGGCAGTGTTCCTTGATGTAGTGGTCGTTGTGTGACACAAAAATCATGGCGCGGTCTTTGCGTTTTACAAACAACTCGTCATGGCATTTTTGTTGGAAGCGGCTGTCGCCCACGGCCACCACTTCATCAATCAGAAAACAATCAAAGTCAATCACCATGGATACGGCAAAAGCCAGACGCGCATTCATGCCGGAGGAGTAGGTCTCCAGTGGCTCGCGGAAATAGCGGCCCAGTTCGGCAAAGTCTTCCACAAAGGCAATCTTGTCTTCTATGGGCGTGCCATATACGCGGCAAATGAATTTGAGGTTGTCCAGGCCTGTCAGGCGACCCTGAAAACCACCGCCAAAGGCCAGTGGCCAAGACACACTCATGCCGCGCTTGATGTGGCCGTGGGTAGGCTGCTCTACACCGCCTATCAGACGGATCAGCGTGGACTTGCCCGCGCCATTGCTGCCCAGGATGCCCACTTTTTCGCCCGGTGCGATGGTCATGTTGATGTCTTGCAAAACCACGGCTTCCCCATGGCGTATGGGGTAGTGCTTGCTGACGTGGACGATGTCAATCACTTGGGTGTCGCCGTCTTGCTGATGATGCGGGTGTTGACCAGGCCAAGCAGTGTCAGCACTGCGTTGACGATCCCCATGTAAGCCATGTCGTAGTGGGCGTGTATGGCTGAACCAAAGTAGCCTTCGCGCAGAATTTCTACGCCATGCACCATGGGTAGAAGTAATACAAAGTCCTGCGCATTTTTGGGTAACGCATCTACCAAAAATGCAGCCCCTGAAAGTGGAAAGAGCAAATACGAAGCGGGGTGCCAGGTCTTCTCAATCACCTCGGTGCGCTCACTCATCGCACCTAAAAATATGGCCAGCGCAGTGCCGAACCAGGCCAGCATGAACCAGCCAAAAAGCACTTTCAAGATGTCTTCAGGCGGTGATATCCAGCCCACAAAAGTGAAAAGTGAAGCCAGCACAATGAATGACATGGTGGCACCCAGCACTTCCAATGTCAGGCGCGCCAGGAAGACATCAATGGCGCGCACATTGCGGTGGTACATCAGCTGCATGTTGGGCCCCAGGCCGCCAATGGTGCGGCCGGGCATGTTGCGCCAAAGCAGGACCGACGAGTAACCGGTGACGGCAAACGCGGCGATGGGCAAGTTCGACCCATGCCCTGCGCCAGCGAGCGTCCACAGCACCGTCACACCCACCGTAAACATCATGGGTTCAATAAACAGCCACAAGAAGCCAATGTTATGGCGCCCATAGCGCGTCAGACTTTCACGGATCAAAAGCGCACCAATCACCCGGCGCTGTATCGCCCAGGAATGTCTCAGCGTTGAGGTATGTATGCCTTGCATGGTGTTAGGCCGTGGTCTTAGTCCTGGTGCTCACGCACACCCGCAATCAACATGCCAAGCACACCCCAAGCCAGCAGCCCCAGCATGAAGGTGGCAAAGATACTGCGCAAACGCCTAGGCTCCGTCGCAATATCCGGCGTGCTCGGCTGCGCAATGCGTTCCAGGTACACCTGTTGACGCAGCGCCTCGTTGCGTGCGCTCTCCAGTGACACCAGCGCACTGGCCAGCTGCTTTTCGGCCAGGTCGCGGTCAATGGCCAGGCGGGTGTAGTCGGCGGCCTTGTTGATCAGCGAGGACTGGTTGCCGTTGATGTTGGCGTTTTCCTTGCTGATTTCTTCGCGCAGCACCTTCACGCGGTTTTCCATGGACGGTATTTGCGGGTTGGCCGGGGTAAAGGCCTTGAGCTGGGCTAGCTGGGTGGTGGTGGCCAGCAGGTCGTCCTGCATTTTGGTGATCTGCAGCAGCTGGGCGGTGGCCTGGCGCTCGGGGTCTATCACGCCGTTTTTGTTGCGGTAGACGGTGAGCTGCAGGCCTGCGTCTTTGGCCTTGGCGGCGGCCTGGGCCACTTCGGCGCTGGCAAACTTGATCATGTCCTGGCGGCCGCGCTCGTTGATGTGGTTCACCAGCACTTCACTCAGCTCCAGCAGCTTGCGGTTGGCGTTGGCGGCGTCCTCGGCGGTAAAGGCGCGGGTGGTCAGGGTGCTGATGCTGGAGGTGCTGTCGGTGATCAGCGTGACCTTCTTCTGGTAGTAGCGGTACAGGGCTTCAAAGCTGTTGTCGCCGTCCACCGAGCCAAAGCGGCTGAAGATGTCCACGTTGGCGTTGCCAAAGGCCTTGCCTATGCCGAGTTCGTCGTTCAGCGCCTTGAGGGCGTCGCGTGACAGCACATAGTCTTGCACCGTGTAGGCGTCGCCCTGGTTGCTGGAGAAGCCTGCCCCCTTGAGCACCAGGCCCAGGGGCGAGGCGGCTTGCTTCTCGGGGCTGCGCACCACAAAGCGGCTCTCGCTGGTGTACACGTCCGAGGCCATGAAGCCGAAATACACCACGGCGATGGCGGTGGGGGCGGCAACGGTGAGCCAGAACAGGCCGTTGAAGCTGCGTGCTTTGTTTTTTAGTTTTTGGAACATGGGGAAAGTAGGGGTCCAACGGGTTGGGTAATCAGTGCTGTGCCAGTTCTTCGGCCACTGCATCCACCGTGTGGTCTATCTGCGCGCGGGTGTGCTGGCAGGAGAGGAAGAAGCGCAGGCGCGCCGCCTTCTCCGGCACGGCCGGAAACAAAATGGGCTGCACGCTGATGCCGCGCTGAAACAGCGCCTCGGACATGCGGGTGGCGCGTATGGAGCTGCCGGTGATCACCGGGATGATGGCCAGGCCCGTGCCCAGGCCCGTGTCGATGCCGCGCGCCTGGGCCTGCTGCAAAAAATAGGCGCCATTGGCTTGCAGGGCCTGCACGCGCTGGGGCTCAAGCTGGAGCTTGGTCAGGGCGGCCAGGCTGGCGGCGGCCAGGGGCGGGGCCATGCCCACGCTGTACAAAAAGCCCGGCGCCATAAACTTTAAGTGCTCCACCAGTGCGGTCTCGCCGGCGATGTAGCCGCCGCAGCCGGCCAGGGCCTTGCTCAGCGTGCCCATCCAGATGTCCACGTCTTTGCCGTCGATGCCAAAGTGCTCGCGTATGCCGCCCCCGGTGGCGCCCATCACACCCAGCGAGTGCGCCTCGTCCACCATCAGGAAGGCGTGGTGGCGGCGCTTGATGTCAATGAAGCGGGGCAGGTCGGGGTAGTCGCCGTCCATGCTGTAAATGCCTTCAATGACGATGAGCACGCGCTCGAAGTGGTGGCGGTGCTCGGAGAGCAGGGCGTCCAGCGCGGCCCAGTCGTTGTGCGCAAAGGGCAGGCGCTTGGCGCCCGAGAGCTGGGTGCCCTGCAGGGTGCAGTTGTGGATCAGGGCGTCGTGCAGCACCAGGTCTTTGGGGCCAAACAGATGGCCGATGGTGGTGACGTTGGTGGCGTGGCCGCTGACAAACACGATGGCATCGTCCACGCCATACAGGTCGGCCAGGCCGCGCTCCAGCTGGCGGTGCAGCGGGCGCTCGCCCGAGACAATGCGGCTGGCCGAGACGGTGGTGCCGTACTGGTCAATGGCGGCCTTGGCGGCATTGGACACATCGTCATCGCCCGAGAAGCCCAGGTAGTTGTAGCTGCCGTAGTTGATGAGCTCGCGCCCGGCAATCTGGGTGGTGGCGCCGGCCACGCCTTCGTGCTGCTTGAAGAAGGGGCTTTTGAGGCCCAGGCGCTCGGCGCCCTCGTTGATGATGCGCAGCTGCTGGTAGCCCGGGTGGCGGCTGAACTGGTAGTGCGCCTCTGGGATGGTGTGCTGCGCTGTGCTGGGCTTTCTGAAAAAGTGATCGTCCGGTGCTGCTTGGGAGGCGGCCTGGTTCTGCTGCAGGCGCCGCTCCAGGGTTTTCTGGATCAGCTTGTCCTTGAACTGGGCGCTCAGGCCCTTGAGGGTGCTTTGCGTCATTGGATGATCCGTTGGGGCGGGGTGGCAGCACCCGTGTTGACGTCGCTGGCAATCAGGTTGACGACTTGGGTGTTGACATCCACGGCGTGCTGGGTGGCGGCCAGCTGCACCTGCTGGGCCAACAGGGCTTCGGGCTCGGCTTCGCTCTGTGAGCCGTGGGTGCCGGTGAGCTGGCCTATGAGTTTTTCGGTGAGCTTGTCGATGGTGGGGCTTTCGCTCAGGGCCATGACGGGCAGCTGCACGCCAAAGCGGTTTTCAATGGCCAGCATCAGCTCCACGCCCATCAGCGAGTCCAGGCCCATGTCATAGACGGAGCGGCTGGTGTCAATCTTCTCGGGCGCAATGCGCAGGATCTCGCCAATCTCGGCGCGCAGCAGGTCTTTGAAGGTGGCGCTGAGCTCCTCGGGGTTGAGCTCGGCCATGAGTTGCTGGATGTTGCCGGTGCTGTTTTTGTCGGCCTGCGCGTCCTGGCTTTGGGCGGCCAGCTCAGCAAACTTGGGCTCGGCCGCCGAGGGCAGAAAGCGGCCCAGCGCGCTCCAGTCCAGCTCCAGCACACCCAGGTCGGAGCGCTGGTCTGCCAGCAGCTCTTCGAGCAGGGCCAGGGCCTGGTCCGAGTGGATGGTTTTGCCACCCATGCGGTTTTGCAGCGCGTCCCGGATTTTTTCGTTGCGGGCCAGAAAGCCCACGTCTTCAATGGCGCCCCAGCGCACGCACAGTGCGGCCAGGCCGGCGCTGCGGCGCGCCTCGGCCAGCGCCTCCAGATAGGCATTGGCCGCCACATAGGCGCCCTGGCCGGGGTTGCCAAAGAGGGTGGTGGCGGAGGAATAGAGCACAAAGTAGTCCAGCGGCAGCGCTTGGCTGAGCGCGTGCAGATGGCGCGCACCCAGCACCTTGGGCGCCAGCACGCCAGAGAGTTGGGCGGCGCTGGTGTTGCGCGCCAGGGCGTCGTCAATCACCGCTGCGGCATGCACCACGCCGCGCAGGGGCGGCAGGCTGCTGGCCATGTGGGCAAACAGCGCGGTAAGCGCCGGCAGGCTGGTCACATCACAGGCCTGGGCCAGCACCTGCACGCCCTGGGCTTGCAGGGCGGCAATGGCACTAACGGCTTCTGGCGTGGCCGCGCCGCTGCGGCTGACCAGCACCAGGTGGCGTGCGCCCTTGCTGGCCAGCCACTGCGCCGTCTTCAGGCCAAAGCCGCCCAGGCCGCCGGTGACCAGGTAGCTGGCCTCCGCGCTGAGCTGCAGGGGCACATGCGCGGGCCTGGGGCTTTGCACATGGTTGATGCCGTTGCGGTAGGTGAGCACCACCTTGCCGATGTGGCGGGCCTGCTGCATCTGGCGGAAGGCGTTGACCACGTCGTCGGCCTCATAGGCCTGAAAGGGCAGGGGGTGCAGCAGCCCTTTGGCAAACAGGGCCAGCACTTCCTTGAACAGGGTCTCGGTCAGGGCGGGTTGGGCCTGCAGCAGCTGGTCGGCATCGATGCCGAAGTACGAGACGTTGTTGCGGAAGGGGCGCAGGCCGATTTTGGTGTTCTCGTAAAAGTCGCGCTTGCCCAGTTCCAGAAAGCGGCCAAAGGGTTTGAGCAGCCCGAGGTTGCGGTTGATGGCTTCACCGGCCAGCGAGTTCAGCACCACGTCAATGCCCGCGCCCTGCGTCAGGGCCATGATCTGGTCGGCAAAGGCCAGGCTGCGCGAATCAAAAATGTGCTCCACGCCCAGCAGGCGCAGGAAGTCGCGCTTTTCATCCGAGCCAGCGGTGGCGTACACCTCGGCGCCCAGGTACTTGGCAATCTGGATGGCCGCAATGCCCACGCCACCCGCTGCGCCATGGACCAGGATGCGCTCGCCCTTTTGCAGGCGCGCCAGGTGCTGCATGGCGTAGTAGGCGGTGAAGAAGGTGGTGGGTATGGTGGCTGCGGCCTCAAACGACATGGAAGGCGGCATCAGCGCCACGGCCGAGGCGCGGGTGGTCACCACATTGCCGAAGCAGTGGGCGCCAAAGGCCAGCACGCGGTCGCCAACGGCCAGGCCGCTGACCGCTACACCCACGGCTGTGACCACGCCCGCGCACTCCAGGCCCAGGCTGGGGCCGGCAAAGCCGCTTTCCACGGCTTCGTCGGAGAGCATGCCCAGCGAGTACATCACGTCGCGGAAGTTGAGGCCGGTGGCGGCTACTTGCAGCACGACCTGGTCGGGCTCCGGGGCGGCCTGCGCATGCGGCGTCCAGCGCAAATGGCGCAGCTGGCCGGGGGTGGCGAAGGTCAGGCGCAGGCACTCGCTAGCGGCCGTAGCCACAGGCAGGCTGCGCGGCGCCACGCGCAGGCGGGGCACAAAACGCTCGCCGTGGGTGGTGAGCAGGACTTCGCGTTCGGCGTCGGGTGCCAGCAGCTCGGCCAGCATGGCGGCGCAGACAGCAGGGCTGTAGGGCGCATCGTCTGCGGCGGGCTCCAGGTCCAGCAGGCGCACGGTGAGGCACGCGGGCTCGTTGAGCAGGGTGCGGCCCAGGCCGTACAGGGGCGCGTCCAGCGTGTGGGCGAACGCGGTGCTGCGGCCGGGCAGGAGGCGGGTGGCCGCGCCTGCGGTGAGCAGCCAGCAGGTGGTGCTGGTCTGGGTGGCTTCGCAGGCTTGCACCAGGGCGGTGGTGATGGTGGTGCGCTGCAACTGGTGGGCCAGCATGTCGGCCGGGTTGAGTGCGGCAGCAACTGCCGTGTCCAGCAGGCCGTGCAGGTGCACCACGCCGTCAAGCTTGCCATAGCGGGCGCTGGTGTCCTCCAGCAGGGCAGCCAGCACGGCCTCATTGCACAGGTCCAGGGTGGGGTTGGCCAGCACGGCGTGGCCGCCGTGGTGGGGCAGGTCCAGCTGCAACTGTCTGGCCAGTTGCTGCGAGGCTGTGGATGCGTCTGCCAGCAACAGCCACACGGATGCCGGCTGGGCTGTGGTTTTGTCAGCTGCTGGCTGTGCGTCTGCGGTGCTTTGGCCCAGCAGGGCATAGGGTGTGGTGGGGCTGTCGGGCAGAAAGGCAATGGCCTCACCGGCCAGCACACCGCGCTGCGCCAGCGCCTGTTGCCATTGCGCAGCGGTGCTTTGCAATGGCGTGTGCGGGCCAAACAGCAGCTGCAGCCAGCGCGCGGGTGCCGCGCTCAGCCAGACGAGGCTACCCCCGGTGGCCAGTTGGCGGGTGGCCAGGTCCAGCGCCATCTGCGTGTCTGCTAGCGCCAGAAAATCATTCTGGACGATGACCAGCTGGGCCTTGGTACCCGGTGCTTGCTGGTTGTTGCCGGCATGGCTGATGTGGCAGCGCCCGGCAGGCAGGGCGCGCTGCAGCGCTTTGCAGAAGGCGGGTGGGCCGCTGCTGATTTCCAGCACATGCAGGCACTGGCCTTCGCTGAGCTGCTGCAGGGCGGCACCGGCCGCGGCCAGCAGGGCCGGCAAGACCTGCTGGTGTTGGGCCGCACCCAGGCTGTGGGCCACCAGGGCCTGGTAGCTGCAATCCAGCGGCTGCAGCTGTGCCAGGCTGGTGTGGCCTTTGACCAGGTCCGCCAGGTTGAGGCCCACGCGGCTCACGGCATGGATGGCCATGAAGTGGTCCGGGTGGTCGGCCAGCAGCGCGTTCCAGATGGCCGCAGCGGGCAGGATGTCGGCGGTGTCGCGCAGCGTCCACCCCGTGCCTGTGCGCTCCAGCAATTGGTCTTCGTCCAGCAGGTCAAGCATGCGGCCCAGCACGGTCTGGGCCTCAGAGTCGCCGCCGTGCGAGAGGCCCAGCACCTCAGGCGAAACCACGCCCTGCGCATCGGCCAGAGCGGCAAAGGCTTCCACCGCAAAGCTGGTGCACAGGGCGGCCAGCAGGGGTTCTACTGATTCGGCATAGCTGTGGTCGGCGCTGCACGGGGTGCCACTGCTCTGGTGCAAGCCCCACTGCAGGGTGCGGGCCAGGGTCTCGGGCACGGCGGTGGGGCTGTGGGCGTGGGTCATGGGCACGCTGGTGTATTGCAGCAGGCTCAGCGCTTCGGTGGCTTTGGTTGCCACGGGCACGGCGCGAAAGCGCACATCGCGCAGGCAGGCCACCAGCGCGCCAGTGCTGTCAAACAGGCTGAAGTGGGCCAGCAGGCTGTGTTGCGAATGCCGCACCAGCTGCGCCTGGGCCGCCACCGGCATGCCCCTGCCGGTGCCAAGGCTCAGCCGCCCGATTTTGGTGGGCAAATAGACCACCCCGGTGGGCAGCTCGATCGGGTCCTGGAGCAAATGGAACACCAGCTGAAAGCCGCAGTCCAGCAGTGCCGGGTGCAGCAGCGCGGGCTGCAGCGACGTGGCCGTGCCCACAGGCAACTCCAGGCGCGCCCAGACGGAATGGTTGTCCGCGCTCACCCAGCCCATACGAATCGCCTGAAACGTCGGGCCGTAATGCAGGCCCACCTGCCGGGTGAGTTGCGCATGCGAAGCTGCGGTGAAATCCGGCTCGCGCGCGGGCAGTTGCGCGCTGGGCTGCGCAAAGAGGGTGTTGACGGGTTCGGTGCGCACGCGGCCAATGGCGTTGACGGTCCAGGCTTCGGTGCCAAACTGGTCGCGGCTGGAGATGCTGAAACTGCCGTCTGCGGGCTCCAGGTGCACCCGGACCAGCTTGGTGCTGTCGGCCCCCAGCACCATGAACATGCGGATTTCCAGCTCTTCGATTTCCAGCAGCGCGGGCAGGCCGTGTTGGCCGGTCCACTGCGCTGCCGCAGCCAGGCCCAGTTCGGCATAGCCCGCACCTGGAAACACCACCGAGCCGCTCACCACATGGTCGGCCAGCTCAGGGTATTGCAGTGGGTCCAGCTGGTTTTCCCAGGTCAGTTCCTGTTGGCCCAGGGGGTAGCCCAGCAGGGGGTGCAGCTTGTTTCGTTGCAACAGTTGGCAGGATTCAGAGGTGACGGTTTGCCAATGGCGCTCGCGCTGCCAGGGGTAATTGGGCAAGGCGCTGTACTGCGCTGCGACCGGGAAGAAAGGTGAGAGATCGACCGCAGCGCCCGTCAGCATGACCTCGGCCGCAGCGCGCCACACCAGTGACGCTGCGTCATCGCCGCGGGTCAGGGTGGTGATGACGCGCCCGGCCACGCTGGCGGCCTTCAGGCTTTGTAGCAGGTAGCCACGCAACACGGCGTGCGGGCCAATCTCGACAAAAATGCCAATGCCGCTGTCAATCATCTTGCCCACGGCGGCCTCGAACTGCACCGGCTGGCGGATGTTCATCCACCAGTAGTTGCCGTCCAGTTGGGTGCCAGGCAGCACAGCGCCGGTGACGGTGGAAACAAAGTCCACCCGCGTCTTGTGCGGCTCCAGCTTGGCCAATGCCTGTTCCACGCCGCTTTGAATTGGGTCCATGGCGCTGCTGTGAAAGGCATAGTCCAGTTCCAGCCGCTTGTAGGTGACGCGGCGCTTGAGCAACTCGGCCTCCACCGGCACCAGTGCGTTTGCTGGCCCTGCCAGGGTGAGCCCGCGCACACTGTTGATGCTGGCAATGGCCACACGGTCGGCCAGCCCGGCCTGCGCCAGCAGGGCTTGCATGTCTGCCAGGCCCATGGCCACGGCCGTCATCTCGCCCTGGCCCTTGGTCAGGCCCTGGTGGTGGCTGCGGTGGTAGATGACCTTGACTGCCTGTTCCAGCGTCAGCGCGCCCGCGGCCCAAGCGGCCGCTACTTCGCCCACGCTGTGCCCGGCTACGGCGCTGGGCATCAGGCCCTGGGAGCGCAGCATTTCAGTGACGCCCACCTGGATGGCAAACAGGGCGGGTTGGGCGATTTCGGTTCGATCAAAGCGGCCCGCGCCGTATTTGCCGTTGAGTTCTTCCAGCGAGAAGTCTTCGTATTTTTCAAAGAAGCGCTCAACCGCCTGCACGGCTGCCTTGAAGGTGGGGCTTTCTATGAGCAGCTTGCGGCCCATGCCCTCCCACTGCGAGCCATTGCCGGAATACACAAAGGCCAGCCTGGGTGCCGGGTTCATGGCGGTGGAGGCCAGCACCAGAGGGCCGGATGGTTTGCCTGGCTTGCCGTCCGCAAAGGCCGCCAGTGCGGCCGCCACCGCGTGCGGTGTGCCGCCAAACACCACAGCGCGGTGATCATGCCATTGGCGATTACAAGCGGCACCGTAGGCAATGGCATAGAGGTCGGTGACATGCGCCTGGCGCAGCAGCGAGGCGTATTGCCTGGCAGCGTCTTTCAGGGCCGCTTCGGTCTTACCGGAGAGAAACAGGGGTGTGCGAACCGGCCCGAGACCCGCTTCACGCCGGGGCTGCAGCGCGGTGACCTTGGCTGCATGGCTCTCCAGAATGACGTGTGCATTGGTGCCGCCGAAGCCAAAGCCATTGATGCCCACCACGATGCGGCCTGTGGCCGGCAGTGGGGTGTTCTGGCTGACGACCTTCAGATTCCATTCGGCAAAGGGGATGTTGGGGTTGGGATTTTTGAAGTGGATGGAGGCCGGCACCGTGCGGTGCTGAATGCAATGCAGCGCTTTGACCAGGCCTGCAATGCCGCTGGCTGCTTCCATATGGCCCAGGTTGCTTTTGACGGAGCCAATCAGCAGCGGCTGGTCTTTGGGGCGCAGTTGGCCCAGTGCGGTGGCCAGCGCACCGGCCTCAATCGGGTCGCCCACCGGCGTGCCGGTGCCATGCGCCTCCAGGTAGTTGATGTCGCTTGGCGCAATGCCGGCCCTGGCATAGGCCTCGGTGAGCAAGGCAGCTTGGGCTGCCTTGCTGGGCACGGTGAGGCCGGACTTTTTGCCGTCGCTGTTGACATGGGTGCCAGCCACCACGGCCAGGATGGGGTCGCCATCGGCCAATGCCTGTTCATATTCCTTCAGGAAGAAAACGCCGCCACCCTCGGAGCGCACATAGCCATCGGCAGCGGCATCAAAAACACTGCAGCTTCCCTTGCGCGACAACATCGAAGCCTTGGAGAAGGCAATGAAGCCGTAGGGGTGCAGCAAGAGGCTGACGCCACCGGCAATGGCGGTGCTGGTTTCACCCACGGCAATGGATTGGCATGCCTGGTGAAAGGCCACCAGCGAGGATGAGCATGCCGTGTCAATCGACATGCTGGGCCCTTTGAGGTCAAAGGCGTAGGAGATGCGGTTGGCCGCTATGCAGGAAGTGTTGCCGGTGGCCACGGTGGAATCAACCGCGCCCAGGTCATCGGCAAAGCGCATGGCGTAGTCGACGGTGGAAATGCCGACAAAGACGCCGCACCGGCTGCCCCGCACAGCGGCCGGTTTGATACCAGCGTTTTCGAAGGCTTCCCAGGTGAGCTCGAGCAGCAGGCGCTGCTGCGGATCCATTTGCGCGGCTTCGCGCGGGGATATACCAAAGAAGGCGGCATCAAAGCCAGAAACATCACCCAGGGTGCCCGAGGCGAAGGTGTAGCTGGTGCCGCCATGTTTTTTATTGGGGTGCCGAAAAGTGTCCATGGCCCAGCGGCCAGGCTCCACTTCGGTAACCATATTTTTGCCGTCGAGCAGGTCCGTCCAATACAGGTCCGGGGTAGTACCTGGAAACCTGAAAGAACAGCCAACAATTGCGACTTTTTTCATTTATCCCTTGCCGTTAGCAGCAACTCTTTCGAGTTTTATTAATACTGACAGGGAGTTGCTTGCATCCGTTGTGACAAACGGAGGTGGTATTGCTTTTTATCCACCTTCAACCCTTATTCAATTCATTATTGCATTGTTATTTTTTGATTACGAAATATCAA
>CANCCF010000048.1 GCA_947374485.1 Comamonadaceae bacterium | reverse complement strand
GGCCACATCGGCGCTCTCCCCCGCCTTGGTCTGGATGATGCGCGCCGGAATGCCCACTGCCGTGGCGCCAGCAGGTACTGGCTTGATGACCACCGCATTGCTGCCGACCTTGGCGCCATCGCCCACCTCAAAACCACCCAGCACCTTGGCCCCTGCGCTCACCACCACATCGCGGCCGAGCGTCGGGTGGCGCTTGGCGCCTTTGTAGAGCGAGGTGCCGCCCAGGGTGACGCCTTGGTAGATGGTGCAGCCGTCACCGATCTCGGCGGTCTCGCCCACCACCGTGCCCATCGCGTGGTCGAAGAACACGCGCTGGCCGATTTTGGCGCCGGGGTGGATTTCAATGCCGGTGAGAAAGCGCGCGACGTGCGAGGTGAAGCGGCCCAGCCACAAAAAGCCATGCGTCCAGCACCAGTGCGCCGGGCGGTGCAGCACCACGGCGTGCAAGCCCGGGTAGCAGGTCAGCACCTCCCAGGTGCTGCGCGCAGCCGGGTCGCGGTCGAGAATGCATTGGATATCGGAGCGGAGGCGGTCAAACATGGAGACGAGTCTAAACGCTGGAACCGGGTGCCTGCGCCCCGTCGGCGCTTGCCAACGCCACCGGGGTGGGCTTGTTTGCCGATGGTGCGCCGGGCAATTGCAGAATCGATTTGGCAATGCCACGCAAAATGTGGATTTCTTCCTGCGTGACGTGGGCGCGGTTGAAGAGTGCATTGAGCCTGGGCATCAGCTTCTTGGGCGCGGCAGGGTCCAGAAACTCCAGCGCCACCAGAGCCTGCTCCAGGTGCGTGAGCATGCCGCTGACCTGGGCCGCGTCGGCGAGCTTGGCTGTGGGCAGTGGCAGCGGCGGTGCGTCTGAAAAACCGCCCAGCGCCAGCCGCCAGTCGTAGGCGATCACCTGCAACGCCGCGCCGATGTTGAGCGACCCGAACTGCGGGTTACTGGGAATGCTCAGGCAGGCATGGCAACGATAGACATCTTCGTTGCGCATGCCAAAGCGCTCGGAGCCAAACAAAAAGGCCACGCCAGTTTGCTCGGCCGCATCCTTGGGCCTGGCGCGCATGTCTTCGACTATTTGCGCAAAGTGTTCGCGTGGCGTGGTGGTGGGTGGGCCAAAGTCGCGTGGCGTCATGGCGGTGGCGCACAGATGCGTCATGCCTTCCAGAGCCTCGTCCAGCGTCTCGACAATGCGGCACTTCTCCAGCACGTCCAGCGCACCGCTGGCGCGCTGTATCGTTTCTTCGCGGCGCAGCACGTTGGCCCAGCGCGGCGCCACCAGCACCAGGTCGTCAAAGCCCATGGTTTTCATGGCGCGCGCGGCCGCGCCTACGTTGCCGGCATGGCTGGTCTGGATAAGTATGAAACGGGTCTGCATGGAAACAAGTAAAATCATCCTATTGTCGCCGCCCGCATCGCCGGGATGGTTTGCCCCCTTCGTTCTTCCCTCCACAATCTATGTCGCTCAATCTGCACCCCATGGTCAACGTGGCCGTTAAAGCCGCCCGTGCCGCCGGTTCCCTCATCAACCGCGCCGCGCTTGATATCGAATCGGTTCGCGTATCCCAAAAGAAGGCCAACGATTTCGTCACCGAAGTCGACCAGGCTGCAGAGGCGGTGATCATAGAAACCCTGCTGCAGGCCTATCCCGGCCACGGCATCCTGGCCGAAGAGTCGGGGAACGTTCATGGCGCCCGCGACTCCGAATTCGTCTGGATCATCGATCCGTTGGACGGCACCACCAACTTCATTCACGGCCTGCCCACCTACTGCGTCAGCATCGCCTTGGCTGTGCGTGGCAAGGTCGAGCAGGCGGTGGTCTATGACCCCACCCGCAACGACCTGTTCACCGCCACCAAGGGCCGAGGCGCCTTTTTGAACGACCGCCGCATCCGCGTCTCCAAGCGCACGCAGCTCAAAGAGTCGCTGGTCTCCACCGGCTTCCCCTACCGCGAAGGCGATGATTTCGACCAGTATCTGGTGATGATGGGCGAAGTGATGCGCCGCACGGCCGGCCTGCGCCGTCCGGGTGCCGCCGCCCTGGACCTGGCCTATGTGGCCGCCGGTTACACCGATGCGTTTTTCGAAAAAGGCCTGCAGCCCTGGGATGTGGCCGCGGGCTCCCTGTTGGTGACCGAAGCAGGTGGTTTGGTGGGCAACTTCACCGGCGAGTCCGAGTTTCTGGAGCAGAACGAATGCATGGCCGGCAACCCGCGCGTCTATGGCCAGCTGGTCACCGTGCTGTCCAAATACAGCAAGTTCGCCAGCGCGGGTGACAAGGCGGGTGTGCGCCAATCCACCCTGAGCATGCGCTCCGGCTCCAAGCCAGAGACCAACGCCAATAACGGCAGCGACACAGCCACCGAAGCCATTCCCGCTTCTGCCTCTAATTCAAGCACCGACACTGCCCCGGAAACCGACGCTGCCCCCCTGTAAACATGGCTGAAGGCTTGGCCGCGCGGCAAGGCAACAGCCTGTCCGACCTGTTTTCGCACCGGCCGTTTGTGCGCTTCTGGCTGGCACGCCTGTGCGGCACCACGGCCACGCAGATGCTGATGGTGGCTCTCGCCTGGCATATGTACGACATCACGTCCAGCGCCTGGGATCTGGGCCTGGTGGGGCTGTTCCAGTTTGTGCCGGCCCTCGTGCTCACTCTGCCCGCCGGGCACGTAGCAGACCATATGCATCGTGGTCGTATCTTTGCCTGCTGCCTGTTTTTGCAGGCCTTGGCTGCTGCATTGTTGCTGGCCGCCCTGTACGGCCACTTCACCAGCCGCGAACTGATACTGGGCATCTCGGTGCTCCTGGGCATGGCGCGCGCCTTTCAGATGCCGGCGCAGCAGGCGCTCACCCCGCAGTTGGTGCCGCAGAATTTGCTGCAACGCGCCGTGACCATCAGCGCCAGCGCCATGCAGGCCGCCATCATCGGCGGCCCGGCGCTGGGCGGTGTGCTCTATACCTTTGGCCCGGCCACCGTCTACGCCTGCAGTGCAGCGCTGCTACTGGCAGGCGGCGCGCTCGGCCTGACCGTGCGCTACGAACACATGCCGCCGCACATGGCCGCCAGCTGGAACAGCGTGCTGGCCGGGGTGCGCTTTGTCTGGCAGCGCAAAGTCATTTTGGGTGCTACCACCCTCGATCTGTTTGCCGTGCTGCTGGGTGGCGCCACCGCCCTCCTGCCCATCTTCGCGCGCGACCTGCTGCAGACCGGCCCCATTGGCCTCGGCCTGCTGCGCGCAGCACCGGCCGTGGGGGCACTCAGCATGTCGCTGGCGCTGGTGCACTGGCCGCTGGAACGCAGGGTGGGCCACAAGCTGCTGCTGGCCGTGGGCGTGTTTGGCCTGGCCACAGTGGTGTTTGGAATGTCCCGCAGCTTTGCGCTTTCGCTGCTGGCGCTGGTGGTGACCGGTGCGGCCGACGCGGTGAGCGTGGTAATGCGTTCCACCCTGGTGCAGCTGGAAACCCCCAACGAGATGCGCGGGCGCGTGTCGGCAGTGAACTCCATCTTCATTGGCGCCTCCAACCAGCTGGGCGAGTTTGAGTCCGGCAGTGTGGCCGCCCTCTGGGGGCCGGTGGTCTCGGTGGTGTCCGGCGGCATAGGCACCATGCTGATCGCGGCGGCCTGGCTCAGGTTGTTTCCTGCCCTGGCCCAGCGGGATCACCTGCACCCCACGCCTTAGTGCCAAGGCCTTGTTGCAAACTTACAACCCAATTCCCCATTGAATCGACGGATACTAGGGTTAACCCTTGTCTTGAGTCTAGGGTTAACCCTATACTGCACTGCAACATGATCACTTTTTAGGAGGATTCCATGTCCAGTTCATCCGTACTCAAGCTCAACACCCTGCCCGCCCGTGACGGCAGCAGCATCGGTGCCGCCATCAGCGAGGTCGCCATCGCTTTCAAGCACCTGGCCAGCGCCTTGGTCAGCTCAGCCTTTACACCCGCTGTGGCCCCCAGCCAGGTTCTGACGGCCTATGAAGAAGCCGAAGCCCTGCGCAGCTACGCCGCCGACATCCAGGCCCAGGACCCTGACTTTGCGCAGGACCTGTTCGCCGCCGCCGACCGCCACGAAATCGAAGCGGCAGCAGCCGCCACGGCTCACTAAGACCGCAAGCGGGTTTAGCCGCCGGGCCGCCCCCAAGGCTAAACGCACCCCCTTGGGGGGCATCGCACTACGCGAAGCGAGAAGCGTGGGGGCCTTGCTTCACCAGCGCGTACAGCGCTGGAATGACTGCCAGCGTCAGCACGGTGGATGACAGCATGCCGCCCACCATGGGTGCGGCGATGCGGCTCATCACTTCGGAGCCGGTGCCCGTGCCCCAGAGAATGGGCAAGAGGCCGGCCATGATGGCCACCACCGTCATCATCTTGGGCCGCACCCGCTCCACGGCGCCTTCCATCACGGCAGCATAGAGTTCTTCCATGCCCGGCTGCCTGCCTTCTGCGCGGCACTTCTCTTGTGCCGCCTCCCAGGAGTGGTCCAGGTAGATCAGCATCACCACACCGGTTTCTGCCGCAACACCTGCCAGGGCGATAAAGCCCACGGCAACTGCCACCGACAGGTTGTAGCCCAGCAGCCACATCAGCCACACGCCGCCCACCAGCGCAAAGGGCACAGAGAGCATGACGATCAGCGTCTCGGTCATGCGCCGGAAGTTCAGGTACAGCAATAGAAAGATGATGAGCAGCGTCACCGGAATGACGATCTTCATTTTTTCAATCGCCCGCTCCATGTATTCAAACTGCCCGCTCCAGGTGGCGTAGTAGCCGGGTGGGAATTTCACCTGGTCGTTGACGGCTTGGCGGGCCTCTTTCACGAAGCTTCCAATATCGCGGTCGCGTATGTCCACATAGATGTAGGCCGAGAGCAATGCGTTTTCCGTGCGGATGCTGGGCGCACCTTTGGCGATTTCCACTTTGGCCACCTGGCCCAGCGGCACCATGGCACCGCCCATGGTGGGCACCAGGATTTCGTTGGCAATCTGCTGCGGGCTGCCACGCAAATCACGCGGGTAGCGCACCGTCACGCCAAAGCGCTCGCGCCCTTCCACGGTCGTGGTCACCATCTCGCCACCCAGCGCCGTACCAATCACATCCTGCAAGTCGCCCACGGCCAGACCGTAACGGGCCAGTGCGGTGCGGTCGGGCTCGATGTTGATGTAGTAACCGCCAGTGATGCGTTCGGCAAAGGCCGAGGTGGTGCCCGGCACTTTTTTGACCACCGCCTCGATCTGCTTGGCCAGGCGCTCCATCTCGTTCAGGTCCTTGCCAAACACCTTGATGCCTATGGGCGTGCGGATGCCAGTGGACAGCATGTCGATGCGCGCCTTGATGGGCATGGTCCAGGCGTTTGAGACGCCGGGGAATTGCAGGGCCCGGTCCAACTCGGCAATCAGCTGGTCGGTAGTCAGCCCCGTGCGCCATTCGCTCTCGGGCTTGAGGTTGATCACCGTCTCGAACATCTCGGTGGGCGCCGGGTCGGTGGCGGTGTTGGCGCGGCCCGCCTTGCCGTAGACCGAGGCCACTTCCGGAAAGCTCTTGATGATCTTGTTCTGCGTCTGCAGCAGTTCAGCCGCCTTGGTAATCGACATGGCGGGCAGTGAGGACGGCATGTACAGAAGCGTGCCCTCGTTGAGCGTGGGCATGAATTCCGAACCGAGTTGCGAGGCCGGGTAAATCGACACGGCCATCGCGGCAACCGCCAGTGCAATCGTGGTCTTTTTGAAGCGCATCACCCAGGCGATGATGGGTCTATAAATCCAGATCAAAAAGCGGTTCACCGGGTTCTGGCGCTCCGGCATGATCTTGCCGCGCACGAACAGCAGCATCAGCACCGGCACCAGGGTCACCGACAGCAGAGCCGCACCGGCCATGGAGAAGGTCTTGGTGTAGGCCAGCGGAGAGAACAGCCGCCCCTCCTGCGACTCCAGCGTGAACACCGGCAGGAAGGACACGGTGATGATCAGCAGCGAGAAGAACAGCGCAGGCCCGACTTCCTTGCAGGCCGCCACAATCGCCTCGCCGCGCGACTCGCCCTCCTTGAGTCGTTCAATGTGCTTGTGCGCGTTCTCAATCATCACAATCGCCGCGTCCACCATGGCGCCTATGGCAATGGCAATACCGCCCAGGCTCATCAGGTTGGAGTTCATGCCCAAAAGGCGCATGGCAATAAACGCAATCAGCACACCGACCGGCAGCATCACGATGGCGACGAGAGCCGAGCGCACATGCAGCAGGAAGAGGATGCACACGGCCGCCACGATCAGGCTTTCCTCGAACAGCGTGTGCTTCAAGGTTTCAATGGCGCGGTGGATCAGGTCGGAGCGGTCATAGACCGAGAGAATCTGCACGCCCTCGGGCAGCCCAGCCGACACCTCGGCTATTCTGTCCTTGAGGTTGGCAATCACCTCCAGCGCGTTCTGACCGTAACGCGCCATGGCAATGCCGGACACCACCTCACCCTCGCCGTTCAGCTCCGTGATGCCGCGCCGCTCGTCGGGCACCATCTCCACGCGCGCAATGTCACGCACCAGCACAGGAGTGCCCTTGTCACTCTTGAGCACCAGGGTCTCGATGTCAGCGGCGCCGCGCAGATAACCCTTGCCGCGCACCATGTACTCGGTCTCGGCCATTTCAATCGCACGCCCGCCCACGTCGCGGTTGCTGTCGCGGATGGTCTGCGACACCTTGTTCAAGGGGATGCCGTAGGCGCGCAGCTTGAGCGGGTCCACCGTCACCTGGTAGGTCTGCACAAAGCCGCCCACCGAGGCCACCTCGGCCACGCCATGCGCCTTGGCCAGCTGGTAACGCAAATACCAGTCCTGGATGCTGCGCAGCTCGGCCAGCGTCTTGTTTTTGGCAACCAAGGCGTACTGGTAGACCCAGCCCACGCCCGTGGCATCGGGCCCAAGGGCCGGTGTCACACCACGGGGCATGCGGCCCGCGGCAAAGTTCAAATACTCCAGCACGCGTGAGCGCGCCCAGTAGATGTCGGTGCCGTCCTCAAAGATCACATAGACAAAGGACGCACCAAAGAAACTGAAGCCGCGCACCACGCGCGACTTCGGCACCGATAACATGGCCGTGGTCAGCGGGTAGGTCACCTGGTCTTCCACCACCTGCGGCGCCTGGCCGGGGAACTCGGTGTAGACGATGACCTGTACGTCGGACAAATCGGGCAGTGCGTCCAGCGGCGTTTTGACGACCGCATAGATGCCCGCCAGCGTGATGAAGAGCGTGGCCAGCAGCACCAGCGCGCGGTTGGCGCCGGACCAGTCAATGAGTTTTGCGAGCATGGTCTTACTTCGCAGCGGCTGGGGTGGGTGTGACTTTGGTAATCACCCACTCGCCCTTGCCGCGCTCGACAAACTCAAAGGCAATGGGTGCGCCCGGCTTCAGGCCCTTGAGCAGGGCGCTGTTGGCCAGTTGGAACTCCATGGTCATGGCCTGCCACTTCAGGCTGGGCACTGGGCCGTGGCTTATGGTGACGGACTGCGCCTTGGCGTCCACCTCGACCAACTTGCCCTGGGCGCTGTGTCCGCTGGCAGCCGCAGGCATGGGCTCAGTTGCAGGTGCCGCTGCCCCCGCCGGTGCTGCACCAAATCCCGCAATGGCCGCCTTCAGATTGCTCTCCGCATCAATCAAAAAATTGGCCGACACCACCACCGCCTCGCCCTCGCGCACGCCGTCCAGCACCTGCATGTAGTTGTCGCTGCGCGCACCCAGTTTCACTTCACGCGGCTCGAAGCGGCCTTCTGCAACCTGAACCAACAAGACTTGTCTTGTGCCGCTGTCTATCACCGCCGAGACGGGCACGGTCAGTACCTTGGCGCCTGCTCCCACAGGCAACTCCACCTGGGCAAACATGCCGGGTTTCAACAAACCGCCGGGGTTGGAGAGTTCCAGGCGCACCGGCACGGTACGCGTCTCTGCATTCAAGGTCGGGTAGACATAGGTGAGTGCCGCCGCAAAACTCTTGTCGGGGTAGGCATTGATCTTCACCTGCGCGCGCGCACCCAGTTTGACAGCGGCAATGTCCTGCTCGGCCACATCGGCCACCACCCAGACAGAGGACAAATCGGTCACCTGGTAGAGCGCGTCCCCCGGCATGAAGCGCATGCCTTGCACCGCCTTTTTCTCCGTCACGATGCCGGAGGCGGGCGAGCGAAAGGTCAGCGTGCGTTTGGCCGCACCAGAGGCGGCCAGAGCCTTCACCTGCTCTTCCGAAACATCCCAGTTGCGCAGGCGTGCCAGAGAGGCGTCGGCCAGTAGCTGCATGCTCTTTTGCGCCTCCGGCCCGGCCTGCGCCAGGGCCTGTACGCCCTGCGTGGCAATGGCGTATTCGCGTTGCGCAGCCATCAGCTCGGGGCTGTAGGCTTCAAACAATACTTGCCCTTTGGCAACGCCCTGGCCGGTGGCGTTGACCAGCAGCTTTTCCACATAGCCCTCGAACTTGGGCGCGATCGTAAAACTGCGCCGCTCGTCGGGCTCGATACGGCCGGAGGCGCGCACGGTTTTGTCCAACACGCGCAGGGTGGCGGGCTCGGTGCGCACGCCCAGCTTTTGCACCTTGTCGGCGCTGATCTTCAAAGTGTTGGCTGCGCCCGGTGTGTCGTCTTCCTCGCCCGCATAGACGGCGATGTAGTCCATGCCCATGGAGTCTTTTTTGGGCGTGGGCGAGGTGTCGGCCAGGCCCATGGGGTTGCGGTAGAACAGCAGCTTGCGCTCCTTGGGCGTGTTGGAAGTCGACGCCTCCATGCCAGCCGACGCAGCCTCAGTTGCCGTACCACCAGCCCCCATGGCGCTGGCAGCGCTGCCAGTTGCGGCATGGCGCGCGCCCCACCAGTTGCCGGCAGACCCGGCCACTGCGGCCACCAACAAAGCGCCCACCAGTATCGATAGTTTTTTGTTCATTGCTCTTCTCCCAAGAGGCGCTCCAATTGCGCCAGACGTGCCTGGCCTTCGGCCTGGGCTTTGATACGCGACTGTTTGGCCTGGCGGATCCGGGCTTGTGCCTCCATCACGCTGGCAAAGTCCCCCTTGCCCGCCTCGTAGCCGGCCAGGGCCGACTGCAGGCTCAGCTCGGCCTGGGGCAGCAGGCTGTTGCCCATGAGCGCTTCGGTCTGCTGCGCGCTTTGCAGCGCGTCCAGGTTTTCCGACAGCTCGGCCTGCAGCTGGTACAGGCTGGCGTCGCGCCGCGCCTGGGCAGCTTCACGCAGGGCCAGGGCCTCGCGCTCCTGCGCGCGGCGTGTGCCCTGTTGCAGCGGGATGTTCATCTCCAGCATCAGGTCCCAGGCCTTGAAATCGTTTTGAAACTGTGTGGGCGCCACGCCCAAGGTAAAGCTGGGGTAACGGTTCTTCAGGGCCAGTTCCTGGCCCTTGTCTGCGGAGCGCAGCCTGGCTTCGTCGGCCGCCAGTTGCGGGTTGTGCGCCAGTGCGCGCTGTGCCAGCGCCGCATAGTCCAGCTGATCGGCTGCTGGCAGCGGACGCAGGCTTTGCGGCTCGGCCAGCGGGGCATGGATGGGGCGCGCGAGCAGGGCGTTCAGGCGGGCGCGGGTGTGGTGCGCCTCAGTTTGTACCGCGATCAATTCGGCCTGAATGGCCGTCTGCTCGGATTGCGCACGAATGGCATCCTGCTGGGGTGCCAGGCCACCCGCATAACGCTCGCGTGCGATCTGCTCCAGGCGCTGCATCAGGCCCAGAATTTCCCGGTTCAGGCCTTCGGTGCGCTGCAAGAAGTACAGCTGTGCATAGGCCAGCTTGATGCGCGCGGCCACATCGGCCCACACGCTTTGCACTTGGGTCTGTGCGCCCTGGGCCGCGAACTCGGCCTGTTCGCGTTTCAGGGCGAGTGTGCCAAACCAGGGCAACTCCTGGGTCAAGGTGTAGCGCGTGCTGCCCACATCACTGGGCCACAGCGAGGGGCTTTGCGCACCCATGCGGGTCACATCCTGCAGCTCCAGTTTGAAGCGCGGGTCCGGCAGGGCAGCTGCCTGCTCTATGCGTTCTGTGGCCGCGGCGGCCTCATGGCGCATGCCCGCCACTTCGAGGTTGTTGGCCCGGGCAATGGCCAGGAGCGACTCCACGTCGGCGCCCGGAAGTGGCGCGGCCGCCTGGGCAGATGCGGCGCACAGCAGCGCCAAAGACACAATACAGCGTTTCATGGTTCATTTCCCGATGTCTACCAGAGCCCGCAGGCCCGAAGCACTCCGCTCTGCGCACTGCAGACGGAGCTATGGCACAAGACTCAGGAAATGGGGGGTTTGGCGTTGCGCGCGGTATCGGCGCTGACCAAGGCGGTATGGACGGAAAGCGGCAACGGGTGCGGCGGGCTGAACAAAGCCAAGCCTGCAAAGGCGCTCAGGGCCGCCAGCGGCATGCACAGCTGGCAGCTTTGGCAAGCCTTGGAGTCAGCCTGGTGCCCTGCCGCCGACCCGGTTTGGGCTCCATCAGCGGACACTGCCATTTGCATGTGCAGGGCACATTCAGCCGACATACCCGCTTGAGGTGCCTGTGACTGCATGGTCAGCGGCATGGCCTCCATCTGCACCGCCATGCGTTCCACCGACCAGCCGCGCAGGGGCAGCAAGACGATAAGAAACAGGATGAACAGACGCGACATACCCCGGATGATAGCGCCAGCATGGCGGCTCCCATGAAGGAAGGCCTTGTCGATGCCGGAGTGCTGGGTGTGGGAGCCGGTCCGCCCCGGTGGGGTCTGGCCCGCACTGGCGCGAACCCCCTTCTATAATTGTTGGCGTATCGGCCTCCGGTGCGCGATTTTCACGGGTGGACAAGTTCATGGCAGTCACAGCAGGATCGGATACAGATACGGGCCCCAAGCGCCTGGTACCCGTGCTTTTTATCGGCGTTTTCATGGCCGCCCTGGACACCGCCATCGTCGGCCCCGCCATACCGGTTCTGCGCGAAACCTTTGCTGTGGACAACCGCATGGTCGGCCTGGTGATGAGTGTGTTTGTGCTGTTTTCGCTGTGCAGCACCGCGCTCATGGCCAACTTGAGCGACCGCTATGGCCGCCGGCCCATCTATCTCTTCAGCGTATCCGTGTTTGCCCTGGGCTCGCTGCTGATTGCGCTGTCGCCCAGCTTCTGGATGGTGATTCTGAGCCGCGCCATCCAGGGCATAGGCGCCGGTGGCATCACCCCTACGGCCAGTGCGGTGGTGGGCGATGTGTTCAAACCCGAGCAGCGCGGAAAAATGCTGGGCCTGATCGGCGCCACCTATGGCCTGGCCTTTGTGCTGGGCCCGCCGCTGGCCTCCGGCCTGATGCTCGTTGCCAGCTGGCACTGGATCTTTTTGATCAACCTGCCGATTGCCGCCGTCATCCTCTACATGGGTGCCCGCTTGCTGCCGGTGGCACGTGTCGAGGTGCAACAGGCGCCGCTGGACCACAACGGCATTGCCATCACCTTCACCCTGCTCACCGCCCTGGTGCTGGGCATCACCCGTGTGCTGGACCCGCTGCTCGACCCCCTGCTGGGTGTCACCCTGTGGCCCTGGCTGCTGTTGGCGGTGCTGCTGCTGCTGGCCCTGCTGGTGGTGGTGGAGGCGCGCGCCACGGCTCCGTTGATCCCCATGTTCCTGTTCAAGCAACGCCAGCTCGCCACCACTTATCTGCTGGCCAGCGGTGCGGGCTTTGGCATGGGCAGCGTGATTTTTCTGACCTCGATTGCCACCCATGCCTATGGCGTGACCGCGCAGCATGCGGGCTTTGTGCTCTTGCCGCTGGTGCTGTGCTCGATGGTGGGCTCCATGGGGTCCGGGCGCCTGCTCAACCGCACGGGGGCGCGCAGCATGGTGCTGCTGGGCTTTGCCAATCTGGCGCTGGGCTATGGGCTCTCGGCCGTGACCGGCCATGGCCTGTGGCTGTTTCTGCTGGCTTCGGTGCCAGTGGGCTTTGGCATTGGCATTGTGGTGGGCGGTGCGTTGCGCTCGATTGCCATTGAAGAAGCGCCAATGGCCGTGCGTGCGTCAGCCCAGGGGCTGATCAACATCTGCACCGCCATTGGCACGCTCACCGCTGCGGCCAGCATCAGCGCCGTGGCCGACCTGGCCGGTGGCGGCACAGCAGGCTTCAGCACGGCCTATACGGGCGTGGGCGCCTTCATGCTGCTCATGCTGCTGAGCACACTGGCCCTGCGCAAGAAGACCGACGCCGCGCTGCAGGCGGCTTAGGCCTGCCCTCTACTCTCTTCTCACTTCTGTTTCGCCTCAGCGCAAGGCCTGTTGTGCCTGCCCCTGCGCACGCAGACTGTCCAGCGTGGCGGTGGGCGTGATGGCCTGCGGGTCCATCAGGCAATGCAGCACAGCCGGCTTGCCGCTGGCCATTGCGCGTGCCAGTGCCGGGGCAAATTCGTCGGTGCGCTCCACCCGCTCACCATGCGCGCCGTAGGCAAAGGCCAGCGCGCAAAAGTCGGGATTCTTCAGGTCGGTGGCAAACACGCGTGCAGGGTAGTTTTTTTCCTGGTGCATGCGGATGGTGCCGTACATGCCGTTGTCCAGCAGCAGAACGACGATGGGCAGGCCGTACTGCACGGCCGTGGCCAGTTCCTGCCCGTGCATCATGAAATCGCCATCGCCCGCAAAGCAGACCACCGTGCGCCCGGGGTACAGACGCTGCGCCCCCACCGCTGCGGGCAGGCCGTAGCCCATGCTGCCGCTAGTGGGTGCGAGCTGCGTGCCAAAGCCCCGGAAGCGCCAGAAGCGGTGCAGCCAGATGCTGAAGTTGCCCGCGCCGTTGCACAGAATCACATCCTGCGGCAGCGCGCCTTTCAAATGCTCCATCACCGGACCCATCTGCAACAGGCCGGGGTTGCTGCGGCCTGCGGGCTCGCTCCAGGCCAGGTAGTCGACGTGCGCGGCCGCAGTGTGCTCGGCCCACACCGGCGCGGCTGGCACGGGCAAGTGCGAAAGCTCCTGCACAAAACCAATCGGTGATGCGGCAATGCCCAGCGTGGCCTGGTACACATGGTTAAGTTCATCGGGGTCGGCAAACACGTGCACCAGGGTTTGCTTGGGCACCGGAATGTCCAGCAAGGTGTAGCTTTGCGAGGGCACCTCCGACAGGCGCCCGCCCAACAGGATGAGCAGGTCCGCGTCCTTCAATCGCGCCAACAGCTTGGGATTGATGCCCAGGCCCACATCGCCCGCGTAGCAGGCGTGCTCGCCGGCAAACAGCATCTGGCGCCGGAAGGAACAGGCCACCGGCAACTGCCAGGCGCTGGCAAACTGCGCCACCTGCGCGCAGGCCGCGTCTGACCAGCGGCTGCCGCCCAGCACCAGCATCGGCTTTTTTGCTTGCGCCAACAGCGCGGCCAATTCCTGCATCTGCGCACGGCCGGGGCTGGCCTCCACCGTGCGCCAGGGTGCAGCCGCCACTGGGGGCGTGGTCAAAACATCGGTCAGCATGTCTTCGGGCAGCGCAACCACCACCGGCCCGGGCCTGCCCGAGGTGGCGATGTGAAACGCGCGCGAAACCAGCTCGGGAATGCGCGCGGCGTCATCAATCTCGGTCACCCACTTGGCCAGCTTGCCGAATACGCCGCGGTAGTCCACCTCCTGAAAGGCCTCGCGCTCGCGCATGCCGCGCTCGATCTGGCCCACGAACACGATCAGGGGCGTGGAGTCCTGCATGGCGATGTGGATGCCCGCCGACGCATTCGTGGCACCGGGCCCGCGCGTGACCATGCAGATGCCGGGCCTGCCGGTGAGCTTGCCCTGGGCCTCGGCCATCATGGCGGCCCCCCCTTCCTGGCGGCACACCGTCACCGCAATGTCGGTGGCGTCATGCAGCGCGTCCAGCACCGCCAGAAAACTCTCGCCCGGCACGCAGAACACATGTTCCACGCCATGGGTTTGCAGGGCTTGCACCAGCAGCTGGCCGCCGCTTGCGGTTGTTGGGTTCACGGCATTCCTTGTTCAGACGATATTGATTTCATGCAGCGGCTCATGCTTGAGCACCCGCTCCCAGCCCAGGCGCCGCAGGTCCAGCGTGCGGTAGGCACCGAAGGCCACCAGCTCGGAGAGCGCCCGCCCCACGCCCATGGACTGCTGCAGGCCGTGGCCGCTGAAGCCGTTGGCAAAGAGCAGATTGTCCACCTCCGGGTGCGCGCCCAGAATCACGTTGTGGTCCAGCACATTGAAGTCGTAATGACCGGCCCAGCTGCGTTGCACGCGCAGCGCCTCAAAGCCCGGCACGCGCGCAGCAAGCGTGGGCCACAAAACTTCCTCAAACAGGCTGTGTTGCACCTCGAAATCAAAACACTCGGGGTCGTCTGCGGCCTTTGGCGCCACGCCGCAGATAAAGCCCTCGCCCTCGGGGCGGAAGTAGGCGCCGGTGGGGTCTATCACCATGGGGCAGCCGGGCAGCTTCGCACTGCTGGTGACATAAAAGATGCTGCGCTTGCGCGACTCCACCGGCAGCGCCAGCCCGGCTGTGCGTGCCAGCGCAGCAGCCCCGGTGCCCGCCGTGTTGATGACGGTGGCGCAGGGGAGCGTGCTGCCGTCGTCCAGGCGGACCGAGACCACGCGGTGGCCTACGCGATTGAGCCTCTGCACCTTGGCCTGCCGGTAGTGCACGCCGAGTGCGATGGCCTTGCGCCGCAAGGCCTGCATCAGGCTGTAGGCGTCCAGCCAGCCTTCACCTGAGAGACCCAGGGAGCCCCCAAACAGGTCGTCCACCTGGAGCCAGTCGAAGCGGGCCTGCAATTGGGCGGGCGTGAGCAGGGCCACGTCCACCCCTTGCGCCTTTTGAATATGGTGGTTCGATTGCAGGTTGGTGCGCCCGGCCTCTGTTGCGAGGAACAGATAGCCGCGCTCCTGGAAGCCCACCTCGGGCACTGCACCGTCCACCGCCAGGTAGTCACCCAGCTGCTTCAAAAAATGGCTGCCGAACTGCGAGAGCCAGATATTCTCGGGCGTGGAGAACTGGTGGCGAATGGATGCGGCCGACAGGGCCGTGGCACATTTCCCATAGGAAAAATCCTGCTCCAGCACCACCACACTGCCCTTGAAGCCCGGTTGTGCCGCCAGAAAATACGCCGTTGCACTGCCCACGGCGGCACCGCCCACAATCACCACGTCCGCTTGTTGCATGGGGAAAATATACACTATAGGAAACCCATGTAGAACAAAGGAAAAACACCATGCCCGCAACCATTGCGTCCATCACCCCGTTGCTGCAGTCCCTCGGGCTGGACACCCCCTTGCGCGAAGGCAGCCTGGTCGTGCGCACGCCGATTGACGGCAGCGAACTGGCCCGCCTGACGCCTGACACGCCAGAGCGAGTGGCAGTGGCCGTTGCCCACGCGCAAGCCGCCTTTCTGCAATGGCGCAACACACCGGCCCCGGTGCGTGGTGAGCTCATCCGCCTGCTGGGCGAAGAGCTGCGTGCTGCAAAAGCCCTCTTGGGCCAGCTGGTGACGCTGGAGGCCGGAAAGATCCTCTCGGAAGGCCTGGGTGAGGTGCAGGAGATGATCGACATCTGCGACTTTGCCGTGGGCCTGTCGCGCCAGCAATACGGCCTGACCATTGCCAGCGAGCGCCCCGGCCACCGCATGATGGAGACCTGGCATCCGCTGGGCGTAGTGGGTGTCATCAGTGCCTTCAATTTTCCGGTGGCGGTGTGGTCCTGGAACACGGCGCTGGCCCTCGTCTGCGGCAATGCCGTGGTCTGGAAGCCCTCCGAGAAAACCCCGCTCACCGCCCTGGCTTGCCAGGCGCTGTTCGAGCGCGCCCTGGCGCGTTTCACAGCGAATGGTGGCACGGCACCAGCGCATTTGTCGCAAGTGGTGGTGGGCCTGCGCGATGTGGGCCAGGCACTGGTCGACCACCCGCAGGTTGCCCTGGTGTCTGCTACCGGCAGCACCCGCATGGGCCGCGAGGTGGGGCCGCGTGTGGCGCAGCGCTTCGGGCGCAGCCTGCTGGAACTGGGTGGCAACAATGCGGTGGTGGTGGCGCCCTCGGCGGACCTGGCCATGGCCGTGCGCGGCATTCTGTTTGCGGCAGTGGGCACCGCCGGGCAGCGCTGCACTTCCACGCGCCGCCTCATCGTGCATGCGAGCGTGCACACGCAACTGCTGGCCCAACTCAAAAAGGCCTATGCCGCCTTGCCGATAGGCTCACCATTGGAAGAAAAAACGTTACTGGGGCCACTGATCGACCAGCAAAGTTTTGCGGCCATGCAGGCCGCCCTGCAGCAGGCGCGTGACCAGGGCGGCGTGGTGTTTGGCGGCGAGCGCGTGCTGGCAGATGTTTACCCCAAGGCTTTTTATGTCTCCCCGGCCCTTGTGGAAATGCCCGCACAGACGGCCGTGGTCTGCCACGAGACCTTTGCACCCATCCTCTATGTGATGGCCTACGACACCCTCGACGAGGCCATTGCCCTGCAAAACGCGGTGCCCCAGGGTCTGTCGTCGGCCATCTTCACGCTCAATCTGCGCGAGGCCGAGGCCTTCATGGCCAGCGGGGGCTCGGACTGCGGCATTGCCAACGTCAACATCGGCACCTCGGGGGCCGAAATTGGCGGCGCCTTTGGCGGCGAGAAAGAGACCGGCGGCGGGCGCGAATCGGGTTCGGACGCCTGGCGCGCCTACATGCGCCGCGCCACCAACACCATCAACTACAGCGCGCAATTGCCACTGGCGCAGGGTGTGAAGTTCGATGTCTGAGCTGGGTACACGCCTACGCGGCCTGCGCAGCCAGCGCACGTGGACGCTGGAGCGTGCAGCCCAGGCCACGGGCCTGGCGCGCTCCACTTTGTCAAAAATAGAAAACGGCCTGATGTCACCCACGTACGACGCGCTGATCAAGCTCGCCGCAGGCTTTGCGGTGGACATCAGCGAACTGTTTGAGCCGCACGCGCCAGAACCCGTCAACGGCAGCGGCAGCGGCAGGCGCAGCCTCACCCGCGCCGCCCAAGGCAAGGCCTTGAATACGCCCGTGTACGAACACCTGCTGCTGTGCAACGACCTGTCGAACAAGCTGATGACGCCGTTCTGCAGCACCATCACCGCGCGCGCCTTTGATGATTTTTCGGACTGGGACCGCCACGCCGGCGAAGAGCTGATTTATGTGCTGCAGGGCAAGATCGAACTCTTCACCGAGTTTTATGAGCCCGAGCGCCTGGGCGCAGGCGACTGCGCTTATCTGGACAGCCGCATGGGCCACCGCGTCATCAGCGTGAGCAAAGCCCACGCCCAGGTGCTGTGGGTCAGCACCACCCAACCCGGCACCACCGCAGGAGGCCCGCATGCAGTTCTTTGACCAACAGGCAGTGGCCAGCGCCCTGCCCTACCCCGCCCTGATAGACGCGCTGGCGCGCGGCCTGCAGGAGCCCATTGCCTCGCCCCTGCGCAGCCACTACGAGCCCAATGGCGACGCCAGCACCGTGCTCATCATGCCCGCCTGGAAGCCGCAGCAAATGATGGGGGTGAAGCTGGTCTCCATCTGGCCGGGCAACGCGGCCAGCGGCAAATCAGCGGTGTCTGGCGTGTACGTGCTGCTCTCCTGCGAAGACGGCCGCCCCCTGGCCGTGCTGGACGGCACCGAGCTCACCCTGCGCCGCACCGCAGCGGCCGCCGCGCTGGCGGCGCGCATGCTGGCACGCAAGAACAGCCGCACGCTGGCAGTTCTGGGCACCGGCTCACTCAGCGCGCCGCTGGCCCAGGCCCATGCCAGCGTGATGGCCTTCGAGCGCATCCTCATCTGGGGCCGTAACCCAACCAAAGCCCAGGCGGTAGTGGCGCAGCTGCTTGAACGGGGCATTGCCGCAGAGGTAGGCCACGACCTGCAAGCCACGCTGGCCCAGGCCGACGTGGTGGCCGCCGCCAGCACCGCCACCACGCCGTTCATTCGCAGCGACTGGGTCCAGCCTGGCACCCATCTGGGCTTGGTCGGCGCCTTCACCCCCAGCATGGCCGAGGCCGAACCCGCCCTCATGCCACGCGCCCAGCTGTTTGCCGACAGCCGCGAGGCGGTGCTGCAAAAAGGCGGCGAGGTCTTGCAGGCGATGCAACAAGGCTTGATCGATGCCAGCGCCATCCAGGCAGAACTGGCCGAACTGGCGGCTCAGCCCGAGCATGCCTGGCGCCGGGATGATCAGGCCATCACCGTCTTCAAGTCGGTGGGCTTTGCCGCGCTGGACTGGATTGCGGCCGAGCGGGTGTGTCAGTTGGCTAAACAGGCAACCCCGCCCTGATGTCCCGTATCGTTTGAAGGCCCTGGGCCAGGGCCGCCGGGCTGGTGTGCACCGAGCTGGTCCCCAGCACCAGATCCCAGGCGTGCCTGGCGGCGCTGCCTACCAGCACCTGCACGGGTCCGTCGGGCGCTGATATTTCGATGCTTCCCTCACTGCCTAGAAGGGCCAGGGTGTGTTGCAGTGCCACGCCGTTCACCACGGGCGCGCCCGAGAACCCCACCGCAAACGCAACGCCATGCTGGCCGGGAGGCGTATAGGTCCATTGGGCGCCCGCTTCCAGTTGAACCACAAAGTAATTCATATCCTGGTGCGACACGATGGAGCTTGTGGCCGCCCCATGCTCACCCTGCAGATGCCCGAGAAAAACCTGGATCACCCCGCCCGGTATCGCCAATGCGGCCACCGCTTCTGGTGCCACGTACTGGCCCTGTGAGGGCCCGCTTTCAATGCCCGGCGGCATCGCCACCCAGAGCTGGAACCCCGTGGCATGGCCACGGCCCAGCAGCGTGGCCTTGTGCCAGGCGCCACCACCCGCATTCATCCACTCCAGGCCACCTGCCTTGAGGACACCGTGCTGCCCGGTGGTGTCTTCGTAGGCCACATCGGTACCAGGCTGCCAGGTCAAGGTGGCAATGCCGGAGTGCGGATGCATGGGGAAGCCAAAACCAGGTTCGATCCGGGCATTGAAGTAGTCCAGAAAGATGAAGGGTTTGAGCTGTTCCCCCAGATCAGAGGGGCTCACGAGCCGCGTAATGGGCCCGTGGGTGTGACCCGCCTCCAGCAGTTTGACTTCGCGCAGTGGGCCCATGGTGTGTCTCCGGTTGGTTTGTCTGGCTTATTTCATCAGTTTCGAAATGATCTCTTCCATGTTGATCTTCATGGCCTTTTGCCCCTCTGGCGTACCGAAATTGTTGACCAGCTCCGTCTGCGCCTGGTTGATGCCACACACGGTCACGCCCATGTCACGCAAACGGTCAAACGTCAGGCGGTCCGCCATTTCGGTCAAAGCGCCGCAGGCGTCTGCGACCAGCATGACGTTGTAGCCCAGACGCAGCGCGTCATGGGCGGCCCAGAAGGCGCAGATGTCGGTGGTCAGCCCGGCCAGGATGATGTTCTTCCGCTTGAAGGCCTGCACCCCGGAGGCCAGCGCCGGATCATCCCAGCAACTGAGCTGGCCACCGCGTTTGAAGCGCCTGGCGTAGGCATCCGGTGCGATTTTCTGCAGGTCATCGATGGTCGTGCCGACCATTTCCTCCATAGTGGTTGTGAGCACCAGCGGCATCTGGTAATCGACTGCCATGCGGGCCAGTGCGCGCGTGGCACCAATCACCTGCTCCCTGGGCTGGCTCTTCACCCAGTTCACGGTGCCGAGCTGGTGGTCCACCAGCATGATGATGCTATTGCCCAGCGCAAAACGCTGGCGCTGTGCCTGGGCGTCTGACGGTGCGGCCTGCACAGGGCTTGTGGACAGCGCAGCGGCGCCCGCCACGGAAAGCGTGGCCGCCAGCGCAGAGGCGGTGGTGGTACCGAAGAAGCTGCGGCGATCTGCTGAGGCCATGGAAATTTCCTTGTGGTTTGAAAGAGGCTCCAATGTATTTGCTGCACGATTGACGATAAATAGCGAAAATGGATATAACTATTCCACCAATGGCACAAAAAAAAGACGCGCCCTCCATGCAATTGCTCAGAGACATCGCCTTGTTTGTGGAGGTGGTCAATACCCGGAGCTTCACCACCGCTGCCCGGCATCTGGACATCCCGGCGTCCACCCTGTCCAGGCGCATCAATGGGCTGGAACAACAGATTGGCCTGCGCCTGCTGAACCGCACCACGCGCAAAGTGGAAGTGACCGATGCGGGTGCGGCCTACTACGCAAAGTGTGCCCACCTGGTCGAAGAAGCGCGCGTGGCGCATGAGGATTTGCTCAGCAACACCATGCAGGCACGCGGCACGCTGCGCCTGTCGTGCTCCGCCGACTTTGCCAACCACTATTTGCCCGACCTCCTCGTGCAGTACACCCAGCGTTACCCGCAAGTCGATGTGGAACTGGACCTGACGTCCCGGGTGGTTGATCTGGTAGCCGAGAATTTTGACGCCGCACTGCGCTTTGGCAAGCTGCCAGACTCGGGCCTGGTGGCCAGGACCATCGCGCAGGTCCAGCCCGTGCTGGTAGCCTCGCCGCTCTATCTGCGCCATGCGCCCCCACTCTTGAGGCCGGAGCAACTCGCGCAGCAGATGTGCATTCGCATGCATTCCAGCCAGAGCGGCTCCAGGTGGAAATTGGTGAACAACCATTCTGGCGAAACACAGGTCATTTCCGTACAGGGCCGCTTCGCCATGCCCAGTGTTTCACTCATCAGGAAGCTGGCTCTGAAGGGCGCTGGCATCGCCGTTATTGACAAGGCCCTGGTGCAGGACGAACTGAAGGCGGGCGCGCTGGTACTGGCGCTGCCCCAGTGGCGCCTCATGCCCGTTGACCTGCATATGCTCACACCTTCGCGCCTCATGCCTGCAAGGGTGCGTCTGTTTGGCGACTTGCTGGCCCGGGCACTTGCCTCGCCAGACCCTCTGCTCACAGTCTGAGCGTGCCCTCAGCGCAGGTCACACAGCTTGCGCCCACCGTGATGCCCCGGGCGTGCAGGCGCACTGACACGCGGCCGTCGCGGTCCACGCATTGCCCCTGTCCGGCCAGGTCGTTCCTGTCCACCCTTGGCAGCAGGATTCGCTCGCGCTGTATCACGGCAACACTGCCACGGGGTTGCCCATCAAGGGGACCGATGTGAACACATCAACGACTTTG
Source organism: Comamonadaceae bacterium (assembly GCA_947374485.1). Classification (GTDB taxonomy): domain Bacteria; phylum Pseudomonadota; class Gammaproteobacteria; order Burkholderiales; family Burkholderiaceae_C; genus Allorhodoferax. The sequence goes on along the minus strand of CANCCF010000048.1, from coordinate 3,577 downwards.
CAGGCTCTGCTCATGGCGGCTCTTCCTTCACGGCGTAACGCCTAAAGCGCCCGCTCCATGAACCGGATGATGGGATGCAATGCCTTGGGCGCTTCCACCTCGTCATAAGGAGGACGGTCCGTGAAGCCGTGCCGCACATAGATGCCCTTGTCTACATATTGCGGGATGTCCATGCCGAGCATGTCGCGGACCGACGTTCCGGTGATGCTGCTGAAACCCGTCAGCACCCAGGTCAGGTATTCAATATTCAACTCGACCAGTTCGCTGCGATGGGCGACTGCATCGCTGGGTAGGAATGCAAGCTCAGTCACTCTGGCGCACCCAAATGGCAACAAAGGCCTTGAACTTGTGCCAGCTCCCCACGCGCTCTTCGGACAGCACATCCAGAAAATCGGAGAGGCGCTTGGACTTGACCATGGTGTAGACCGTCAGCGCCGTGGTGACCAGAAACACCAGGGCAAAGATGACCACCCGGCGCGCCATGGAGGCCTCGGCCTCGGCCATCAGGTTCATGCCCAAAAAGCCGGTGGTGATGGTGCCTATGAGGCCAAAGATGGTCACCACCGTCAGGCGCACCACGGTGTTGGCCTGGCGGCGCAGGCTGTCGGCCTCCAGGTAGTTGTTCATGTCGGCAATGCGCTCCTTGACTTCCGCATACAGTGGATCGAGCCCCAGGTGCTGGGCGCACTTGGCAAACAGGGCGCGGGTTTGCGCCTGCTCAGACACCTCGTGGAACCAGTAGCGGTGCGTGAAGCGCAAGAAACCGGCAAAGCTGCTGCGGATGCTGCGTTTGAAGATGCGCACGCTGGCCGGGTCACTGATGTCCAGATTGCGCAGGGTCTCGGCCAGCCGGTCGGAAAACATCAGCAGCGCCGCTTTCTGGAAGTGCGCAATCAGAAACAGCAGAAAGTGCTGGTGCCTGAACTGCGCCAGCACGCCCCGGTCGCGGCAGGCAAAGAAGGAGCTGCGGGCATCGCCCAGCACCACCAGCGAATGGCCGGTGCAGAGGTAGCGGGTATGGGGTGCCGCGCCGCCATGGCCCCAGAAGCGGTCGTAGCAGTAGCGCTGCTCAAAATCACGCAGGTGGTCTTCGGCAAAAGGTAGCGCGCCATCGGCACTGCCGGAACCCGTGACCAGCCCCAAGCGGATGAAGTCGCTGCGCTCCAGCGTCTGGGGATCATCGACCGCCAGGAAACCCAGCAGCGGCATGCGGTAGTACTCGATCTGGCGGTAGCGCAAGGCACCAGGAGTCTCGGAGTGGTCGCTGACCAGGGGCTGCAAGAGCCAGTCCCAATGGGCTGCGATGCGCGGTGCACGGTGGCGCGCCACATGGTCCAGGAACAGCTCGCGCTGTGCCGCATCGGACTCGGCCAGCACCTGCCCTTGCGCGTCCAGCCACTGGGCCTGGTGCAGGCAATGCTGGGCCTGGCCCTCTGCGTCCCAGCCCGGCGGATAGCCACGGCCAAAGCGGTAGAGCAGTTCCTGCGCCTGCGCCAGCGCCAGGTTGTCGGTGGCCACCTCCACGTTGAGCAGCACCAAGTCCAGGTCGAGAAAAAAATACAGGTCCACATGCACCACATCCAGCGTGATGGGCGGCTCGCCCGGACGCAACACGGCCCGCACGGCACGCACATCGTGGCGGCGGAAAACCCGCATGGGCGAGCCACGCGCCTGGCCCCCACCTGTACCCTGGCCCTCGCCGTACAGAAAGCGCTGCACGTAGGGCAGAAAGGTGACGAACTCGTTGTAATGCCGCTCGTGGAAGTGGTGGGCGTCACCCGTGTACTCGTCCACCACTTCGCGCCAGGGGGTCGCATCGCCCATGGCCGAAAGCATCTGCCAGGGCTTGGCATGCTGCGCCTGTGCGCCATGCACCGGCATCAATCGCAAAGGCCAGAGCAATATCTGGCGGAAGTGGCGTACGCAGTGGGCAGCAGCAGGCGTTGGCATGGCGTTCAGTATCTCACCGCAGTCACAGCGAAAGAGGGCTCAGCCTGCAAACGTTGCCAGCAGGCCGTGCTCCAGCACCACATGGCCCGGGTTCAACTGGTCGGGGGACGTCACGCCCAGCATGCCCAGGGCACCGTCAATTTCCTTCTTGAGCAGCTGCGCCGCCATCCTGACGCCCGCGTGTCCGCCAATGCTTGCCGCGTAGTTGAAGGGCCTGCCCACAAACACAAAATCGGCCCCCAGGGCCAGGGCCTTGAGCACGTCGGTGCCACGCCGAAAGCCGCTGTCTATCAGCACCGGCATGTCGCCCACGGCGGCACGCACGGCGGGCAGAACGCGCAGTGGCGAGACCGCGCCGTCAAGCTGGCGGCCACCGTGGTTGGACAAAATGATGCCGTCGATTTGCATCTGCCGGGCGCGCAGCGCATCGTGCGGATGCAGGATGCCTTTGAGCACCAGCCGCCCCTTCCATTGCGCGCGGATTTTTTCCACCGCATCCCAGGCCAGGTGGGCGCGCCCGCTGAACTCGCGCACCACGTTGCGGGCCATCACGGGGATGCGGCGTTCACTGTCGCTGTTTTCAAAATGCGGCAGCCCGTGGGTGACGATGGTTTTGCCAAAGGTGCCCAGCGCCCAGGCCGGGTGCGACAGGCCCTCCCACAACAGGCGCAGGCCGGGGCGCAGGGGGCTGTGAAAATGCGCGCGCTCGTAATGTTCGGTGCTGCCACGCACGGCCACATCCACGGTGACCACCAGCGTGCCAAAGCCCGCATCCTGTGCGCGCTGCACCAGTGCGGCAATGCGCTCGGTGGTGGGTGGCAAATAGGCCTGGAACCAGCTGTTTGGCGCCGCACGGATCACCTCCTCCATGCGGGTGAGCGATGAGCCGCTCATGACCATGGGAATGTTTTCCGATGCGGCAGCCTCGGCCAGCACGCGGTCCCCCTGGTAAGCGGTCAAGGCACTCACCGCCATGGGGCTGATGCCGAAAGGCGCTGACCAGGTGTGGCCGAACAGGGCCTTCGCAGAGGTGCGCCTGGAGACGTCGCACAGAATGCGCGGCACAAAGCGGATGCCCTGGAACGCGGCGCGGTTGTCGTTGAGGGACTGACCGGTTTCAGACGGGCTGTGGACGTAGGCAAATATCGAAGAAGGCAGGTGGCGCCGTGCGGCGGGCTCGAAATCATCCAGGCAATACACCCGCCGCATCCTGCGCCTGGCCAGAAAAGTGGCGGGCGTATCCGCAGCATCCGGCATGGGCGGCGCAACAGCCGTTGGCAGGGTTGTGACAGCAGGGGGCATGTATTTTTCGGGTGGCGCGCCCGCCATCCGGGCGCCGCGCCATGTTACGCCTAGGGCATGGCAAGCCCGCCGCGCTGCGCCAGCTCAATCGCAGCAATGTCGATCTTGCCCATCTCCATCATGGCCTCGAAGGCGCGCTTGGCGACTGCCGGCTCAGGGTCGGCGATGGCGGCCGATAGTGCGCGGGGCGTGATCTGCCAAGACAGGCCCCATTTGTCCCTGCACCAGCCGCACACACTGGCCTCGCCGCCGTTGCCGATGATGGCGTCCCACAGCCGGTCGGTTTCGGCCTGGTCGTCGGTAGCCAGCTGGAACGAGAAAGCCA
>CANCCF010000047.1 GCA_947374485.1 Comamonadaceae bacterium | reverse complement strand
TGGTACCAATTGCATGCCCAACAGCAGCATGAGGTGACAGACGCCACCGCCCACCACGCAGCCGCGCTCGCTGAACAAGAAGCGGCGGTGCCACGCCAGGACCACCTGGCCTTGGTGGAGCAGGTGCAAACCGCGCGCCCCCTGTGGTCGGAGCAAGAGCGCCTGCAGCAGACTGCCGCAGCGGCAGTGCAGACGCAGACCGAAGCAGCCACCCAGCTGGAGCAAGCCCGGCAACAGCTGCAAAGCCGCCAGAGCGCTTTCGATGCGGCACAGTTGCAAGCGGCCACGGCGGAGGCCGCCCGCGCAGAAGCCCAGCCCGCCATCGACCGCGCCCGCGAACTCGACGCCCAGGTTGCAGCGGTGGCGCCCGCATGCGAGGCAGCCGGGCTGGCGCAAGCACAGGCGCTGGCCCAGCAGGACGCAGAAAAACGGAGCCAGGCCGCACTGGCAGAGCAGGCCGCCCAAGCGCAAGCCGATCTGCAAAGCACCGAGGCCTGGCTCCAGAGCCACGCGCCCTTGCAGCCCCTGTCAGACGGCTGGCAGCGTTGGGAGACCTTGTTTGCCACTGCGCAAGGCACGCTGGCCCAACAGGGAAAGAGCCAAGACGAGGCGCGCGAACTCCAGGCCAATATCGCCATACAGGCGCAGCAGATGGAAACGGCGCAGGACACACTGCGGCAGGCCACAGCCCGCGCGCAAGACGCGGCAGACCAGTTGGCAGCCAGCGCGTTGATCTGCGAACAGGCAGATGCCGACGGCCTGGCCCAGCGCAAAAAGGCGCTAGAGGACCAGCGTGATCAGCTGCAGGCCGCTGCCCTGCTGTGGCACAAGCGCTGCGACGTGCGCGGCCAACGCCTGCGCTTGCAAGAACAGCACAAGGGCTACACCACCACATTGACAGAGAGCGAAAACAGCTTGCTGGAATGTAGCCAGCAACTGCCCCAGTTGGGCAGCGCCTTGCAATCTGCCGAGCAGGCGCTGCACTTGGCCCAACTGGCCACCAGCCAGAGTGCCGAGACCTTGCGCACCCAGCTGAAGCCGGATGAGGCCTGCCCGGTGTGTGGCGCGCTGGAGCACCCCTATGCGGACCATGCGCCCGCCCTGAACGCCGTGCTGCAGGGGCTGCAGGACCATGTGGACGGCAACAAGAAAGCACTGGTGGCGGTGCAGGAACAGAACGCCATGGCCGCCGCCGACAAGGCCAGCGCCACCAAAGCATTGCAGCAGTGCAGCATGGCGCTGGAACAGCTGACCGCGCAACATGCCGTCCTGCTGCAAGAGTGGGCCGCCTTGGCACTGCAGGCCGAACTGGACGGCGTGCCCCAGGATGCGCGCAGCGCCTGGTTGCAGCACAGCCAGGAGCAGGCTCGCCAAGCCCTGTCCGAGCTCAGCGCGCAGGAGGAATTGAACCGCCAAAAACAGAAGCAGCGGGACGCGGCGCAGCACGCGCTGAATGCCGCCAACCAGTCGCTGGAACAAGCGCGCGAAACAGTCACCCATTTGACCGCCAGTGCCAGCCAGACCCGCCAGGCGCTGGAGGCCAGCCAGCGCCAGGCCGGTGATCTGGCGCAGCAACTGGACGCCACGCTGGCCCAACTGGATGGCGCCTTTACCAGCAGCACCTGGCGCGAGGAATGGTGTGCCACGCCCGATGCCTTTGTGGCGCAGTGCCACAGCGACGCCCAAGCCTGGGGCCAGCAGCAGGACAGCCGCACCACGCATACCCAACGCATCGCCGCGCTGCAGCTTCAAAGCACCGCAGCCGCCAGTGCCTGCGCGCAAGCCGCGCAGCATGTGGCCACGCAGAGCGAGCGGCACGCCAGCATCGCAGCCACCCTGCAGGGCTACCGCACTGAGCGCGCCACCCTGTTGGAGGGCAGGGCCGTGCAGGACGTGGTGGGCAGACTCAACACCGCTGCCAACGAAAGCCGGGCCGCCTTGGAGTCCGCGCAGTCGCTGCTGCAAACGGTGCGCGCCGAAGTTACCCGCTGGGATGAATCCGTGCGCCTGTCCACCCAGCAGATGGAGCAACAGCGCGCAGCGCAGGCCACTGCACTGGCGGCCTTGGACGATTGGCTGCAGCGCTTCAACACGCAGCCACAGGACGCGTCGCACCCGGCGCAAACCCGCGACACCCTGCAGACCCTGCTCGCCATCCCCGGCGCGTGGGTCACACAAGAGCGCCAGGCCTTGCAAGCCTTGCAAACGGCAGTAGCCACCGCCCAAGCCGTGCTGGCCACGCGCAGGCAATCGCTGGCCGCGCACGAGGCCATCAAGGCCACCGCACTCAGCGAAGACGAACTGGCGGATCAATTGGCCACAGCCACCACCGACCTGGCCGCCCTGACGGAGACCCTGTCCGCCCTGAAGCTCGACATCGCCCGCGACAACGAACGCCTGGCCGCCTCCGCCACGCTGCGTACCCACATCGACAAGCAAACCGCAGCGGCCCGGGTCTGGTCGCAACTGGGTGAGCTCATCGGTTCGGCCGACGGCAAAAAGTTCCGCAACTTTGCCCAGCAGCTCACGCTCGATATTCTGCTGGGCTATGGCAACAGCCATTTGCAGGCCCTGAGTCGGCGCTACCGCATCCAGCGCATCGCCGACAGCCTGGGCCTGCTGGTGGTGGACCAGGACATGGGCGACGAGGTGCGCTCGGTGCATTCGCTCTCGGGTGGCGAATCCTTTCTGGTCTCGCTGGCCCTGGCGCTGGGCCTGGCCTCGTTGTCCTCGCACCGCGTGCGCGTGGAGTCGCTGTTCATTGACGAAGGCTTTGGCAGCCTGGACGCCGACTCCCTGCGCGTGGCCATGGACGCGCTCGACAGCCTGCAGTCTCTGGGCCGCAAGGTGGGTGTGATCTCGCACGTGCAGGAGATGACCGAGCGCATCGGCACGCAGGTGCAGGTGCAGCGCCAGGCCGGGGGGCTGAGCCGCATTGTCGTAAGCTGATGGCTTAAACCTGCATAGAACACATGTCTTCCATGACCCCAACCCCCACCACGCCAAGCCTGCGCTTTGCTGAGGCCTGCGAGCGCCTGCAGTCCTTCATAGAACGCGACACCCGCACCCTGCTGGGCATCATCGGCCCGCCGGGTGCGGGCAAGTCGACCTTGTCGCTGCGCTTGCAATCCCTCTTCCCTGAGCAATCGCAAATCGTGCCCATGGACGGCTTTCACCTGGCCAATGCAGAGCTGGCACGCCTGGGCCGCGCGGCGCGCAAGGGGGCGCCCGACACCTTTGACAGTTACGGCTATGTGTCGCTGCTCAAACGCTTGCGCACGCAAGCCGCCGATGAAACCGTGTACGCCCCCGAATTCCGCCGCGAGATGGAAGAGCCCATTGCCGGGGCCATTCCGATCTTTGCGCATGCCAAGCTGCTGATTGCCGAGGGCAACTACCTGGCGCTGGACCAGAGCGGCTGGAGCCAGGTGGCGCCGCTGCTCGATGAGATCTGGTACGTGGAAGTGCCCGAAGCCTTGCGCCTGCAGCGCCTGGTGGCGCGCCACATGCAGTTCGGGCGCAGCCAGCAGGCCGCTGAAGATTGGGTGCAAAGTACAGACGAGCCCAATGCGCGGCTGATTGCATCCACGCTGGGCCGGGTGCAGTTCAAGGTGCTGGTGGATTAAGGTCCTGGCCCATCAAGGCCCGGCCACATTCCACTGCCGGGTCACTTCCCCGGCCGCGCCCACGCTCTCCAGACGCACGCCAAAGCCCCACAGCCTTGCGGTGTGCTTGAGCACTTCCAGCGTGCTCTCGCCCAAGGGGCGGCCGCGGTGCTGGGTGTGGCGCAGCACCAGGGTGCGGTCGCCGCGCAGGTTGACGTTCCAGACCTGGATGTTGGGCTCGCGCGTGCCCAGGTCGTATTGCTGTGACAGGGCCTGACGCAGCTGCGCGTAACCCGCTTCGTCATGGATGGCGCTGACCTCCAGGTCGGACGCCTTTTCGTCGTCATGGATGGCAAACAGGCGCAGCTCGCGCACCAGCCGGGGGCTGAGAAACTGGCCAATGAAGCTCTCGTCCTTGTAGTTGCGCATGGCGTGGTCCAGCACCTGCAGCCAGGGCTTGCCAGCCAGCTCGGGGAACCAATAGCGGTCTTCGTCCGTGGGTGCCTGGCAGATGCGCTGGATGTCGCGGTACACGGCAAAGCCCAGCGTGTAGGGGTTGATGCCGCTGTAGCTGCGGCTGCGCAGCGGCGGCTGGTAGAGCACATGGGTGTGGTGGCCCAGCCACTCCAGCATGACACCGTCGCTCAGGTAGCCGCGGTCATACAGGGTGTTAAGCAGGGTGTAGTGCCAGAACACGGCCCAGCCCTCGTTCATCACCTGGGTCTGGCGCTGCGGATAAAAGTACTGCGCGATCTTGCGCACCATGCGCACGAGTTCACGCTGCCAAGGCTCCAGCAGGGGTGAGTTTTTTTCAATGAAGTGCAGCAGGTTTTCTTGCGGCTCCGGCGGCATGCGCGCGGGAACGGGTGCATCACTGGCCTTGCTGTCTGGCTGGGGCAGGGTGCTCCACAGCGCATAAACCTGTTGCTGCGCATGGGCCTCGCGTGCCTCGCGTTCTTTCAGCTCCACCGCCAGGCTTTTTTTGCTCGGGCGGCGGTAGCGGTCCACGCCAAAGTGGGCCAGCGCGTGGCAGGAGTCGAGCAGGGTCTCCACGGCGTCGATGCCGTAGCGCTCTTCGCACTCGGCCACATAGCGGCGCGCGCCCACCAGGTAGTCGATGATGGAGGAGGCATCGGTCCACATCTCGAACAGGTAGTTGCCCTTGAAGAAACTGTTGTGGCCATAGGCTGCGTGCGCGATCACCAGGGCCTGCATGGCGGTGCTGTTTTCTTCCATCAGGTAGCTGATGCAGGGGTTGGCGTTGATCACAATCTCATAGGCCAGGCCCATCTGGCCGCGCCGGTAACGTTTGTCCACGGCGATGAACTCTTTGCCATAGCTCCAGTGCGGGTAGTTCACCGGCATGCCCACGCTGGCGTAGGCATCCATCATCTGCTCGGCGCTGATGATCTCCAGCTGGTTGGGGTAGGTCTCCAGGCCGTAGCTGTGCGCGGCCTGGCGTATCACGGCGTGGTACTGCTCCAGGGTGTCGAAGGTCCAGTCGCTCTGGTCAGGCAGGTGCTGCTCTGCGTGGGGCAATGCGGTGTGCGGTGCAGAGTGGCTCATGGGTGCTCCACTTCTTTTTTGAACAGCTCGCGCAGGGCGGGGTAGATGTGCGCGGGCTCGGTGACCTTGCGCATGGCAAAGTTGGGGTGGCCGCCTTGCAGTTGCGCATATTCGTCCCACAGGTTTTGCTCTTCCTCGGCCACCTGCACATAGGCGTAAAAGCGGCATTGCGGCAGCAGGCTGGTGGCCAGCAGGTTGCGGCAGCGCGTGCTGTCGTTGTTGAAGTTGTCGCCATCGCTGGCCTGTGCGCCATAGATGTTCCATTCCGTGGCCGGGTAGCGCTGGGCAATGATCTTGCGCATCAGTTCCAGCGCGCTGCTGACCACGGTGCCGCCGCTCTCGGTGGCGTGGAAGAAGGTGGCCTCGTCCACCTCCTGCGCCTGAGAGTGGTGGCGGATGAAGACGATGTCGATCTTTTCGTAATGCCGCGTCAGAAACAGATAGAGCAAGATGAAAAATTGCTTGGCCAGGTTCTTGCGCCCCTCGTCCATGGAGCCCGACACATCCATCACGCAGAACATCACCGCGCGCGTGTTGGGCAGCGGCGTGGTGGTGCGGGTGCGATAGCGCAGGTCCAGCGGGTCCAGAAACGGGATGCGCTTGAGGCGGCGCTCCAGCGCGTGAATTTCCTGGCCCAGCCGACGCACTTCAAAGGCATTGCCGCTGTCACTGGCTTGCAGCGCGGCCAGTTCGGCTTGCTTGTCCGCCAGCGCCTGGCGCGCACCGGCCCCCGTGGCCAGACGGCGGCCCAGGGCACCGCGCATGGAGCGCACGATGTGCAGGTTGTTGGGTGTGCCCTCGCGGCTGTAACCTGCGCGGCGGGTCTCGTACTCCGGCATCTCGCCCATGTGGCTGCGCAGCAGGTGGGGCAGGGCCAGGTCTTCAAAAAACACCTGCATGAACTCTTCGCGGCTCAGGGTGAAGGCAAAGTCATCCTCGCCGTCCTGCGCATCGCTGGCCGTGCTGCCGGTGCCGGTTCCGCGCCCCTTGCCGGGGGGCGGGCGGGCAATGCGGTCACCGCGCTGGTAGTCGATGTTGCCGGGGTGCACGATGTCCTGCACACCGCCCGGGCCGTGCCCGAACACCGGCTCGTGGATGTCTTTCTTCGGGATGCGTATGTTTTGCGATTGCTCGATATTGCGGATGCTGCGGTCTGCCACGGCTTCGCGCACGGCCTCGCGGATTTGCGTCTTGTAGCGGCGCAAAAACCGCTCCCGGTTGCCAACGGACTTGTTTTTGCCCGCCAGGCGGCGGTCCACAATGTGCAGCTCCATGGACCCTCCCGGTGGCGGCCCTTCAGGAGCTCTTGCGCACGCGCAGGTACCACTCGCACAGCAGGCGCACCTGCTTGGGTGTGTAGCCCTTGGCCACCATGCGGGTGACAAAGTCTTCGTGCTTCTTGGCGTCGTCGGCGCTGGCCTTGGCGTTGAAGCTGATCACCGGCAGCAGCTCTTCGGTGTTGGAGAACATTTTTTTCTCGATCACCATGCGCAGTTTTTCGTAGCTGGTCCAGGTGGGGTTCTTGCCCTCGTTTTTGGCGCGCGCGCGCAGCACAAAGTTGACGATCTCGTTGCGAAAATCCTTGGGGTTGGCAATGCCCGCCGAGATCTCGATTTTCTCCAGCTCGGCGTTCAGCGCCGAGCGGTCAAACACCTCACCGGTGTCGGTGTCGCGGTACTCGTTGTCCTGTATCCAGTAGTCGGCATAGGTGACATAGCGGTCAAAAATATTCTGGCCGTATTCGCTGTAGCTCTCCAGGTACGCGGTCTGGATTTCCTTGCCGATGAACTCGGCATAGCGCGGTGCCAGCAGGTCCTTGATGAAGGCGGTGTACTTTTGCTCCAGGTCCACCGGGTACTGCTCGCGCTCGATTTGCTGCTCCAGCACATACATCAGGTGCACCGGGTTGGCCGCCACTTCGGTGTTGTCAAAGTTGAAGACCCTGGAGAGGATCTTGAAGGCAAAGCGCGTCGAGACGCCCGTCATGCCCTCGTCCACGCCAGCAGTGTCACGGTACTCGTGGTAGCTCTTGGCGCGCGGGTCGGTGTCTTTCAGGCTCTCGCCGTCGTACACCGCCATCTTGCTGAACAGGCTGGAATTCTCGGGCGCCTTGAGGCGGGTGAGGATGGCAAACTGGCTCATCATCTTGTAGGTGCCGGGCGCACAGCGGGCCTCGGCCAGTGACGACTCGCGGATGAGCTTTTCGTAGATTTTTATCTCTTCGCTCACGCGCAAACAGTAGGGCACTTTGACGATATAAATGCGGTCCAAAAAGGCCTCGTTGTGCTTGTTGTTGCGAAAGGTCTTCCATTCGCTCTCGTTGCTGTGGGCCAGCACCACGCCGTCAAAGGGAATGGCGCCAAAGCCCTCGGTGCCCTTGAAGTTGCCCTCCTGCGTGGCCGTGAGCAAGGGGTGCAGCACCTTGATGGGCGCCTTGAACATTTCCACAAATTCCAGCAGGCCCTGGTTGGCCAGGCACAGCCCGCCCGAGAAGCTGTAGGCGTCGGGGTCGTCCTGGGCAAAGCTTTCGAGCTTGCGGATGTCCACCTTGCCCACCAGCGAGGAAATGTCCTGGTTGTTTTCGTCGCCGGGCTCGGTCTTGGAGATGCCAATTTGCTTGAGCATGCTGGGGTAACGCTTGACCACGCGGAAGCGCCGTATGTCCCCGCCAAACTCATCGAGCCGCTTGACCGCCCAGGGTGACAGAATGCGCTGCAGGTAGCGCGCAGGGATGCCGTAGTTCTCGCGCAATATCGGCCCGTCTTCCAGCGCGTCAAACAGGCCCAGCGGGCTCTCGTTCACCGGTGAGCCTTTGATGGCATAGAAGGGCACCTGCTGCATCAGGTGCTTGAGGCGTTCGGCCAGCGAGCTTTTGCCGCCGCCCACCGGCCCCAGCAGGTACAGAATTTGTTTGCGCTCTTCCAGCCCCTGGGCGGCATGGCGGAAGTAGCTCACCACCTGCTCGATCACCTCTTCCATGCCGTAGAACTCGGAGAAGGCGGGGTAGTTTTTGATCAGCTTGTTGGCAAAGATGCGCGAGAGGCGCGGGTCGTTGCGGGTGTCCAGAATCTGCGGCTCGCCGATGGCCTTGAGCATGCGCTCGGCCGCAGTGGCGTAGGCCAAAGGGTTGCGCTTGCACTCCAGCAGGTAGTCGTCCAGGCCCATCTCTTCTTCGCGGCTGCGGTTGAAGCGGGCTACAAAGTTACCAATAGCGTCCATAAGACCTCCTGGCTTCACAGGTTGCAGGCACTGCCAAGCACTGCCAAGCGCCCGATTCAGTATAGGCACCCACGCCATCTTGGCGCAGGGCTTTACCTGGCGACCCTGCTTTTCGCAAGGAAAAGCAGTGGGCGGTGTGCAGGCCACGCGCACCCCGCGCCAGTCCAAGGGATGCATTTCTAACGCTATGATCAATGGGCTTGCCGTGATAGCAACACCGCTGCCAGTGCAGCACGTGCCCGTAGCTCAGTTGGATAGAGCAACGCCCTTCTAAGGCGTGGGTCGGGGGTTCGATCCCCTCCGGGCACACCAGTTACAGCAGCCGGGTTCCCAGCGCCACCGGCTTGTCCGGCACACACAGCACCACCGCCCCATCCGCATCGTAAAAGCCGGTCACCAGGCACTCGGACATCAGCGGGCCGATTTGCTTCTTGGGGAAGTTGACCACCGCCACCACCAGCTTGCCCACCAGGTCTTCGGGCGTGTAGTGCGCGGTGATTTGTGCGCTGGATTTGCGCGTACCAAGCTCAGTGCCAAAGTCGATCTGCAACTTGTAGGCGGGTTTGCGCGCCTCGGCAAAGACCTCGGCGCTGGTGATGCGGCCGACGCGGATTTCCACTTTGGTGAAGTCGTTCCAGGTGATGTCTTCCAAGGCGGTCTCCTGGCTCTCAGGCCTCAAATGGATTGATGAGTTTCACGCCGGTGCCCTCAAAATCGCGGATGTTGCGGGTGACCACGACCATGCCATGTTCCAGCGCGGTAGCGGCAATCAGGGCATCCCGTTCGGACTTGGCGTTGGGTACATGCATGGCGGCACACAGCACGGCAGCACCTTCGGTAAACGGCAGGATGCGCCCGGCAAACGTGGCGCGTACGCCAGTCAGCCAGGCTCGCAGGCCGCTGCCCTGCGACGGCGTCTTGCGCTCCAGGGCCAGCACCCCTTTTTCCAGCTCCAGAATGGTGATGGCCGACAAAAACAAACGGCTCACAGGCTGACCCGCAGCCCAGTTGCGCACCGGTTCGGATTGACCGGCTTTGCCGTGGCGCAGCTCGGAGATGACGTTGGTGTCCAGCAGGTACATGGTGAGTGCATCAAGACAGATCGGCGCCTGCCAGCACCATCTGCAGCGGTGTCGGTTCAAACGCCACGCCCATACCGCCGGGGATGGCATCCATAACCTCCAGCAGCGATGCCTCGTGGTGTCCGGCCAGCTCAAAATAGTCTTCGATTTTCAGCAGGGCATAGGCCGGTCTGCCCCGGTCGGTGATGAACACCGGCCCGCTGGCGGTGGCGCGTTTGGCAGCCCCCACATCACGGGTGAAGTCCCGGCTTGAAAAGGTATGAACGGTCATGTCGACCTCCAGAGCTTGAATGTCTGTATGTTATGACATTGCTGCACGGGAAGCCAGTCCGCCTGCGTCCACGGGCGCAGGCGGACTCCCGATTCTTCTTAACCGCGCCGCAAATCCCGCGTGAACGGAAATTCCTTGCTGGCCGCCACGTTGATGGTGGCTGGCGGTATCACCATTTCGCCGGTACTGTGGCCCATGGCGGCAAAGCGGGACATGCGGCGGCTTTCGGCCTCGAACGAGTTGACCGGGAAGCTCTCGTAGCTCAGGCCGCCCGGGTGCGCCACGTGGTACTGGCAGCCGCCGATGGAGCGCTTCATCCAGGTGTCGACGATGTCGAAGGTGAGCGGTGCGTGCACGCCAATGCTGGGGTGCAGGCTGCTCGGCGGGTTCCAGGCCTTGTAGCGCACGCCGGCGACAAATTCGCCCACCGTACCCGTGCTTTGCATGGGCAAAGCAGCACCGTTGCAGGTGACGACGTAGCGGCTCTCATTGAGGCCGCTGACGCGCACTTCCACGCGCTCCAATGAGGAGTCCACGTAGCGGGCGGTGCCGCCCGGTGCGCCTTCTTCGCCCATCACATGCCAGGGCTCCAGCGCGTTGCGCAGGCTCATCTCGACGCCCATGGTTGTTATCGACCCGAGCAACGGGAAACGGAACTCCAGGTGCGGTGCGAACCAGCTGGCGTCAAACGCGTAACCGGCCATGTTCATTTCCGCCATCACGTCGTTGAAATCCATCTGGATAAAGGTGGGCAGCATGAAGCGGTCGTGCAATTCCGTGCCCCAGCGCGTGACCGGCGCCTTGTACGGGGCCTTCCAGAAGCGGGCCACCAGCGCACGCAGGAGGAGCTGCTGCACGCTGCTCATGTGCGGGTGCGGTGGCATCTCGAACGCGCGCAGTTCCAGCAGCCCCAAGCGGCCAGTGGACGAGTCGGGCGAGTACATCTTGTCGATGGAGAACTCGCTGCGGTGGGTGTTGCCGGTGGCATCGATCAGGATGTTGCGCAGCGTGCGGTCGACCAACCACGGGGGCATACTCTGGCCGTGGATCGCGCGGTTCTTGTAGATTTGTTCAATCGCAATTTCGAGTTCGTAGAGTTGGTCATTGCGCGCTTCATCGACGCGCGGGGCCTGGCTGGTGGGGCCGACAAACATGCCGCTGAAAAGGTAGCTCAAGCTGGGGTGGTTGTGCCAGAACAGCAGCAAGCTGGCCAGCAGCTCCGGCTTGCGCAGGAAAGGGCTGTCCGACGGTGTGGCGCCACCCATCACAAAGTGGTTGCCGCCGCCCGTGCCGGTGTGGCGGCCGTCGGTCATGAACTTCTCGGCCGACAGGCGCGACTCGAACGCAGCGTTGTAGAGGAACTCGGTGTTGCGCACCAGCTCCTTCCAGTTGTTCACCGGGTGGATGTTCACTTCAATCACGCCGGGGTCGGGTGTGACCTGCAGGAGCTTCAGGCGCGGGTCGCGCGGGGGCGGGTAGCCTTCCAGCACGATCTTGACCTTGAGCTCGGTGGCGGTGGCTTCAATCGCGGCCAGCAGATCCAGATAGTCTTCCAGCAGTTCCAGCGGTGGCATGAACACGTAGAGCACGCCGGATTTTTTTCCAACCGCTTCTGCCTTGGGGCCATTGGCGCGGCGCGGGTCGCGCACTTCCACGCACAGGGCGGTGCGCGTGATCCAGTGGGCCGATTCCTGGCGTTTGGGTTCGCGGGCAAAGTCGGTGGGTTCGGGTTGCAATGCTGCTTGCGCGTTGGCAGCCACGGCATTGCGGGCCTCGCTCAGGCGGCTCTGGATGGTGCGGGTGGCCTCGGGGGCAGCACCCACGCGGGCCAGGTAGGGCGCGTCGGCTGCGCGTTTGGTGGCGGGGACGCCGTTGGCACCTGTGGCGTCTGCACTGTTTGCAGCAACTGCACCCAAGGCGCCAAACGGGCTGCTGGTCATGCCCGGCGCGTAGCGCGCCGCAAAGCTGGCGTGTGCTGGCAACTGGTCACGCGGTGCGGTGGGGTCGCGCTCGATCAAATACGGGTAGTCGCCCTCGCTGACCCAGGGCAGCGAGTCCAGCGGCAGGCGCAGGCCCATGGGCGAGTCGCCGGGCATCAGGTACATGCGCTCGTCGCGGAAGAACCAGGGGCCGGTGGTCCACTCGGGGCCGGTCAGGCGCGGGCCGGTGGCGGGTTTCACGGGCAGCACATAGCCCACCACGGAATCCAGCTTTTGCTCAAAGACGCGGCGCAAACGCGAGCGCTCCATCTCGTCGTCGAGCTTGCTGTTGAAGGGGTCGACATTCACCGGCAGGCGGCGTTCGCGCCACAGGTAGTACCAGCTGTCTTCATAGGCGGCCGTCACATACTGGTCCGTCAGGCCCAGCTTGGCTGACAGCGTGCGGATGAAATTGCCCGCGTCTTCGCTGGTGTAGTGGGTGGGGTCGCGCTCGTCGGTGAACAGGGCGGGGTTGCTCCACACTGGCTGCCTGTCGGCACGCCAGTAAATGTTCAGCGCCCAGCGTGGCAGTTGCTCGCCGGGGTACCACTTGCCCTGGCCAAAGTGCAGAAAGCCGCCTTGGCCGTATTCGTCGCGCAGTTTGTGCACCAGTGCGGTGGCAAAGTGGCGCTTGGTCGGGCCCAGGGCGTCGGTGTTCCATTCGGCGGCTTCGCGGTCGTCCACGCCGACAAAGGTGGGCTCGCCGCCCATGGTCAGGCGCACGTCTTCGGCTATCAGCTCGGCATCCACTTTTTCGCCCAGGGCCATGACGTCGGCCCATTGCTCGGGGGTGTAGGGCTTGGTGACGCGCGGCGATTCATAGAGCCGCGTGACTTCCATCAGGTGGTGGAACTCCACCTCGCTCTTGTCCACACCGCCTTCGATGGGCGCGGCACCCGAGGGCTGCGGGGTGCAGGCCAGGGGGATGTGGCCTTCGCCCGCCAAGAGGCCGGAGGTGGCATCCAGCCCGACCCAACCGGCGCCGGGCAAATAGACCTCGCACCAGGCGTGCAGGTCGGTGAAATCCACCGTGGTGCCGCTGGGGCCGTCCAGCGATTTCACATCGGGTTTCAACTGGATCAGGTAGCCCGAGACAAAGCGCGCGGCCAGCCCGCAGTTGCGCAGCAGTTGCACCAGCAGCCAGGCCGAGTCACGGCACGAGCCACTCGCCTTGGTCAGGGTTTCTTCGGGCGTTTGCACGCCGGGCTCCATGCGGATGGTGTAGTTCACATCCTTGTGCACCATCTGGTTCAGGTCGACCAGAAAGATCACGCTGCGGCGCTTGGTGTAGTCGACCTTTTTCAGGTAGTCGGCCACCAGCGGCGTCATCGGGTCGGCCAGCAGATAGGGCAGCAGCTCTTCCTTCAGGTCGTCCTTGTAGACAAAGGGGAACTCTTCGGCCTCGGGCTCCAGAAAGAAGTCGAAAGGGTTGTAGACCGCCATCTCCACCACCAGTCCCACGGTGACCTTGAACTCCTGCGTCTTCTCGGGGAACACCAGGCGCGCCTGGTAGTTGGCAAACGGGTCCTGCTGCCAGTTCATGAAATGGACTGCGGGCTCCACCTTGAGCGAGTACGAAATGATCTTGCTGCGGCAGTGGGGGGCAGGGCGCAGCCGTATCACCTGGGGGCCGAGGTTGACCAGCCGGTCGTAGCTGTAGTGGGTGACGTGGTTTAGCGCTGCGTGAATGGACATGTGCGGTTCTTCATTAATGGATGCGTTTGGCCTTGAAGGCGTGTGCAATGCGCTTCGATGGTAGCAAGGCTTCGTTGTCCGGCACCAACAGCCGTGGCCTTGACAAAAGCAAGAGATGGGCCATGCCCGGATGAGAGCTAGTATGCGGCCATGCCCCATGCCCTGCCGGATTCGCCTGAATCACATGCCGCGCCCCAGCGCAACGGCCCGTTTGCGGTGTTGCTGGGTTGGGTGCTGGGCACGGCCCTGCAGTTGCAGCAGGCGGCACTCTGGCCCGCGTGGGCGTATGCCCTGGTGTTGGCGCTGGGCCTGGCGGTGGCTGCGCTGCTGTGGCGCCGTGCGGCGCTGCGTCGGCCCGCAATGCAGCGCATGGCAATGGGCTTGCTGGCCGCTGCCGCACTCGCGCTGGCCTGCACCGGCCTGCGCAGTCTGGCGTATGAAACCCAGGCGCTGAACCCGGCACTCGAGGGGCGCGACCTGCGCATCACGGGTGTGGTGAGCGACATGCCACAGCGCAACGAAGCCGCCCTGCGCTTCACACTGGACGTTGAATCGGCCACCCTCGATGGCCAGCCCACCGGAGTGCCTGCGCGCATGGATGTGGGCTGGTACAGCAACGGGCCTGGTGCTGCGGGCGAGGGGCTGGCGCCATCCATCGAGCCTGCCGAAGTAAGGGCCGGCGAGCGCTGGAGCCTGGTGCTGCGGCCCCGGGCCCCCCACGGCAGCCGCAACCCCTTCGGCTTTGACTACGAGCTCTGGCTGTGGGAGCGCGGCGTGCAGGCCACCGCCTATGTGCGCACCGGGCCCCGCGATGCCGCACCACAGCGCTTGGCGCAGACCTGGCTGCACCCGGTGGCCTGGCTGCGCCAAAGCGTGCGCGAACGCATTGTTGCGCTGGTGCCCGAACGCCAGACGGCCGGGCTCATCGCAGCCCTGGTGGTGGGCGACCAGGCCGCCATCGACCGGGCTGATTGGGACGTGTTCCGTGCCACCGGCGTGGCCCATCTGGTGAGCATCAGCGGCCTGCACATCACCATGTTCGCCTGGGGCACCGCGTGGCTGCTGGGCTGGTTGTGGCGGCGCTCGGTGCGCCTGTGCCAAGGGCTTCCCGCGCCCACGGCAGCGCTGGTGGGTGGGGTGCTGTTGGCGCTGGCTTACTCGGTGTTCTCCGGCTGGGGGCTGCCTGCCCAACGCACGTGCCTGATGCTGGCCACGGTGGCCCTGCTGCGCCTGGCCGGTGCGCGCTGGCCCTGGCCGCACACCTGGATGCTGGCCTGTGCAGTGGTGGTGGCCATGGACCCTTGGGCGCTGTTGCAGGCGGGCTTCTGGCTCAGCTTTGTGGCCGTGGGCGTACTGTTTGCCACCGATGCCGGGGCGCCAGCCGCGCACAAGCCAGCAGGGCTGCGCGGCAGCGCCGCGCACCTGGCCTCCATGCTGCGTGAACAGTGGGTGGTGACCGTGGCGCTGGCGCCGCTCACACTTTTGCTGTTCGGCCAGGTGTCGCTGGTGGGTCTCGTCGCCAATGCCTTTGCCATTCCCTGGGTCACGCTGGTGGTCACACCGCTGGCCATGCTGGGCGTGGCCTGGCCCGCGCTGTGGGTGGTGGCAAGCGGCGCCATCGCGCTGCTGATGCAGGCTCTGCAGTGGCTGGCGGCATGGCCCTGGGCCACGCTGAGCCTGGCCACTGCACCCTGGGGGCTGGCAGCTAGCGGCGTACTGGGCGGTGTGCTGCTGGTGGCGCGCCTGCCCTGGGGTTTGCGGGCCATGGGCCTGCCCTTGCTTTTGCCTTGCCTGCTGTGGCAGGCGCCGCTGCCACCTGTGGGGGAGTTCGAGCTGCTGGGTGCTGACATCGGGCAAGGCAACGCGGTGCTGGTGCGCACGGCCACCCATGCCTTGCTGTACGACGCAGGACCGCGTTATAGCCAGGACAGCGATGCCGGTCACCGCGTGCTGCTGCCCCTGTTACAGGCCCTGCACACGCGGCTGGACCTGCTGCTGCTCAGCCACCGCGATACCGACCATGTGGGCGGTGCCCCAGCGGTGCTGGCCATGCAGCCCCAGGCCACGCTGCTGACCTCCATGGTTGGCGACGACCGCATGCAAGCCGTGCGCACGGTCGAGCCCGCGCAGCGCTGCATCGCCGGTCAGCACTGGGAGTGGGACGGCGTGCAGTTCAGTATCCTGCACCCACAGCCCGCCGATTACGACCGGACGCACACACCCAATGCCGTCTCATGCGTGCTGCGCATCCAGAGTGCCGGTGCAGTTCCCTTCACGGCCCTGCTGGTGGGTGACATCGAGGCGCCACAGGAAGCGCAACTGCTGGCCGCCCACGCCCCCCTGCAGGCCGACCTGCTGCTGGTGCCCCACCACGGCAGCAAGACCTCCAGCAGCGAGGCTTTTCTGGACGCCGTGCGGCCCACCCAGGCCTGGGTGCAGGCGGGCTACCGCAACCGCTATGGCCATCCGGCCGCAGACGTCATGCAGCGCTACCGGCAGCGCGGCATTGCGGTGCATGATTCACCCCATTGCGGTGCCATGGTCTGGCGCTCAGACGCCGCACAAAGGGTGCTTTGCAGCCGCACCGTGCAGATGCACTACTGGAGCCACCATGTTCCATAACGGTGCATGGCGTGGGGGGAACTTGGCGTTAGTATGCTGGTGCGAAGCTTGCTTAAACAGACAACAGAAGAATGTGTTCAAGAGGATTTATGCAGAAATTTGACGAGATGTACACCAAGCTCCCCTACGAGTTTTTTTCCAAGGGCGCGCAAATCCGGGACCACTACAAGATCTACGACGAGTGGCTCGCACGCCAGCCCGGCGACATGATGGCCAAGCGCCGCGAAGAGGCCGAAATGATCTTCCGCCGCGTTGGCATCACCTTCGCCGTGTACGGTGAAAAGGACGAGAGCGGTGCCGGCACCGAGCGCCTCATCCCCTTTGACTTGATCCCTCGCATCATCCCGTCCGATGAATGGCTGAGCATGGAAAAAGGCCTGGTGCAGCGTGTCACCGCCCTGAACCGCTTTATCCACGACATTTACCACGACCAGGAAATTCTCAAGGCCGGTCTGATCCCGCGTGAGCAGATCGAAAACAACGCCCAGTTCCGCCCCGAGATGGTGGGCGTGGATGTGCCGCACAACGTGTACTCGCACATCTCCGGCGTGGACATCGTGCGCGCCCCGGATGCCAAGGGCCATGGCGAGTACTACGTGCTGGAAGACAATTTGCGGGTGCCCAGCGGTGTCTCCTACATGCTCGAAGACCGCAAGATGATGATGCGGCTGTTCCCCGATTTGTTCTCCATGCACCGCGTGGCACCGGTGGCGCATTACCCCGACTTGCTGCTGGAAACCTTGCGTGCCAGCAGCCCCGAGACGACCGACGAGCCCACGGTGGTGGTGCTGACCCCGGGCATGTACAACAGCGCCTACTTCGAGCACGCCTTCCTGGCCCAGCAAATGGGTGTGGAACTGGTGGAAGGCCAAGACCTGTTTGTGAAAGACAAGTTCGTCTACATGCGCACCACGCGCGGCCCGCGCCGGGTCGATGTGATCTACCGCCGCGTCGATGACGACTACCTCGACCCCACCGTGTTCCGCCCCACCTCCACCCTGGGCTGCGCCGGGCTGCTGGACGCCTACCGCGCGGGCCACGTGGCCATCTGCAATGCGGTGGGCACCGGCATTGCCGACGACAAGTCCATTTATCCGTATGTGCCGCAGATGATCGAGTTCTATCTGGGTGAAAAGCCCATCCTGAACAACGTGCCCACCTACATGTGCCGCAACAAGGACGACCTGGCCTACACCATGGCCAACCTGAAAGACCTGGTGGTCAAGGAAGTGCATGGAGCCGGTGGCTACGGCATGCTGGTGGGGCCTGCTTCCACCACGGCCGAGATTGAAGACTTCCGCAAGGCCGTGCTGGCCAACCCCAGCGGCTACATTGCCCAGCCCACGCTCAGCCTGTCGAGCTGCCCAACCTTTGTGGAAAGCGGCATTGCCCCGCGCCACATCGATTTGCGGCCCTATGTGCTCTCGGGCAAGACGGTGCAAATGGTGCCCGGCGGCCTGACCCGCGTGGCGCTGAAAGACGGCTCGCTGGTGGTCAATTCATCCCAAGGCGGCGGAACAAAAGATACCTGGATCCTGGAGGCATGAACATGACTCCCCCCCGTTGCCGCTCGCTGCGCGTAGCGGCCTCCCCCCTCAAGGGGGCGACACCAGTGGCCCGGCGAAGCCGGTTCCACGGTGTCCCTGAATTGGGTTTTCTCTCTCGTTGCGTTTATGGCGCTTTGCGCTGGAGCTATTGATATGTTGTCTAGAACTGCCGATCACCTCTTCTGGATGTCCCGCTACACCGAGCGGGCCGAGAACACCGCACGCATGCTGGATGTCAACTACCAGACCTCGCTGCTGCCACAAAGCGACGCCGTGGCGCAAATGGGTTGGCAAGGCCTCTTGAGCATCAGCGAACTCACCGGTGCTTACACCAAGCAATACGGCGACGTGAAGGCCCGCGATGTGATTGACTTCATGGTCAAGGACGAGAGCAACCCGTCCTCCATCGTCTCCTGCCTGGGTGCGGCGCGTGAGAACGCCCGTGCCGTGCGCGGCGCGCTCACCACCGAAGTCTGGGAGACGCAAAACCAGACCTGGCTGGAAGTCAAACGCATGATCAAGAGCAGCGAGTTCGATGCCGACCCCTCGCAGTTTTTTGAATGGGTGAAGTTCCGCTCGCACCTGTCACGCGGCGTCACCGTGGGCACCATGCTGATGGACGAGGCCCTGCACTTCATGCGCCTGGGCACCTTCCTGGAGCGCTCCGACAACACGGCGCGCCTGGTGGATGTGAAGTTCCACGCGGTGCAAAGCGACTTCTATGGCGTGGCCGATGCGCGCGACCAAGAGTACGATTTTTACCACTGGAGCGCCATTCTGCGCAGCGTCTCGGCCTTCGAGGTGTACCGCAAGGTTTACCGCGACGTGATCCGCCCCGAGCGCGTGGCCGAACTGCTGATCCTGAAGCCCGACATGCCGCGCTCCCTGCATGCCAGCCTGAACGAGGTCGTCAACAACCTGGCACTCGTTTCCAGCAACCCGGACAGCGAAACCCTGCGCCGTGCGGGCAAGCTGCGCGCCGAGCTCAAATACGGCCGCATCGACGAAATCCTGGCCACCGGCCTGCACGCCTACCTCACGCAGTTCCTGGACCGTGTGAACGACCTGGGTGCCCACATCAGCCGCGAGTATCTGGTGGCAGGCACCTGAAAAGCGGCGCATAGGCGGGATAATGCGTCCCGAAAGGGATTGCATGAGCGTCGCAGACATTGACCGGGAACTAGACCACGCCAGAAGCCAGGGGCCGCTGCGCGACATCTCCATCCCCCCTTGCCCGGAGCTGTTGATTGCCTTGCGCAAAGAGCTGGGGCAGGGCGACCCCGACCCGTCTGAAATTGCCCGCATCGCCGCCAGCGACGTGGCCATGGCCGCATCGCTCTTGCGCACCGTCAACAGCCCCCTGTATGCCCGTGCGCGCAAGGCCGATACCGTGGTGCAGGCCGTGGCCATGCTGGGTGTGGCGCCCACCGTGGGCATACTCACCGGTTTTTTGACGCGCAACGCCATCCGCAGCAACTCGCCGCTGCTGGAGCACTTTTGGGAAACCTCGGCCCGCCGTGCGCTGGCCATGGGCTTTATTGCCAAACAGCTGTATGGCGTGGACGCCGATGTGGCCCACACCTGCGGCCTGTTCTGCCACGTGGGCATGCCCATCATGATGCTGGGTGTGAAGGGCTATGCCGGTACCCTGGCTGAAGCCCTGGCACGCCAGGACCGCAGCTTCACCGAAACCGAAAACGCCGCCCACAAGACCGACCACGCGGTGGTGGGCGCGCTGGTGGCCAAGACCTGGCGCCTGCCATCGGTCACCGTGGCGGCGGTGCGCCTGCACCATGACTTCACGGTGCTGACGGACACCAGCTTCCCTGCAGAGGTGCGCACACTGGTGGCTATTGGCCTGGTGGCCGAGAGCCTGGTGGCGCGCCATGAAGGGGTGCAGGTGCAGCGCGAATGGCTGCAGCACGGCGACAGCTGTCTGGCCTATCTGCATGTGGCCGAGCAGGAGGTGGATGCCTGGGTGGACACCCTGCATCCGCTGTTTGAAAGCGCCTCTTTGGCCTAAGGCTTGAACACCGCTGCATCCAGCTTGAGCGCGCGGATGCGCTCGGCCGCGCTGTCGGCTTCGGCCTGGGTGTCATACGGCCCCACACGCACCCGTGTGCGCGGCTTGCCCTTGACCGGTTTGAGTGGCTGTGAGAGGGCGGGCAGCCCGGCATCCTTGAGCCTGGTGTAGGCGTTGCGGGCGTTGTTGGGGTCGGCAAACAGGCCCACATTGATCATGTATTTTTCAGCAGCGGCTGGGCTTGTTGTGGGCTTGGCTGCCTTGGCTGTCTGGGCCGCTGAAGCCGGGGTGGGCGGTGACTTTGGTGTGGGGGCTGGCGCTGATGCGGGTGGCATTGGCACGGGTACAGGCACGGGCACAGCAATAGGCACGGGCACGGGCACAGGTGCCGCCTGCACCGGTCCCTGGCTGGTGCGGCCGGGTGCCGCCGGTTCTATGGCAACAGCCATTGCGGACGCCACTGTGGCTGCGGCCGGTGCGACGGAGGCAACAGCTGCGGCAGACGCAAGCTGTGCCATCGGCGCAGGCTGCACGGCAGGCGCAATCTGCGCAGCAGGCGCCAGGCGCGCCTCTTGTACCGGCGCAAGCCTGGGGGCCAAGGCCGCGCTGTCAGGCCAGGCCATGACCAGCACCGCCAGCAAACCGAAAAATGCCAGATTGCTCGCAGCCAGGCGCAACTGGTGTTTGCGGCCGCTGGCGCGGGTGACCAGCAGGGCGCAGGCCTCTTCCACGCTGGCGCTGGCGGCCAAGGCGGCTTCCATTTTGCGGTTGCAGGCGGCGTACAGCCAGGCGTTGCCCAGAGCACCAGGAACCACAAAGGCCAGCACCGCCACCAGGCCGCCCAGCGCCCACTGGCTGGCGGGTGGCATCTGGAACAGCAGGCGGCCAATGCCCAAGAGCAGCAGCACGGCAGCCGTCAGCGCCCCCACGTACGACAGAGCCTGCAACCACAGCTGGCGAAACAGCAGCCAGTTCAGGCTCAGCAGGGCGGCCGTCCAGTTCCAGCTGGCACCGGCTTTGCCTGCGGCGTCAAAGCGGGTGAAGGCCTTGAGGTAATAGTCCACATGCCAGGGGCCAAGGGCTGCGCGGTAGAGCTCGATGGTGGCGCTGCCGTCGGAGCGGTCCAGCGCCAACAAGGCGGCAGGTATCGCATCAGGGGCAGCTTCGGTGGCCATGCTTTTATTTTGGCAGGCCGCCCGTTTGCTGGGCGGCCACGGCTTCGGCCACGGCATGGCCCAGTTCAATCACCGCCATGGCGTAGTAGCTGCTCCAGTTGTAGCGGGTAATGGTGTAGAAATTTTCCGTGCCCAGCACGTACACGGCAGGCTGCTCGCCGTTTTGCAGTTCGATCAGAGCCAGCGGCTCGCTGGGTGCTGTGCCGCCTGCGTCCAGCAGCGCGCCGCGCGCGGCCAGCTCGGCCACCGTGAACGTGGGCTTGATGTCGGGTGCCAAGAGGGCGGGCAGGTCCAGCGTGGCGGCATCAAAATGCACGCCGTAGTGCGTGGGCATGCCGCGCGTCCAGTGGAAGGCCTGAAAGTAATTGGCCACGGAGCCGATCACATCGGCCTGGCTGTTGAACAGGTCAACCCGGCCGTCGCCATCGAAGTCGATGGCGTAGCGGGCCCAGCTTGAGGGCATGAACTGCGGCCAGCCCATGGCGCCCGCATAGCTTCCGCGCAGGGCCAGCGGGTCGGTGCGGGTGCGCGCGGTCAGCACCAGGTATTCCTCCAGCTCCGACTTGAAGAACGCGGCGCGCGCCTCGGCCTTGGGGTGGCTGGCGGGAAAGTCAAAGGCCAGGGTACTGAGGGCATCGATCACGCGGTAGTTGCCGGTGTTCTGCCCGTAAATGGTTTCCACCCCGATGATGCCCACGATGATGCTGGCGGGCACGCCGGTTTGCTCCTCTGCGCGCTGCAGGGTGGCCTGGTTGGCCAGCCAGAATTTGGTGCCCGCCTGGATGCGCAAAGGCTCCACAAAGCGGCTGCGGTACAGCGCCCAGTTTTTGGGCACACCCACGGGCGGCGGCAGGATGGCCGTGGCGATGCCGGGCATGTAATGGGCCTGGCCTAAGGTCTGGCGCACCCAGTCTGCATCCAGGTTGCGGCGCTGGGCTATTTCTTCGGCTTGCTGCATCACGTCCGGGCGCAGCGCATAGAGCGGGCCGCTCGCTTTGGCTGCCTGGCTGGCGCTGATTTTTTTGAGCGGCTTTTTGCTGGCGGCACTGGACTGCAGTGCGCCGCAGGCCAGCAGCAGGGCGAGCAGGGTGGTGATTGTTGTTGTTTTGCGTTTCACGGTGTCGGCTTCAGGGCAGGGGATGGCAGCTTGTGCGGCCAGCGCAGCTGGCGGAACTCCCGACGCAGTGTACCCAGCGCCGCGCCCTGGGCCTGCTTTGTGGTGCTGTTGGCTGCATAGCGCCAGGCCTCCAGGCGCAGCAGCCAATCCGCAATCGGCTGCAAGGTGGCCCGGTCGGTGGACCCGGCCGGGGCCAGGCCCTGCAAGGCCACAGCCAGGCGCCGGGGCGGCATGTCGGGCGCGACTGTCAACCCGGCTTGCAGCAGCCGCGCATTGGCAGCTTGCAGCAGGCGCAGCCACGGGTCCTGGCGCGCACGCTCCCACTGGGTCCAGGCGGCACCCAGCAGGCTCACTGCCACGATCAGGCCGATCAGCACCAGCCCCAGGTCTTCCCAGCTGGGTGATTCAAAGCCGAGGTTGCGCAGCAGGTTGAGCTGTTTGGCCTGCGAGTAGTTCAGCACCCACTGGTTCCAGCGGTTGTTGCTGGCCTCCCAGAGCGCGCGCAGGTTGATCTCAAAGCCCGGACTGATGGCGCCCAGCGCCTGCGCCACCACGCTGCGCGGGGGCAGCAGGCGTTGCAGCGCACCGGTGCGCGCCGGGGCCACAGCCGAGGTCGGGTCCACGCGCACCCAGCCCTGGGCGCCCATCCACACCTCGGTCCAGGCGTGGGCGTCACTCTGGCGCACGGTCCAGAAGCCGTCCACCGCATTCAGCTCGCCGCCCTGGTAGCCGGTGACCACGCGGGCAGGCACATCGAGCGCGCGCAGCAGCAGCACAAAGCTGGAGGCAATGTGTTCGCAAAACCCCTCCTTGCGATCGAACCAGAATTCGTCGGCCGTGTTGTCGCCATACACGCCCGGGTCGAGTGTGTAGCGGTAGCCGCCGGTGCGCAGCTTGTCCATCAGCATGGCCACCAGCGCAGCGGCATCGGCTTTGGCATAGCGCGGGTCGCGGCGCAATTCCAGCGCCAATTGCAGGGTGCGCGGGTTGAAGCCTGCGGGCAAATCGATCAGGTCCTGCAGACCCAGCTCCTGCTTGACCGGGCCGTGGCGGAAACTGGGGTAGCTCTCGGCCTTGAAGCGCACCAGCTCGGCAATGGGGCGCTCCGCACTCCAGTCCAGCGTGCTGGCCATGCGCACGCCATAGCCCTTGAGTGTGGGCCGCTCGGGCGTGGCATCAAGCACGGGCAGCCAGGGGTAGTTGTTGGCCTCCAAGGTGACCTCGTAGCGCACGGGCTCACCGCTGACTTGCAGGTTGCTGCCGAGTTGCAGACGCGCCGGAAAGGCCGAGCGCAAGGGCGTCCAGGCGCGTCCGTCAAAAGTGGAGAGCACCGGGCCACGGAAGTACAGGTCGCGCTGTGCGGGCACCGGGCCCTCGAAGCGCACGCGCATGGCCACACTGCTGTCGAGCGCCAGCTTGGCAATGGTGCCCACCTGCATGTTGGCGGAGAGGCCACTGCGTCCGCCCATGGCATCGCCCGGCAGGCCCCACAGCGGCGCAATGCGCGGGAACAGCACAAACAGCACCACCATGATGGGTGCGCCCAGCAGCGCCATGCCTGCTGCCGTGCGCGCGGCCAGGCGCAGGGGCGGGCGGCCCACCGGCATGTGGTGGTTGACCAACGCAGTCAGCAGGCCCAGAAGGCCCAGCACCATGGACAGGGCGGTGAGCAGGCTTTGCGAAAAGAAGAAGTTGGAGAGCAGGGTAAAAAAGCCCAGAAAGAACACCACGAAGGCATCGCGCCGGGCCCGCATTTCCAGGGTCTTAAGCGCCAGCAGCAGGGCAATGAAGGTCACACCCGCATCGCGCCCCAGCAGCGTGCGGTGGCTGTACCAGGTGAGGGCTGCGCCCAAGAGCAAAAACAGCAGCAGCCACCAGCGCGAAGGCAGGCTCTTGCCCTGCACGGCAATCCAGCCGCGCCACAGCAGCACCAGCGTCGACAGAACGCTGCACCACAGCGGCAAGGGGCCGGTCAGCGGCAGCAAAATCCAGGCGATCACCAGCAGCAAAAACAGGGTGTCGCGGGTATCGCGCGGTAGGTGCTTCAAGCGGTAGAGCAGTTGCATGGGCAGGGCGCCTTTCAGTGCAAGGCCAGAGCCGTGAGGCAGGCGCGCTGGTGGGCATCGCCATTGCCCGGGGCGATTTCCTGCCCCACCAGGCGCAGTCCGTAGCGCAGGCCTTGGCGTTCTGCGGCCAGCACCCAGGCGCACAGGCGCGAGAGCCTGTGCTCCAGCGAGGCGGCGGCGCCCGCAAAGCTGCCGGTGTTTTGCAGGTCCAGCCAGAGTTCAAAGCGCTGCGCCTGCTGGCTGTCGCGGCTCACCAGCTGGCCCGCCTTGGCGACTTTCTTCCAGACCACGGTCTTGAGCGCGTCACCGCGCCGGTAGGCGCGCACACCATCGAATTCGCCGGTGCTGTGGCGCTGCGCACTGGTGGCGCCACCTGCACTCGGTTCGCCCGCAGGCAAGGGGGGCGGCTGCTTCTCGGCGGCCGGGTATACCAGCAACCCGGCCGCAGGCCGCCACACCGTCCAGACGCGGAAGGTGCCCAGCGGAAAGTGGGTTTCGGCGGTGAGGGCTGGCAGGGCCTGCAGGCCGCGCTTTTCGGGGTGAACCGCAATCTGCACACGGGCGCTGCCTTGTGCCTCCACATCCGTCCAGGCCCATTGCCCGCTACCCAGTACGGCCACGCCAATGCCGTAGCGCGGCGTCTTGCGCTGGCTGTCCAGCCGCACGGTCACCAATGCGGCGCTGCCCGCAAAGGCAGGCTCGGGTGCTGCCAGGTGCAAGCTCAGGCCCCGCAGAGTGCCGTGGCACACGTGCATGCCGACCACGGCGCAGCCCGCCAGCAAAAAGGTCAGCACATAGCCCAGGTTGAGCTGGTAGTTGATGCTGGCAATCAGCAGCACCAGCAGCGTTGCGCCCAGCATCCAGCCTGCTTTGGTGGGGAGGATGTAGACGTTGCGCTGGTTGAGGCGGGTGCTGTCGGAGGGTTGCAGTCTGGATGTCCAGAAGCGGTTGATGCGGGCGCGGATGTGCTGCACGGGGTGGAGCAGGGGGTTGGGCAAGGTTTGCTTGGTCACGTTGCTGCTTTTGGTAATGTGCGGCTTTGCCCTGCGGGGCAGGTGCAGGTCCCCACTCCCCCCAACCCCCTCGCCCCGCCGGGCGAGGGGGCGCTTAATGCGGACTGCCGATTTGGTTTGTTCGCGCCGAATACGGAACCAGAAGCGAGAGGTTGCCACTGCCTTTGGCGCGCACGGAGCTCAGGCTGATAGTTTCGAGCGCCGGAGTCGGCGTGACAAAAGTTGAAGC
>CANCCF010000046.1 GCA_947374485.1 Comamonadaceae bacterium | reverse complement strand
GCGCGCCTCGGCCAGGTCCACCCCGGCGTTCAGGCGCCCGCCATCGAACAGCGGCATCGACAAGGCGGGCTGGAAGGCCCAGGCCGCGCCACTGAAGAGGCTGGAGAGGCCCTGGCTGGCCAGCCCGGCCGTGGCCGTGAGCAAGACCCGGGGCAGGAAGGCCGCGCGCGCCGCGCCAATGTTGGCGTGCGCCGCGCGCAGGCGGTTTTCAGCGGCCACCACATCCGGGCGCAACAGCAACACCTCGGAGGGCAGGCCGGGCGCCAGGCTGCTGTCCAGCCCCTGTGTGGCCAAGGTCGCGCCATCAGCCAGCACCGGCTGGGCATAACCGACCAGAAAGTTGAGGCGGTTGAGTGCCTGGCTTTTTTGCAGCCCCGCCCCCTCCAGCGCAGCGCGTGCGTTCTCGAGCAGGCCGGCAGCAGTCTGGTACTCCAGGTCATAGGCGCCGCCCACGGCACGGCCCCGCCCTATGAGCTCCAGCGACTGCGCGCGCAGCTCCACCGTGCCCTCGGCCGCCTCCACACTGTCTTGCGCCTGCAGGCAGGCAAACCAGGCACTGGCCACATCGGCCACCAGGCTGAGCTGCACGGCGCGGCGCGCCTCTTCGGTGGCCAGAAAACTGAAGCGGGCCGACTCGCTCAGGGCCGACAGGCGGCCCCAGAAATCAACCTCGTAAGAAAGCAGCGACAGCCCCAGGTCGTAGCGCCGGCTGGTGCTCTCAGAGCCGGCGCTGACCAGATCGCTGGGGGTGCCCACATAGGCACTGCTGGCAGCAAGCCCCACCGTGGGCAGGCGGTCGGCCCGGGCAATGCCGTACAGGGCGCGGGCCTCCTGTACGCGGGCGGCCGCAATGCGCAGGTCGCGGTTGTTGTCCAAGGCTGCGGCGATCAGGAGCTGCAGCTGGGGGTCGGGGAAGAAGGCGGTCCAATGCGCCTGGGAAGCCTGGGAAGCCTGGCCCTGTTCACCAGCGCCCACGGGCCAGGCAGCAGGCACCGGCAGGGCCTGGCGCTCCAGTTCGGGCGTGCCTGCGCAGGCCGCAAGGCCCGCCACCAGAAGGAAAAAAAGCGATCGGAGGATCACGCTACAGCCCGCCCACAAATGTGCACCGGCCTTGAGTGTAAGAAACACCCCGTGGCCCTAAGGCGGGAATTGCGCGGTAAAACAGCCGCTTCAGTGCAGCAGCTGGCTGCCTTCCAGGCTTTGTTCGCAGTGCGCCAGCCAGGGCTCGGCCAGGTAGCGGATTTGCGCGTCATTGCGCAGGATGCGCTGCATGATGTGCGTCTTCTCGCGGCGTGCCTGCGCGTCCAGCGTTTCGGACTGGGCTGAGTACCGCAGCTGCTCGATCAGCACGGCGCAGGCGCCCTCAAAGCGCACCACGCCCTCCCAGTCTTTCTCCTGGGCGGCCTCCAGCATCATGCGGCTGCTTTCTTCAATGGCTTTGTAAAAGCCCAACAGTACGGCGCTCATGGTGGGTCCTCTCAGCCGTGGAAGCTCTGCACCGCGGGCGCGTTCCTGATCTCGCCCCAGCCATTGGCCACGGGGGTGATCAGACCCATCACCTCGTCGATCATGCCCGCATCGTTGCGCATGTTGGCTTCGGTGGTGCGCAGCACGCAGTAGTCATACAGGTTGGCCAGGTTGCGCGCCAGTTCGCCGCCGCGGTTGGTGTCCAGCGAACCCTTGAGGCCCTCTTCGAGCAGGCGCAGGCTGTGCGCAATGGTGCGCACCTTGGTGGCGGTATCGCGGTTCTGGATGGCTGTTTTGGCCTTGGCCAGCGACTGCAGCAGGGTGCTGAACATCAGGCCCACGAGCTGGTGCGGGTTGGAGCCCAGCACGGACGATTCGATATCCACGGCGCGGTAGGTATTGGCAGATCGCATACTGACGGGTGTGAACATGGTGACTGACTCCTCAAGTAACTTACCTAGGTTATCGGCAGCTACGCGGGGAAATCAAGGGTTTATGCAGAGGGCTTGTTCCACACGGCCAGCTGCGCCGTGACGTAGCTGTTGAGGCTGCTCAGGCTGGAGATCTTGGTGTCCAGGGCCGAGTACTGGGCCAGCAATTGGGCTTCTACCTTGGAGGCCCGCAAGGTCACCCGGTCCTGGTCATCGCCATTTCTGGAGATCGATTTTTGCACCGCCGCCGTCTTGGTGGTGACCATGCCGTCGAAGTTGATCAGGCCGTGCGTGTAGTCGCGCAGCTTGGCCCCAAAGCCATTGGTCAGGGTGTTGCCGTTGTCGGCTGCGAACAGCGCCTTCAGGTTGGGTATGTTGGACTCTGCGCTGGTGAGCTTGCTCTGGTTGATCTTGAGCGTGCCATCGGTCTGGCGCTCCAGCCCGATCTCCGAGAGGTATTTGAAGGTGGAGCCGGTGCTGGTGGAACCCATGATGGACCGCAAGGTGGTCTGTATCCCCAGGGTGGTGGAATCGCCCAGCAAGGGGCCGCCAATCTTGGTCGCCGGGTCGTACTTGATGGCGTCCGACAGCGTGGCGCTCAGCGCGTTGTAGGCGTCCACAAAGCTCTGGATGTTCTTTTGCACCGCGGTGATATCCGTTGCCACCGTGATGTCCACCGGTCCGGTAGTCACCTGGCCAAGCTGCAGGTTGATGCCGGGAATGGCGTTGGAGAGCTTGTTGCTGGCCGAGACCACGTCCACGCCGTTGATCTTCAGGTTGGCATCCAGTGCCGTCTGCCCGACAAAGCCGGTGTCGCCCGGGTTGGTCAGTCCCAGAGGGGCCAGGCCCGCATCGGCCGGGTTGTTCAGGCGAAAGCCGGAGGCTGCACCGGTGGTGGACGATTTCAGCACCAGGCGCTCATTGGTGCCGTCGCTGAGCACCGTGGCCGTGACACCCGCATTGGCGGCGTTGACCTTGCTGGCAATGCTGGCCATGGTGTCGGTGGCGGCAATGGCCACCGATGCGCTGGCCGTGCCCGGGGTGAAGACGCCCGCGCTCCAGCTGCCGAGTTCAATCTTCAGGGAGCCCGCAGCCCCCGACGCCACGCCGGCCAGCACCGGCACCGAAGCCGAGGTCTGCGCCCGGGCCAGCTGCGACACCTCCACCGACAGGGAGGTCGCAGACGCCGTGCTGTCGGCCGTCACACCCACCGCCGCCGCATTGGAAGAAGTGGCCGCCTGCGCGTTCCACCCGCTGGGCCCCGACAACAGCGCCGAAGCGTCATACAGGGTGGACACCTGCGACTTGATGGTGCCGTAGGTGCTGAGCTGGGTCTGGAACTTGGTGGCCTGGGTTTGCAGCTGGGTCAGCGGCAATTTCTCGATGGCCACGAGCTGGCTGACAATGCTTTTCACATCCAGTCCGCTGCCCAAGCCCGTCGAAGAAATCGTTCCCGTGGATGAGGTTGCCATATCGCACTCCCTTAATCGTTCCAGTCTATCCCAAGCCTGTCCATAAGGCCAAAAAGCGGCGAGGGCTCAAGCCCTTCGCCGCTGCCTTCACTCTGTCAGCCCTTGTGCCCTGACAGCCCGGCCTCCTGCTTAACGCAAGAGGGCCAGCACACTTTGCGGGCCTTGGTTGGCCTGCGCCACCATGGCCGTTCCAGCTTGCTGCAGCACCTGGGCACGCGAGAGGTTGGCGGTTTCCGACGCGTAGTCCGCATCCATGATGCGTCCACGGGCAGCTGCCGAGTTTTCTGCACCCACGCGCAGGTTGGCAATCACGGTGTCAAAGCGGTTCTGGCTGGCACCCCAGGTGGCACGGGCGCTGGTCACCGCGTTGATGTCTGCGTCGAGCAGGGAGATCTGCGAGAAGGCCGTGGAAGAGGCCGTGCCCAGCGAGGTGGTGGTGGCCGAGAAGCTGCTGGCCGTCACCGAGATCTGGTCGTTGGCAGTGACCGCATTGGCGCCTACCTGGAAGGTGAAGGTCACACCACCGCTGCCGATGACGGACTGGTTGTTGAAGCTGGTGGCAGCGGCGACACGGGCGTTTTCCTGCGACAGCTGCTGGAACTCGTTGTCCAGGGACTGCACGTCGGCCGAGCTGTTGGTGCCGTTGGAGGCCTGCACGGCGAGTTCACGCATGCGCTGCAGGTTGTTGGAGATGGCACCCAGTGCGCCTTCAGCCGTTTGCGCCAGCGAGATCGCGTCATTCGCATTGCGGATGGCCACGTTCATGCCACGCGTCTGGGTGTCCATGCGCTCGGCAATGGCCAGACCGGCGGCGTCGTCCTTGGCGCCATTGACGCGCAGACCCGATGACAGACGTGCCATCGAGGTCGACAGCGAATTGGCTGACATGGACAGGTTGCGCTGAGCGGTCAGCGAGTTGATGTTTGTGTTGATACCAGACATGAGAGGCTCCTTAAAGATAAAAAATCCGGCACTGCTGCCAATCGCAACGCCAGCCCGGAGGCCGGCTTCAGGACCGGAGCACCTTGTGGCACCTACCGGACGACGAGCCGTTCAAGCTGACCCGTTAGCTATGTTTTCGGTGCCGGGGGTGGGGAACTTGAGGTCTTTTTTTCAAAACCGGCATCGGCCCGGTCTTTCAATCGCCAGAAGAAGCCTGTTTTTCTCCGTTTTATCGGCCTTACAGCCAGGGCGGCCCTGTTCAGAATTCATTCACCTTGTTCACAAGACCCGGGGAGCTGACTCAGATCTGCGTTTGCTCCGGACTTCGCAGTTTTTTAGGAGCTATCAATGGCAACCATCAACACCAACATCGCCTCGCTGAACGCCCAACGCGCTCTTGCGGGTTCCGCCAACTCCCTGTCAATGTCCATGGCGCGCCTGTCTTCCGGCCTGCGCGTCAACAGCGCCAAGGACGACGCGGCCGGCCTGGCCATTGCCGAGCGCATGGACACCCAGACCCGCGGCATGAACGTGGCCATCCGCAATGCCAACGACGGCATCTCGCTGGCGCAAACCGCTGAAGGTGCACTGGCCGCCATTTCCAACAACCTGCAGCGCATGCGTGAACTCGCAGTCCAAGCCGCCAACGGCACCAACAACTCCACCGACATCCAGTCGCTGGACAACGAGTTCCAGCAGCTGTCGGCAGAAAACACACGCGTTGCGAACTCCACCACCTTCAACGGCACCATCGTTATCGGCACGGCAGCCACAACCTATAGCTTCCAGGTGGGTGCCAATGCGGTATCACAAAACGACACCCTGACCGTGTTCGGCTCCAGCTTCTCCGGCACCACCGCCTCACTGGGCACCGACAACAGCACCGCCTTCTCGCAGATTTCGTTGCTGGATGCGGACATCAACACCGTCACCAGCGCACGGGCCACCTGGGGCGCCACGCAAAACCGCTTTGACACCGTGATCACCAACCTGCGCGTGGGTGCCGAAAACTCGGCTGCCGCACGTGGGCGCATCATGGATGCCGATTACGCTGCTGAGTCCGCCAACCTGTCGCGCGCCCAGGTGCTGCAACAAGCCGGCACGGCGATGGTGGCGCAAGCCAACTCCTCGCCCCAAATGGTGCTGCAGCTGCTGAAGTAGCAATAATCGGCCATGCCAAGCACCCAACGCAAAACGACCCGGCCACCCCAACCCCAACAGCGTGAGCTCGACGAGCTGGCGCAGTTGTTCAGGCAGGGTGCGGTGGATGCGGCGATGGCCTTGGCAAGCTCCTTGACCGGGCGCTTTGCGGCCAACGGATTCGCCTGGAAGGTGCTGGGCGCCCTCCTGCTGCAGCGCGCCGAGTTTGCAGAATCCGCAGAGGCCAGCCGACGCGCCATTGCGCTGCTGCCCGACGACGCTTCGAGCCACAACAACCTGGGCGCTGCCCTGCTGGGGCTGGAACAACTGGAGGCCGCCGCAGTCGCCTTCACCGACGCGCTGGCCATCGCACCGGGCTACGCCAAAGCGCATTTCAACCTGAGCAAGGTTTTGCGCGGCCAAGGCCAGCTGGAAGAGGCGCAAGCACACTGCCGCAGCGCCCTGGCCAGTGACCCTGCCTATGCCGCGGCCCACTTCAGCCTGGGCAACCTGCTGGAGCTGAAAAACCGGATCCCCGAGGCCGTGGCCAGCTACCGGCGCGCGCTGGCGCTGGACCCTTCGCAGGCCGTGATGTTCAGCGACATGCTGCACCTGATGAGCCATGACGTGCACACCAGCGCAGAAGACAACCTGGAGATGCACCGCCAGTTCGGCCAGCAGTTCGAGCCCGCACGGCGCAGCCACTGGGGCCATTACGCCAACACCCGCGAGGCAGCGCGCTGCCTGAAGATTGGTTTTGTCTCCACCGACGCCTACGACCACGCGCTGGCCAATTACCTGGAGCCGCTGTTTCGCCTGCTCAACAAAAGGCCCGGGCTGGAAGTGCACCTGTACTACACGCATGCCAAAGAAGACACGGTGACGGCCCGCATGCGCAGCTACTTCCAGCACTGGCACGATGTGGCCGCGCTGGATGAGGCGGCGCTGGAGCAGCGCATCCGCGCAGATGCCATCGACATCCTGGTGGACGTGAATGGCCACACCGCGCTGAACCGCCTGCTGACCTTTGCCCGCAAACCGGCGCCCATCCAGATGTCCTGGCTGGGCTACCTGGGCACCACCGGCCTGCAGGCCATGGACTACTACATCAGCGACCCCACCATGATCCCGCCGGGCCAGCTGGACTGGCAGTTCCTGGAAAAGCTGGCCTACCTGCCCAGCGCCGTGGTGTTCGAGCCCAACGCCAGCGCGCCCCCGGTAAGCGCCTTGCCCGCGCTGGCCAATGGTTTTATCAGCTTTGGCAGCTTCAACCGGCCCAACAAGATCAACGACGCGGTGATTGCGCTGTGGTCCCTGCTGTTGAACCAGGTGCCCGACGCGCAGCTCAAGCTCGGCGGCATTGCC
The DNA here is from genome assembly GCA_947374485.1 of Comamonadaceae bacterium. Taxonomy (GTDB): domain Bacteria; phylum Pseudomonadota; class Gammaproteobacteria; order Burkholderiales; family Burkholderiaceae_C; genus Allorhodoferax. The sequence goes on along the minus strand of CANCCF010000046.1, from coordinate 18,394 downwards.
GAGGCCGACCGCGCCGCGTTGATCCGGCGCTTTGCAGCCCAGGGCGTGGCCGCCGCGCGCTTGACCTTCTTTGACCGTACCGTCCAGACCGATTACCTGGCGCTGCACCACCAGGTGGACTTTTGCCTGGACACCTTTCCCTTCTGCGGCGGCGCCACCAGCGCGCATGCCGCCTGGATGGGCGTGCCCACCCTGACCCTGGCCGGTGAACTGCCGGCCAGCCGCCTGGGTGCGGCCGAAATGCACCACCTGGGGCTGGACGCCTTTGTGGCCGACAGCATCGAAGACTTCATTGAAAAGGGCCTGTACTGGGCCACGCATACCGCCGAACTGGCGGAGCTGCGCGCGGGCTTGCGCGAACGCTTCAGCCAATCTCCCTTGGGGCAGACGCTGGCCTACGCGAACCACTTCGAGGCCATGCTGCGCACGGTGTGGCAACGCTGGTGCCAGGGCCTGCCTGCAGAATCGTTTGTGGTGGAGGCCAGTGCCGTTGCAAAGACCTTGCCGTCTGCAACCGAACCCCCGGACGAAGCACTGGAGCGCCTCATCAACCTGCACGCGCGCCAGGAGCACGCGCAGGTGGAGGCACTGGCGCGCCAGCTCACGCTCGACTTCCCCGAGCACGGCGCGGGCTGGAAATACCTGGGCGGCGCGCTGCGCCAGCTCGGCCGTGTGGAAGAAGCGCTCGATGTGCAAAGGCACACCACCCAGCGCAGGCCCAAAGACTATGAGGCGCACTTCAACCTGGCAGCCGAGCTGCAACAGCAAGGCCTGTTTGACGAAGCCGTGCGCAGCTACCTGCAGGCCCTCGGCCTGCAGCCCAACAACCCCATGGCCTACAACAACCTGTCGAACATCTTCAAGTTGATGGGGCTGTTCCCGCAGGCCGAACAGTATTGCCGGCAGGCGCTGGCGCTCAAGCCGGACATGGTGATTGCGCAAAACAACCTGGGCAACGCCCTGCACGCCCAGGGCAAGTACGCCGAGGCCGAGACTTTTTATCGCCAGGCGCTGGAAGCCAAGCCCAACTGGGCCGAGGCCTACAACAACCTGGCCATCTGCCTGAAAGACCAGGGCTATGGCAGCGAGGCCAAGGAGGCCTACCGCAAGGCTCTGTCCCTGAAAGAAGACTGGGCCGCCGCGCGCAGCAACCTGCTCTTTTCATTGAGCCTGGACGTGCAGACGCCGCCCGACGAACTGCATGCCGAACACCTGCTGTTTGGCCAGTTGTTCGAGCCCAAACTCCAGGCCCAGCGCCGCCCCCACGGCAACGACAAAAACCCCGAGCGGTCCCTGCGCATCGGCTTTGTCTCTGGCGACCTGTACGACCACGCCCTGACCAACTTCCTGGAGCCGCTCTTTGCGGGTCTGGCAGCCCGGCCCGAGCTCACGCTGCACGCCTACTACAGCCACATCTTTGAGGACGCGACCACGCTGCGCCTGCGCCAGCATTTCCACCGCTGGACCAAGGCGGTGGACCTGAGCGAAGAGGCCCTGGCCGAGCAGATCCGCGCCGACCAGATCGACATCCTGATCGACCTCTCGGGCCACACCGCGCACAACCGCCTGCTGACCTTTGCGCGCAAGCCCGCCCCCGTGCAGGCCAGCTACCTGGGCTACCTGGGCAGCACCGGCCTGCAGGCCATGGACTATTTTCTGTGCGACGCCTTCTGGGTGCCGCCAGGCCAGCTCGATTGGCAGTTCACCGAAAAAATGGCTTATTTGCCTTCCGCCGTGACCTTCCAGGCCAGCCCGTATGCGGCCGAGGTCAATGCGCTGCCTGCCCTGGAAAATGGGTACATCACCTTTGGCAGCTTCAACCGGCCCAACAAGCTCAACCCCTCGGTGATTGCGCTGTGGTCCATGCTGCTGCAGGCCGTGCCCACAGCCCGCATGGTGCTGGGCGGCATTGCACCCGAGCGCCAGGCCGAGCTGTTCCGGCGCTTCATGGAGCACGGCGTGGACATCAACCGCCTGACCTTCTTCCCGCGCGCCAACATCCAGGAATACCTGGCCATGCACCACCAGGTCGACTTTTGCCTGGACACCTTCCCCTATGGCGGCGGCGCCACCAACGCCAACGCCGCCTGGATGGGCGTGCCCACCCTGTGCCTGGCCGGTGAAACCCCGGCCAGCCGCTTTGGCCCCACCGAAATGCACATCCTGGGGCTGGACAGCTTCATTGCCGACAGCATCGATTCGTATATCGCGCAGGGCGTGTACTGGTCCGAGCACGTGACTGAGTTGGCCGAGCTACGCGCCACCCTGCGCCAGCGTTTCACCTCCACACGCATGGGCCAACCGCAGGCCTTTGCCGATGATTTTGCAGAGCTGCTGCGCGCCATGTGGCGGCGCTGGTGCCATGACCTGCCGCCAGACACCATGGGCCTGCCTGCTGCCGCAGCACCCTTGGCAGAGCCAGCAGGCCAGCCTGCGTTCGGCGCCACCCCAGAGCCGCCGGACCTGCAAACCCTGCTGGCAGAGCAGCGCTTTGACGAGGCCCTGCCCTGGCTGCAGCAGGCCATGGCCGCTGCACCCGCAGACCCCGTGGCGCACAACAACCTGGGCGTGGCACTGCTGTCATTGGGCCGGCTGGAGGAAGCCGCGCAGGCCTTGCGCCAGGCCCTGGCCATCCACCCCGCTTACACCAAGGCGATGGTCAACCTGGCCACCGTGCTGCGCCTGCAGGGCCAGAGCGTTGAGGCCGAGGCCACCAGCCGCCAGGCGCTGGCCACCGACCTGCAGGATGCAAGCGCCTGGATCCAACTGGGCAACGCACTGGAAGCGCAAGGCAAGAACTCGCCCGCCCAGGCCTGCTACTACAAAGCCGACATGGCCCACGAGCCACGCCGCGCTGTGGCCCACAGCAATGTGCTGTACCTGATGAACCACGACGTGCTGGTGGAGCCCACAGACCTCATCGCCGAGCACATGGCTTTTGGTGAGGTGTTTGAAGCGCCGCTGCGCAGCCAGTGGGCCGCACACAGCAACAGCAAAGACCCCCAGCGCAAGCTCAAAGTCGGCTTTGTCTCGGGCGACTTCTGTGGCCACGCGCTCACCCACTTTCTGGAGCCCGCCTTCAAGGCCCTCTCCACCCGGCCCCTGCTGGAACTGCACGCCTACTCCACGCGCGTGGAAGAGGACGAAGTCACGCAGCGCCTGCGCTGGTACTTTGCCCAATGGCGCCAGGTGGCAGCCCTGGACAGCGAGGACCTGGCCCGGCAGATCCGCGCCGACGGCATCGACGTCCTGATTGACCTCTCCGGCCACACCGCGCGCAACCGCCTGCTCAGCTTCGCCCTGAAACCGGCCCCGGTGCAGGTGGGCTGGGTGGGCTACCTGGGCAGCAGCGGCCTGCAGGCCATGGATTACTACCTGTGCGACGAACACTGGCTGCCCCAGGGCGCACACGAATGGCAGTTCAGCGAACAACTGGCTTACCTGCCCTCAGCCGTGGTCTATGAACCCGACGCACAGGCGCCCCCCGTCAACACCCTGCCCGCCCTGGCCAATGGATACATCACCTTTGGCAGCTTCAACCGCGTCAGCAAGGTCAATGACGCGGTGGTGGCGCTGTGGTCCCTGCTGATGCAGCGCCTGCCCACGTCGCGGCTGCTGATGGGCGGCATCAATGAAGGCAGTCGGCAGGCGCTTGAAGACACCTTTGCGGCCCATGGCATAGCCGCTGAGCGCATCCGCTTTGTGCCGCGCGTGGACATGGCCGCTTACCTGGAGCAGCACCACCAGATTGACCTGTGCCTGGACACTTTCCCCCACGGCGGTGGTGCCACCACAGCCCATGCCGCCTGGATGGGTGTGCCCACACTCAGCCTGGTGGGCGACGCGCCAGCCAGCCGCTTTGGTGCGTCCCTGTTGCAGCAGCTCGGTCTGTCGGCGTTGGTGGCCACAGGCATTGATGATTTTGTGGAAACCGGGGTGCGCCTGGCCAGTGACACAGAGCAGCTGCAGGCCATTCGGTCGGACCTGCGTGGCCGCTTTGTCCGCTCCCACCTGGGCCAGCCGCAGCAGTTTGCCCTGCATCTGGAGGCCAGCCTGCGCAGCATGTGGTCGGCCTGGTGTGCGGACCAGCCAGCTGCGAGCCTGGGCATTCCGGCGGTGGGCCAGGCCAACGCCCAGACCGCAACGGATCGCACGCGGATCCATCTGGTGAGCGCCACCAAACTCTCAGAGGCCGATTTCTGGCAGCAGTCTGCGCTGGGCCAATCCATGCAACAGCACATGGCCGTCGACGCCCGCCTGTCCCTCTCGGTGGCCTTCGAAAACCGGCAAGGGCTGCCGGACATTTTCAACCGCGCCATCGCGCAGGCTGCAGGTGACGAGGTGCTGGTCTTCATCCATGACGACGTCTGGCTGGATGAGCCCTTTCTGGTCGACAGCATCGTGGCGGGCCTGGCCCGGTTTGATGTGATTGGTGTGGCAGGCAACCGCCGCAGAATGGCACGCCAGGCGGCCTGGCCTTTTGCCGATGCACGCTTCATCTGGGACGAAAAGTCCAACCTGAGCGGACGCGTGAGCCACGGCAAGAACGCGCATGGGCAGGTCTGCTCCTACGGACCAAGCCCCGCCGAATGCCTGCTGCTCGATGGCATGTTCATGGCTGCCCGCAGCGGCACCCTGCAGACCAGTGGCGTGCGCTTCGACAGCCAGTTCGACTTCCACTTTTATGACCTGGATTTCTGTCGCACCGCATCGGAGGCCCATCTGCACCTGGGCACCTGGCCGGTGGCACTCACCCACCAAAGTGTGGGCGCATATGGCTCGCCGGGCTGGGCGGACAAGTACCAGATGTACCTGGACAAATGGCAGGACCCGGAGCCCGAGCGGCCTGCCAGCGTGATCCGCCAGGTCTGCATTGGCCACAAGGCCTTCGAGCTGCCCATTCCCGCGCATGTGCCGGTGATCTGGCTGGGCACGGCCCAGGTGGAAACGCACGGCCCGCACACGGTCCATGCCCTGAACAGCATCTCGCCGGAACTCGACACCTGGCACTCGCTTTTAGGGGGATCGGCCGGCACCTTTGCCGCCTACCTCATGCTGAAAAGCAAGCTGATCGACTGGTCCCCCGGAGACAGCATCAGCATCCTGCAATACCGCAAGTTCATGGCCTGCAGGCCCATGGGCACCGAGGCCAAAAATTATCCCGGCCTGTATCTGGTGGCGCGCGCGGATGCCGCAGCGCTCGATCTGGATGCGATCCACGCGGAAGTCACCACACCCTATTTGCTGCCGCAGCCCCTGGCGCTGGGCAACCTGTATGCGCAATACGCCAACTGCCACCGTGGCACCGACCTGCTGCGCTACACCGCCATTGCGACGGAGCTGGGCGTCATCAGCGAGCAGGAGACGCTGGCCTTCTTCAACAGCACCCACATGATTCCGGGCGGCATCGAGTTTGGCATTTACCCGGTTCCGGTCTTCCTGGAGATCCTGGAAAAGGTCTCCGCCGTGGCCATGGCCTTCCTGCAACAGCACCGGCCGGTCTGTCTGGATGCCGAGCAACGCCGCGCCGTGAGCTTCTGCAACGAGCGCCTGGGCAGCTACCTGCTCACCAAGCGCCTGGAGCAGGACTACCAGCACGCGATCCCCACCAACATCTTTGGCTACATGCACAACGTGGTGGATGGCCAGCTCTACCAGGCCAGCCCCGCCGCTTCAGGCACGTAACAAGAAGCCTTCAGGCGCCACGCTCACCATCAGGGTGTTCTCCAGGGCGGCATCCACCGTGAACTCGGGGTGCGCGGGCAGCCAGGCGTGCACCGCCGTCTTGGGGTTGTTGCCCTGGTCCCAGGGGCGGTCGGCAAAGAAGTGGGGCGGCATGTCTTCCACAAAGGTGTCAAACACCACGCAGTAACTGCCGCTGGTGACCATGGGCGCGTAGGCATTGAGCTCGGCCAGCACATGCGCGTGGGTGTGCATGGAATCCAGAAACACCATCACCCGTTTGGCATCGCCCACCAGATCCCGCACCTGGCCCACCACCGTGTCACTCACCGAGGAGCCCTGCACCATGCGGATGCGGCTGGCCATGGGGTGGGCCTCAATCGCTTCGCGGTTGTGCGCACGGATATCGATGTCCACGCCAATCACCTTGCGCGCCGAGGCGCGCGGGTCGATCGAGACGCCCTGCTCGATCGCGTCACACAGGTCCAGCATGGCCAGCATGGAGGCCGACAGCACCAGCGAGCCACCGTGCGCAATGCCGGTCTCGATCACCACATCGGGGCGCACTGTCCAGATCAGCTGCTGCACGGCCACCATGTCTTGCGGGTACTGGATGATGGGGCGCCCCATCCAGTCAAAGTTGTACACATATTGCTTGCGCATGGAGGCCTCGAGCCAGGCGTTGGACAGCTGCCTGAAGTCCGTGTCCTTGGCGTAAGCGGCCACGCGGGCCTGACGTTCCTGGTTGAACTGTTCAATGGGGTTCATGGTTTTTTGCCTTTTTCAAAAGAGTTTTTTCACACTGCGCGGGCAGGATTGCCAGCCACGGTGGCCCCTGCAGGCACATTGCGCGTGACCACCGCCCCGGCACCAATCACGGCATTTTCGCCCACGTGCAAACGCGGCATTACCACCGCGCCTGCGCCTACAAACACATTTTTTCCGATATGCACGCAGCCGCACAGAGTGGCACCCGGGGCCAGGTGCACGCCCTCCTCCAGCACGCACTCGTGGTCCACACTGGCTTTGTGGTTGAGGATGCAGGCATCGCCCACGCGGGCCTGTGCGGCTACCAGGGCAAAGGCCAGCACCTGGCTGCCCATGCCCAGCGTGCTCGAAGGAGAAATGCTGGCCAGCGGGTGACAGAGCGCCGGGGCTTCCATGCCGCGCGCGCGCAGCCATTGCAGGCTCTGCATGCGGTCCGGGCCGCAGCGGCCAATCGCCACCGCGGCGCTGAGCACCGGGCCCTCTCCGCGCGCTTGCAGCCAGATATCGAGCGCCTGTGCATCGCGAAGCAGCGGCACGCCGTCCATGAAGGACTGCACCACGGCGCCGTCGACCAGCGCCACCAGGCGGTCGCCGTTGCGCGCCATGAGCTCGGCAATCACCTGGGCATGGCCGCCCGCGCCCCAGCACACAAAGGCGCGTTCAGGCATGCAGGACGCTCCGCACCACCTCGGCCACGCGGTCGATTTCCTGCAGCGTGATGTCGTGAAAGCTCGGCAAGTTGATGGCCCGCGCGGCAATGTCAATCGCATGCGGATTGTGGGCCAGACCCTCGAACATGGGCAGGCTCGACAGGGGGTGAAAGAACACCCGGGCATCGATGTTGCGCCCCTGGAAAACCGGAATCACGGTGGATGACAAGACCCCGCTCTCTGCACCGAACACCACGGTGGGCATCCAGGCGCCGATGCGCGTGCCCGCCAGTTCCGGATTCATGCGGATGCCGGGCAGGCCGCACAGGCGCTCCTGGTAGAGATGGAGGATTTCGCGGCGGCGCGCCACGAGTGCTTGCACGCGCTCGAGTTGGGCGCAGCCCAGCGCCGCCTGGATGTTGGACATCTTGAATTTGTAGCCCACCACCTCGGGCCAGAACTGCTTGGCCTCTTTGCGCGAGCGCCCGTGGTTGGACAGCGTCAGCACCTTTTCATACAAGGCCTCGGACGGGGTGAAGAACATGCCGCCTTCCCCCGTGGTCATGGTCTTGGAGCCATGGAAGGAGAAGCCGGAGAAGACGCCCACGCTGCCCGCGGGCGCCCCCCGGTAGGTGGAGCCTACGGCCTCGGCGGCGTCCTCGATCAGCGCGATGCCATGTCTGTCGGCAATCGCCCGCAGTGCATCGAGGTCGCACAGGTTGCCGTAAAGATGGGTGGCCACGATGGCCTTGGTGGCGGGCGTGATGGCCTTCTCTGCCGCCGCCGGGTCAATGCACCAGGTGTCAGGGCAGATGTCCACCAGCACCGGCGTGGCGCCCAGATGGACGATGGGCGACACGGTGGCAATCCAGTTGGTGTCGGCCAGTATCACCTCGTCGCCCGGGCCGATGCCCATGGCGGCCATGCCCATGTGCAGGGCGCCGGTGCAGCTCGACGTGGCAATGGCATAGCCCGAGCCCATGTGGGCGGCAAAGCCCGCTTCAAAACGGGTCAGGTAGTCATAGCAGCGGTCGCCCCAGCCATTGGCTGCGGCGTCACCGGCGTACGCCACCTCCAGTTCGGTGATGGACGGTTTGGCCAGCGGAATGCGGGCTTCCTTCATGGCAGCTCCTTGAGTTCGGGCAATGCAACAAAGAGGCGCCCACCCCAGGCCTTGATGTAATCGAGCTGCTGCTGCACTTCGGCGCCGAGGTTCCAGGGCAGGATCAGCACGTAGTCGGGTTTGTCGTTCCTGAGGTGTTGCTCGTCCACGATGGGGATGCGGCTGCCGGGCAGAAACTTGTTTTGCTTGGCAGGGTTGAGGTCCACCACGTAGGCCAGCAAATGGGGCCGCACGCCGGCAAAGTTCAGCAGGGTGTTGCCCTTGGCGGCGGCGCCATAGGCCGCCACCTTTTTTCCGCGCTGTTTGGCATCGACCAGGAAGCCCAGCAACTCGTGGGCCACGGTTTCGGCCTGCGCTTGCAGCCGGGCATAGAAGGCCGCGGTCTCCACGCCGGCCGCCTGCTCCACACGCGCCAGCGCCGCCACGCGGGGCGACACCGCTCCAGATACCGCGTCTGCCTGCAGGCTGTCCGTTCTGCGGGCATAAATGCGCAGGCTGCCACCATGCGTTTCAAGCTCTTCCACATCAACCACGGTCAGCCCATTGGCCAGGAAAATGGTGCTTACCGCTGACAGCGACAGATAGGAAAAATGCTCGTGGTACAGGGTGTCGAAATAGTTTTTCTGGACCAGCGTCAGCAGGTGCGGAAACTCGAAGGTGGCCACACCCCGGGGTTTGAGCAGGGTGGCAAAGCCCGCCACAAAGTCATTGATGTCGGGCACATGGGCCAGCACGTTGTTGGCCACCATCAGGTCTGCGGATTGCCCTTGCGCCACCAATTCCCGGGCCAGCGCCACGCCAAAAAACCGCTCGACGATGCTCAGGCCCTTGGCGCGGGCAGCGGCGGCGGTGCTGGCCGTGGGCTCCACACCCAGGCAGGGAATGCCCGCCTCTTGCACGTACTGCAGCAAATAGCCGTCATTGGCTGCCACCTCTACCACCAGGCTTTGCGGGTTCAGCCCGAAACGCGCAATGGCATCACCCACATAGCGCCTGGCATGCGCCAGCCAGCTGCTGGAGAAGCCGCTGAAGTAGGCATAGTCAGCTGAAAACAGCTGGTCGGCGTCGGCGAAGTCCTCGGTTTGCACCAGCCAGCATTGGTTGCACACCAGCACGCGCAGCGGGTACCAGGCTTCGGGGGCATGCAAGTCCTGGGTCCTCAGGTAGGCGTTGGACGGGGGTGAGGTGCCGAGGTCGGCAAAGACCTGGGTCACCTCCGCGGCGCAATGCCTGCATGGCATGGATCGGGTGGGGTGTTGGTTCACAGCAATATGCCCTGAAAAGTGGGTGCAACAGATGGCAGGCCGGTATCGCGCGCCGAGCGCTCGCCAGCGCCCAGCGGCCAGGCAATGGCCAGGGTGCTGTCCATGGCATTGAGGCCGCCTTCGCTTTCGGGATGGTAGACATGCGAGTGGCAGTACAGCAGTTCGCAGCCGTCTTCCAGCGTCTGGAAGCCGTGGGCAAAACCGGCCGGAATCAGCAGGGCGGTCTGGTTGTCGGCCGACAGCACCTCGCCATGCCATTGCAGGTAAGTGGGCGAACCCGCGCGCAGGTCCACGGCCACGTCAAACACCGAACCGCGCACGCAGGAAACCAGCTTCAGCTCGGCATGGGGCGGGTGCTGAAAATGCAAGCCGCGGATGGTTCCGCGCTGCAGCGTGCAGGTGTGGTTGATCTGGGCAATGGGCTGGTGCCAGCCTGCGGCCTGCAGTTCGTCGGCACAAAAGATGCGGCTCAGGAAACCCCGCTGGTCGCTGATCTTGTGGCGTTGCAGCACCCGCAGCCCCTCAAGGGGTGGGCACTGGATGCTGAAGCGGCTCACAGAGCGGCCTCGTAGTCGCGTATGTCGGCTGCCACCAGCTCGGCCGCCGGCACGCCACTGGCCTGTTGTTGGTACCACTGCATGGTGCGGGTCACCGACTGGTGCAGGCTCCAGCGGGGCCGCACGTCCAGCACATGCCGGGCCTTGGAGGTCTCCAGCGTCAGGAGGGAGGTCTCGTGCAGGGCCTGATCCTGTCTTTCATAGGCCACCGCGCCCTGCGGGAAGGTTTGCTGTGCAAGGGTGAGCAACTCCGCCACGGTGGCGGATTCATGCACGTGCGGGCCAAAGTTGAAGGCTCCGGCCAGCTCGGGCTTGCTCCACAGCGCCTGCGCCAGGCCCATATAGCCCGCCAGCGGCTCCAGCACATGCTGCCAGGGCCGCACCGCATGGGGGCTGCGGATATGCAGGGTGTCACCGGCCTGCCAGGCGCGCATGGCATCCGGAATCAGACGGTCTTCGGACCAGTCGCCGCCACCGATGACATTGCCCGCACGGGCGCTTGCCACGGCCACGCCGCGCTGGGCCAGAAACGCATTGCGAAAGCTGGCAATGAGCAACTCGGACGCCGCCTTGCTGGCGCTATACGGATCGTGTCCGCCCAGTGCATCGGTTTCGCGGTAGGCATGAAAGCTCTCGCGGTTCTCGTAGACCTTGTCGGTGGTCACCATCACGGCCACGCGGACGCTGTCTGTGCTGCGAATGGCGTCCAGCACATGCGCCGTGCCCATGAAATTGGTGGCAAAGGTTTCCAGCGGATCCCGGTAGCTGGCCCGCACCAGCGCCTGCGCTGCCAGATGCAACACAATCTGCGGCCTGTGCTGCTGCACCACGCGGCTGACCGCCTGCGCGTCCCGGATGTCGACGCAATGGTGGTCCATGCCATCCCCCACGCCGGCCAGATCAAACAGGTTGGGGCTGGTCTTGGGTGACAGGGACAGGCCGCACACCGAGGCCCCCATGGTTTTGAGCCAGTGCGCGAGCCAGCTGCCCTTGAAGCCGGTGTGGCCGGTGACCAGCACCCGCTTGCCGTGCCAAAACGAGCGCTCCACCGGCATTACCAAACCCTCCAGGGCGCCTTGCCGGACTGCCACAGGTCTTCCAGCATGGTCTTTTCGCGCAACGTGTCCATGGCCTGCCAGAAGCCCTGGTGCTCGAAGGCCATGAGTTGGTCCTCGCTCGCCAGTGTCTCCAGGGGCTTGGCCTCCCAGGGCGTGGCATCACCCTGGATGTAGGAGAACACCTTGGGTGAGAGCACAAAGTAGCCGCCATTGATCAGGCCGCCGTCGCCGCGCGGCTTCTCGCTGAAGCCGCCGACCCGGCTGCCATCGAGCTGCAGGGCGCCGTAGCGCCCGGGGGGTTGCACCGCCGTGATGGTGGCGAGCTTGCCGTGCGCCCGATGGAAGGCAATGCTGGCTTTGACATCCACATCCGCCACACCGTCACCGTAGGTAAAACAAAACGCCTCTTCGCCCTGCAGATAGGGCGCCACGCGTTTGAGGCGCCCGCCGGTCTGGGTGTCGTCGCCGGTATCCACCAGCGTCACACGCCAGGGCTCGGCATGGCGCTCATGCACTTCCATCTTGTTGGCGGCCATGTCGAAGGTCACGTCCGACATGTGCAGGAAGTAATTGGCAAAGTACTCCTTGATGACATAGCCCTTGTAGCCGCAGCAGATGATGAAATCGTTCACGCCATGGGCCGAGTAGCTCTTGAGGATGTGCCAGAGGATGGGCTTGCCGCCAATCTCGACCATGGGCTTGGGCTTGAGGTGGGTTTCCTCGGAAATACGCGTTCCCAGCCCACCGGCAAGAATGACCGCTTTCATCGCACCGCCCTCCATCCATTTAAGTGAAGCCACTTTATGCCGAAAAGCGGGGGGCAAGGGACAAAACAAGGGGGAATTTGCACCCCAGTTCGCGCGGGCAGGCAGGTCTGTAGGAAGAACCCTTACACACCGGCACAGCCACGCTGACACGCGAACCATCCATTCACTGATTCAAGTACCCAAGGCACCGTTTCAGAATTGCATCCATGGTGAGCGGCAAATGAATAGATGCTGTTCACCCCCTACATACATGCATCACTTCTGGAGCCCGCCATGACCAACGAGCAAATTCTTTCTGAAATCCGGGAAGCCAATTTGACCTACCTGATGCTGGCCCAGAACCTGATCCGCCAGGACAAGGCCGAGGCCCTGTTCCGCCTGGGCATGTCGGAAGAGTCGGCCACCATGATCGGCGCCCTCTCGCCCGCGCAGATCTTCAAGATCGCCTCCGGCAACATGCTGCTGTGCCGCTTCCGCATGGACGATGAAGTGGTCTGGAACCTGCTCACCAACCACACCGCCACCAAGGTCGACAACGACGCCACCACCAAGTTGCACGCCAGCATCCTGATGGCCGGGCGCTTTGCCGAAGCCTTGTAAGCCACTTCCATAAATATTCCGAGAGCAGCACCATGGCCACCAAAAGCGTACTCAATGATTCCAAGCAAGTCGAGCGTGCGGTTGCGCTCATCAACCTGGGCGCGCGCCTGCAGGTGTTGGAGAGCGAGACCGACCTCTCCTACGAGCGCCTGTTGCGCCTGTACAAGGAAGTGGCAGGCCGCTCGCCCAGCAAGGGCCAGCTGCCCTTCTCCACCGAGTGGTTCCTGACCTGGCAGCCCAATATCCACGCCTCGCTGTTCCAGAACACCTACGAGTACCTGACCAAGGTCAGCGCACTGGAAGACATCGACGCCATCATGAAGGCCTACAAGCTCTACACCGAGCAGATCGCCGCCTGCGGCGTCGAGCCGCTCTTGTCCATCACCCGCGCCTGGCGCCTGGTGAAGTTCATCGACAACAACATGCTCTCCATGACCAAGTGCTCCAAGTGCGGCGGCCATTTTGTGTCGGAGGCGTATGAGAACAGCCGCCATTTCGAGTGCGGCCTGTGCGCGCCACCGGCACGCGCGGGCAAGGGAGCGGGCAACGGCGGCATCTTGCTGCACTGAATTCAAGTGGCGCCCGCCGCGGGACGATATGATGGGGACAGGCCGTCAAAAGCCACCCAATTTAAACCTTAGGCCCCCGGGCCCCGCTGTCACACTCACGCTATGTTCGTAATCATCGGATGGCTTGTCTGCCTCGCATGTGTCTTCGGCGTGTTCATCATCCACGGCGGCAACATCAGTGTGATTTTGCATGCCCTGCCCTGGGAAATGCTGACCATTGGCGGCGCCACGGTGGGCGCCTTTCTGGCCAACAACCAGATGAAGGTGGTCAAGGCCACGCTCAAAGGCCTGGGCGCCTGCTTCAAGGGCAGCAAATACAGCAAGGCCCGCTACATGGACTTGCTGGCCCTCATGTTCGACATCCTGCAAAAGGCCCGCAAAGAGGGCCTGATGGCGATTGAAAGCGATGTCGAGAGCCCGCACGACTCGGCCATCTTCAAGAAATACCCCACGGTGGGCCATGACCACCATGTGGTGGAGTTCATCACCGACTACCTGCGCATGATGGTCTCGGGCAACCTCAATGCCCACGAAATCGAGTCGCTGATGGACAGCGAGATCGAGACCCACCACCACGAAGAGCACGCCGCGGTGGCTGCCATCCAGCGCATTGCGGGCGGCCTGCCGGCCTTCGGCATTGTGGCCGCCGTGCTGGGTGTGGTGAACACCATGGGCTCGGTGGGCCAGCCCCCGGCCGTGCTGGGTGGCATGATCGGCTCGGCGCTGGTGGGTACCTTTTTGGGCATTTTGCTGGCCTACGCTTTTGCCGAGCCGCTGGGCGGCCTGCTGGAGCAAAAGGTGGAAGAGTCGGGCAAAGAGTTGCAGTGCATCAAGACCACCCTGCTGGCCAGCATGCAGGGCTACAACCCCTCCACCGCGATTGAATTCGGGCGCAAGGTGCTGTACTCCACCGAGCGGCCCAACTTTGCCGAGCTCGAAGCCTTCGTGAAGAAGAAATAAGGCCATGGGAATCTGACTATGGCAGGGGACGCCAAGAAACTGCAGCCCATCATCATCAAGCGGGTCAAGAAGGGCGGCCACGCAGTGCATGGAGGCGCCTGGAAGATTGCCTACGCCGACTTCGTGACCGCCATGATGGCCTTCTTTTTGCTCATGTGGCTGCTGGGCAGCACCTCCGAGGGCGACAAGAAAGGCATCTCCGATTACTTCCAGTCACCGCTCAAGGTGGCGCTGGCCGGGGGCAGCGGCTCGGGCTCGAGCAACAGCCTGCTCAATGGCGGCGGCAACGACATCACGCAAAGCGTGGGCCAGACCTCCAAGGCCGATGGCGAAGACAAGCGCGCCAAAAAGGTGGCCACCGAGCAGTTCCGCGCCGCCGAGGCCAAAGCCGATTCGCGCCGCCTCTCGGCGCTGGGGGCCAAGATTGCCGCGGCCATCTCCAACAACGCCAAGCTCTCCGAATTCAGCAACCAGATCAAGCTGCAGCTCACCCCGGACGGCCTGCAGATCCAGATCGTGGACGACCAGAAGCGCCCCATGTTCGACAGCGGCAGCGCCGACGTCAAACCCTACATGCGCGACATCCTGCGTGAAATCGGCGTGGCCCTGATGGATGTGGAAAACAAGATCAGCCTGGACGGCCACACCGACCGCCAAAACTTTGGCAACCCGGCGCGCGGCTACAGCAACTGGGAACTTTCCGCCGACCGGGCCAACGCGGCCCGGCGCGAACTGATGGTTGCGGGCATGCCCGAGGACAAGCTGGCGCGGGTGGTGGGCATGGCTTCCAGCCTGCCGTATGACCCCGAGAACCCCAACGCCCCCACCAACCGGCGCATCAGCCTTTTGGTGATGACCAAGGAAGCGCAGGAGCGCCTGCTGGGCACGCCGCAGGCCGAGCCCGGCGAACCCGAAGCCCCAGCTCCCGCTTCGGCCCCGGCCCCCAAAACGGTACCGTAGTGACCGAAAATTTCGGTCATACTTGCCATCAACAGAAAAATCGACCTCGAAAGAGCATGTCATGTCCAAAGAATTACGCTTCCTAATCGTCGATGACTTTTCCACCATGCGCCGCATCGTGCGCAACCTGCTCAAAGAAAGCGGCTATGCCGATGCAGACGAGGCGGAAGACGGCGTGATTGCCCTGCAAAAGCTGCGCAACAGCACGTTTGACTTTGTCGTCAGCGACATCAACATGCCCAACATGAACGGCTTCCAGCTGCTCGGCGAGATCAAGAAGGACGACAAGCTCAAGCACCTGCCGGTGCTGATGGTGACCGCCGAAGCCCGCAAGGAAGACATCGTCATGGCGGCCCAGCAGGGTGCGGCGGGCTACATCGTCAAACCCTTTACCAAGGCCACGCTGGAAGACAAGGTCAACAACATCCTGACCAAAGTCGGGCTGAAATAAGCATGGCCACGCAAGGCTCCACAGCCGTCGATCCGGCAACCGCCACGGCAGCAGATGTGCACCAGCAGTTGGGCGCGCTGACGCGCCAGTTGCATGACTCCCTCAACGGCCTGGGCCTGACGGCCAAGGTGCAAAACTGGGCCGGTGAACTGCCCGACGCCAAGAGCCGCCTGTCCTACATCGCCCGCCTGACGGGCGAGGCGGCAGAAAAGGTGCTCAACCAGGTCGACCAGGCCAAAGCCCAGCACGACTTCATCGCCAGCGAGACCCGCCGCATCGGAGAACTCATCGTCAAGGATCCGGTGGCCGCGGTGGCCAAGGGCCATGTGATGAACTTCATTGAAGACGTGGACCGCGCCAGCCGCAAGGTCGACGAGAGCCTGACGGCCATCATGATGGCGCAGGACTTCCATGACCTCACCGGCCAGGTGATTGCCAAGGTGGTGAACCTGGCCGCCACCATCGAAGAGCAGCTGGTGCAGCTGCTGATACAAACCGCGCCGCCCGACGCGGTGGTTAAAAACCCCGGCAGCCACGAGCCCTACACCCCGGCGCTGGACGGCCCGGTGGTGGACGCAACCGGCAATCCGGACGTGGTGACCGACCAGTCCCAGGTCGACGATTTATTGGCCAGCCTGGGGTTTTGAACAAGCGCCCTTTTCCCCTGCTATTTGCCCTTTAGAAGCAGGGGGGCCTCACGACAATGGTGTGAACAACAGATGTTCACACCATGGAATCCGGAAGCCAAGACCGCAATCTACCCGCCTCGCAGCGCAAGCTTGACAAAGCCCGTGGCGAAGGCCAGGTCAGCCGCTCGCAAGACCTCTCGCACCTGGCCGTGCTGGGTGTGGGCGCGGTGGCCATCATGGTGCTTTCCCCCCAACTCTTTGAGCACCTGCGCATGGACATGCAGCGCCAGCTGCACTTCGACTCCAGCACCCTGGCCAACACCGGCACCGTGTTCCCGCGCCTGATGGACGCCGTGACGATTGGCCTCTCGGGCTCCATCGGCTTTGCCGCCCTGATTGCGGTGGCTGCCATCATCGCCGCCATTGCCTCGGGCGGCTGGGTCAGCAGCCTCACGCCGCTCATCCCCGACCTCAGCCGCCTGAACCCGATCTCGGGCTTTGCCAACCTGGTCAGCAAGAAGCGCCTGGTCACCACCGCCAAGATGCTGCTGCTCACCTGCATCCTGGGCACCGTGGCGACCCTGTTTGTGCGCAACGGCCTGGTGCCCATCGCCTCCTTGCTGCTGCAGCCCTCGGCCTCGGCCGTGGCGCACCTGGTGCAGTGGCTCACCAATGGCCTGGGCCTGATGCTGCTGGTGTTGCTGCTGGCCGCCCTGGTGGATGTGCCGCTGCAAAAGTTCCTGCACATGGGCGAGATGAAGATGTCGCACCAGGAGGTGAAACAAGAAAGCAAGGAGAGCGAAGGCAACCCGCAGATCAAGCAAAAACAAAAACAAAAGCAGCGCGAAATGGCCCAGCGCAGCAGCGTCACCGCCGTGCCCAAGGCCGACTTTGTGGTGATGAACCCGACCCACTACGCCGTGGCCATCCGCTACGACGAAAAGACCATGGCCGCGCCCCAGGTCATCTCCAAGGGCAGCGATTTATTGGCCCTCAAAATCCGCGACATCGCCAAGAACCACGCCATTCCGGTGCTGCAGTCGCCCATGCTGGCGCGCGCCCTGTATGCCAATGCCGAGCTCGACCAGGCCATTCCCTCGGCGCTCTACACCGCCGTGGCCCAGGTGCTGGCCTATGTGTACCGCCTGCGCGCCGCGCTGAACGGCCAGGGCCCCATGCCCGACGAGGTGCCGCAACCCTTTGTGCCGCCGGAACTTGATCCGCACTCCAAAACCCTGAAAGCGGTGACCGCATGAACGCCCAGCTGAAAAGCCTGCAGCAGTGGTACAGCCAGAACGCCAGCGTGGTGCAGGGCGCCTCTGCGCCGCTGCTGGTGGTGGCCATTTTGGCCATGATGGTGCTGCCCCTGCCGCCCATTTTGCTGGACACCTTTTTCACCATCAACATCGCTGTCGCGCTGATGGTGATGATGGTGGCGGCCTACATGGTCAAGCCGCTGGACTTTGCCGCCTTCCCCAGCGTCTTGCTGCTCACCACACTGATGCGCCTGTCGCTCAACGTGGCCTCCACCCGGGTGGTGCTGCTTGAAGGCCATACCGGCCAGGGTGCGGCCGGTGCCGTGATCGAGGCCTTTGGCCACTTCCTGATTGGCGGCAATTTTGCCGTCGGCCTGATCGTGTTTGCGATTCTGGTGGTGATCAACTTTGTGGTGGTGACCAAGGGCTCCGAGCGCATTGCCGAAGTGTCGGCACGCTTCACCCTGGACGCCATGCCCGGCAAGCAGATGGCGGTGGACGCCGACCTGAACGCAGGCCTGATCGACGAAAAGGAAGCCAAGCGCCGCCGTGCCGAAATCGGCGAGGAAGCCGACTTCTTCGGCTCCATGGACGGTGCCTCCAAGTTCGTGCGCGGCGATGCCGTGGCGGGCATATTGATTCTGCTCATCAACATCTTTGGCGGCCTGACGGTGGGCGTGCTGCAGCACGACCTGAGCGCCACGGAGGCGGCCAACACCTACATCCTGCTGGCCGTCGGTGATGCGCTGGTGGCGCAGATTCCGGGCCTCTTGATCTCGGTGGCCGCGGCCATGGTGGTCTCGCGCGTGGGCAAGGACACCGACATCGGCAAGCAGATCGTCGGCCAGTTGTTTGCCTCGCCACGGGTGCTGGCCATTACCGCCACCATCATGTTCGTGCTGGGCATCATCCCCGGCATGCCGCACTTTGTGTTTCTCGGCATTGCCGCCGTGCTGTTTTACGGCGCCTGGGCGCTGGCCAACCGCCCCGTGGTCACCGAGGCCGAGGTGGTGGCACCCGTGACCCCCAACGATGGCGAAGCCTCCTGGGACGACTTGCAGCCGGTGGACCAGCTCGGCCTGGAACTGGGCTACCGCTT
>CANCCF010000045.1 GCA_947374485.1 Comamonadaceae bacterium | reverse complement strand
GCGTCGACCTGCTCGAAGGCGACTGAGGGGGTGGGGAAGAACTGCCACTTGGCGCCTTCGACGGCGTCCTTGGCGGAATCGCCCAGGGCCTTTTGCGCGCGTACCGAGGGGTGGCTTGCCAGCACGCTGTCGATCAGCTCGGGGAGGGATTGTGCAAAACAACTTGGCCAAGCAAGCAAGAGTGGCAGCCAGACAAAAAATGCACGTACTTCAAGAGCCGTCAACATGCACGGCAATCCAACAACAACTGGCTCATGGCAATACCCAGAAAATCAATTGCCGGATCGTCTTTCAGGGGGCTAGGGAGCGTACGGTGGATTGTCCCAATGCAGACAAAGTACGTCCGCTTGTTGCGACCCGCTTGCGCGCGCGGGTAGCTGCGTCATGCGTGCGCTGAATGCAGCTTCAAGCCTGTGTTCCGTCCGATGGCATCAATTTGTCTTTTTCATCAACGTAGTCGTTGATGAGCCGAATGCAATGGGTGACCACGGCATCATCAAAGTGTCTGCGCTGCTGCTTGAGCGCATCGCTGATGGTGGTCAAAAAATGGATGGCTTGGTCTGACTCCTCGGCCAGGGTTTTGGGTACGGTTGCCTTCGTCTGAATCATGCTGGTTTCTCCTGGACTCGCAATACAGTGCAATGCGGTTGGGGCATCCGCTTGGCGTCATACGAGCTTGGTTCCAAACACAAAACACCCAGACTCTTTTTGTTCGCGAATGAACAGAATCAGAAATAAAAAAAAGCCCTGCAGTTGCAGGGCTTTTGGGGGTTTCAGTGATTCTTTTTTAACTTTTTAAAGTTATCTGGGGGCTAGAACGGAATGTCGTCATCCATGTCATCAAAACCACTCGCCGGACGCGGTGCCGGGGCCTGGCGTGCAGCCGGAGCGGTCGCGCGCGGTGCCGGTGCGGGGCGGCGTGCAGGCGGCGGTGCGGAGCCTTCGTCACCCTCGCTGGGGCCACCCATGCCTTCGCGGCCGCCCAGCAATTGCAGTTCGGTGGCCACGATGTCGACCGTGTTCTTTTCGACGCCGGACTGGTCGGTGTATTTGCCGTACTTTAGGCGCCCTTCGACGTAAATGGGGCGGCCCTTGCGCACGTATTCGCCAGCGATTTCGGCCAGGCGGTCGTAAAAGGTGACGCGGTGCCACTGAGTGTCTTCAATGGTTTCGCCGGTGTTCTTGTCCTTGCGGCGGCTGCTGGTGGCCACGCTGACATTGGCCACGGCCTGGCCAGAGGGCAGGTAGCGAATTTCGGGGTCGCGGCCGCAATTGCCGACCAGAATGACTTTGTTAACGGATGCCATGGTTTTCTCCAGAATGTGGCGCGATTATCCCGCCTTTGAAACCCGTTTGTCAGCCCGGGCCCGCACTGACTATCATGGAGGGTTGTTTTCCACCCGGCCCCTGCTTTGAATTCTTCTACCGACGCCCTTACCCTTGACCCAGCCGCCCATGGCACCTACCTCGGGCGCGCCCTGCAGCAGCAAAGCATCAGTATCCGGGGTGCCCGCACGCACAACCTGAAGAACATTGACCTGGACATTCCGCGCAACCAGCTCGTGGTGATCACCGGTCTCTCGGGCTCGGGCAAGTCCAGCCTGGCTTTTGACACGCTGTACGCCGAAGGCCAGCGCCGCTACGTGGAGAGCCTGTCCACCTATGCGCGGCAGTTTTTGCAGGTGATGGACAAGCCCGATGTGGACATGATCGAGGGCCTGTCGCCCGCCATCTCCATCGAGCAAAAGGCCACCAGCCACAACCCGCGTTCCACCGTGGGCACGGTGACCGAAATCCACGACTACCTGCGCCTGCTGTTTGCGCGCGCTGGCACACCCTACTGCCCCGAGCACCAACTGCCCCTGCAAAGCCAGACCGTGAGCCAGATGGTGGACACGGTGCTGGCCTTGCCCGAAGAAACGCGGCTGATGATTCTGGCGCCGCTGGCGCGGGAAAAAAAGGGCGAATTCCTGGAGGTGTTTGCCGACATGCAGGCGCAGGGCTATGTGCGCTTTCGCGTCGATGGCGCGGTGTACGAATTCGAAAATTTGCCCAAGCTCAAGAAGACCGAGAAGCATGACATCGATGTGGTGATCGACCGCATCAAGGTGCGCGCCGACCTCAAGCAGCGCCTGGCCGAGAGCTTTGAGGCCGCGCTGCGCCTGGCCCAAGGCCGCGCGATTGCGCTGGAGATGGATGCGCCGCAAACCCAAGGCAGCGCCAGGCCAGTGGAGTATTTGTTCAACGCCAAGTTTTCTTGCCCCATCTGCAGCTACTCCATCAGCGAGCTCGAACCCCGCCTGTTTTCCTTCAACTCGCCCGTGGGCGCCTGCCCGAGCTGCGATGGCCTGGGCCAGCAGGAATTCTTCGACCCCGAGCGCGTGGTGGCCTTCCCCACGCTGAGCCTGGCCAGCGGCGCCATCAAGGGCTGGGACCGGCGCAACGGTTATTACTTCGCCATGCTGGAGAGCCTGGCCAAGCACTACAAGTTTGACATCGACCAGGCTTTTGATTCGCTGCCCGAGGCGGTGCGCCAGGCGATTTTGTTTGGCTCGGGCGAGGAAGAGATTAAGTTTCATTACGTGGTCGATTCGGGCGGAGCCAGAGGCGACACAGGTGCCGCTCAAGGCAAGAAGCTGAGCAAAAAACACCCCTTCGAAGGCATCATTCCGAACATGCAGCGGCGCTACCGCGAGACCGACTCGGCTCTGGTGCGTGAGGACCTGGCACGCCTGCGCAGCACCCAACATTGCCCGGAGTGCGATGGCAGCCGCCTGCGCATCGAGGCGCGCCATGTGAAAATCGGTGAGGGCGCGCAGGCGCGAGCGATTTACGAGATCAGCCACGCCACGCTGCGCGAGAGCTTTGCCTATTTCAATACGCTAACCATGCACGGCTCGCGTGGCGAGATTGCCGCCAAGGTGGTTCGTGAAATCGGCCTGCGCCTCAAATTTTTGAACGATGTGGGCCTGAACTACCTGAGCCTGGACCGCAGTGCCGAAACGCTCAGCGGCGGTGAGTCGCAGCGCATCCGCCTGGCCTCGCAAATCGGCTCCGGGCTCACGGGCGTGATGTATGTGCTCGACGAGCCCAGTATCGGCCTGCACCAGCGCGACAACGACCGCCTGATCGAGACCCTCAAGCACCTGCGTGACATCGGCAACAGCGTGCTGGTGGTGGAGCACGATGAGGACATGATGCGCGCCGCCGACCACGTGATCGACATGGGGCCGGGTGCTGGCATCCACGGTGGCCGCGTGATTGCGCAGGGCACGTTTGACGATGTGAAGGCCTGCCCCGAGTCGCTCACCGGCCAGTACCTGGCGGGCACGATGCGCATCGAAGTGCCCAAGCGCCGCACGCCCTGGCTGCCCACGCTGCAACCCACCGCGGCTGAAAAAAAGGTACAAGCCAAGGGCGCGCCCAGCAAGGCGGCTGTGGCCTGGGCCGAGCGCCAGGCCGTGCACCTGGCCACGCAGGGCGACCTGCAGGCCATTCGGATTGTGGGCGCCAGTGGCCACAACCTCAAAAACGTCAGCGCCGCCTTTCCGGTGGGCCTGCTGACCTGCGTGACCGGCGTCTCCGGCTCCGGCAAATCCACGCTGGTGAATGACACGCTGTACACCGCCGTGGCGCGCCAGCTCTACCGCGCGCATGACGAACCCGCGCCGCACGAATCCATTGAAGGCATTGAGCATTTCGATAAGGTCATCAATGTGGACCAGTCGCCCATAGGCCGCACCCCGCGCAGCAACCCGGCCACCTACACCGGCCTGTTCACGCCCATCCGTGAACTGATGGCCGAGGTGCCCACCGCGCGCGAGCGCGGCTACAGCGGCGGGCGCTTCAGCTTCAACGTGGCCGGTGGCCGCTGCGAGGCCTGCCAGGGCGACGGCATGGTGAAAGTGGAGATGCACTTTCTACCCGATGTGTACGTGCCCTGCGACGTGTGCGCGGGCCAGCGCTACAACCGCGAGACGCTGGAAGTGCTCTACAAGGGCCGGAACATCGCACAGATTCTGGAGCTCACGGTGGAAGCGGCGTTTGATTTCTTCCAGGCCGTGCCCACCATCGCGCGCAAGCTGCAAACGCTGCTGGACGTGGGCCTCTCTTACATCAAGCTCGGCCAGGCGGCCACGACGCTCTCGGGTGGCGAGGCGCAGCGCGTGAAGCTGGCGCTGGAGCTGAGCAAGCGCGACACCGGCCGCACCCTTTATATTTTGGACGAGCCCACGACGGGCTTGCACTTTGCCGACATTGCCTTGCTGCTCAAGGTGCTGCACCAACTGCGCGACGCGGGCAACACGATTGTGGTGATTGAACACAACCTCGACGTCATCAAGACGGCTGACTGGCTGATCGACATGGGCCCCGAAGGCGGCTCGGGTGGCGGCACGGTGGTGGGTGTGGGCACGCCGGAAGACATTGCCGCAAACCCCGCCAGTTTCACCGGGCGCTATCTGGCAAAGTTGCTGAACTGACAGGTGATTGCTACGGGTGTTTGCCACCCATCGCTTGATGGCCATCAAGCAATGCCTTCACTCAAACTTCACACGGCTTTGGTAAACGTGCGCTCCCGCATCGCGTTGAAGGTGCAGGGCTTCTGTATCTTGAAGCCCATTGCAAAAAGGAACTTCGCATGCGCTCATCTATTCGTACCCTGACCATCGCTATGGGTGTGCTCTGTGCAGCCACCGCGTTCGCGCAAACCGCAGCACCGGCCGCAACCAAACCGGGTGCACCCGCCTCTGCTGCGGCGCCCGCAACCACACCGGCGACGAAAGCCACTCCCGCTGCCAAACCCGCTGCGCCCGCTACCACCCAAGCCCCCGGTGGTGGCGAGGGCAAGGTGTGGGTCAACACCAAGTCCAAGGTCTACCACTGTGAGGGTTCCAAATCCTATGGCAAGACCAAGGTCGGTGAGTACATGGCCGAAGCCGATGCCAAGGCCAAGGGCTACCACGCAGACCACGGCAAGGCCTGCAGCAAATAGGCTTGGCTCGGCCACGCCAGCACCGGATTTCTCAACGCAGGCTCAGGTGCTGGCGTGGCATAAATGGGGCTATGGACAAGCTCGATCCCCACACGACCCATGGCGTGTTCAAGCCCATTGGCTACGCCTTGCTCACCTTCCGCACAACGGACGCGCTGGAGCAAGCCATCAAGGCCTTGGGCGTGGTGGGCTTCGCCACCCAAACCATGTCGCGTTACAGCGCTGAAGAAATGCAGCGCCTGGCCGCGGGCGAATTGTTGGGTGCCGGACCCTTGGCCACCTTTGGCTACGAGCTCGATCTGCTACGCAAACACAAGGCACTGGCGGAAGAGGGTTGCGTGTTCCTGCTGGTGCATGCGCCCAATGACGAAAAGGTGGCCGCTGTGGCCACCGTTCTGGCCACGCTGGAGCCGGAATCGGCCCAGCACTACGGCCGCTTTCTGATTCGGGATCTGACCGAGCGCCCACCCGACGCGCGTTGATTTCTTTCGCGCCCCATCAGGCGTTGTCTGCCACCGCCAGGGTGCCAATGCGGGCTGTTGTGAATGGCAGGCGCGCCTCGGGCATTTGCCAGCCATACAAGAACTGCGCCGCCGTACCGCAAACCTTGCCCTGGCAGGCACCCATGCCGCAGCGGCTGTGGATTTTGGCCTCAAGCCAGCTGCTGTAGCGTTGCAAGGTCTGGTGGCTGACGTCTTCACAGCGGCACACCAGGGTGTCGGGTGCGGGCAAATCTTTCAGACTTGCATCCAGCGCAAAGCAGGCGTTGGTGTGCGCTGCAAAGGCGCTCCAGTACCTGCGGTCTTTTTCATACGCACGCGCCAGGTGCGGCTCGCCGATGGCGGCGAAACCCGCGATGCTGCCTTGCGCCATGGCGCGCTCGCAGCCGCCGATGCCAGTGCACTCACCGGCAGCAAAAATGCCGTTTTGGGTGGTGGCCTGTTGCGCATCCACTGTGATGGCGTGCACGCCCTCTTCTGTGTGCACACCGCAGCCCAGCGCCTGGGCTAACGCAGTGTTGGGCACCAGGCCATAGCCTACGGCCACACGCTCGCAGTCCAGGGTGACCGTACGGCTGCCTTGCCGCACCGTGACCGATGCCACCTGGTCTGCGCCTTGCACCGACAGCACGGTGCTGGAGGTGCGGTAGGCCCCGTCGCGCAGCTGCACCGCCTGCAACAGTTTGGAGGGCCACAGCGGCAGCTTGCGCGCGAAGCGGCCCACGCGCGCCAGTGACACCTGCTCGGCCACCAACAGCACCTGCGCACCGGCCTTGCGCGCCGTGGCGGCCACAGCAAACAACAGGGGCCCGCTACCCGCGATGACGATGCGCTGGCCCTGCACCGGCAAGCCGCCCTTGATGAGTGCCTGCAGGCCACCGGCACCTGTCACACCTGGCAGCGTCCAGCCTGGAAAGGGCAGCAGGCGCTCACGTGCGCCGCTGCACACAATGAGCGTGCGCCAGTGCAGGCGGATGGCAGCCGTGTCAGTCTCCACCAGCACGGTGCGGGCATCCAGCATGCCGACCACCTTCGCGCTGGGGAGGAGGCGGATGTTGGCTCTTTCGGCTACCGCGCGCTGCAAGTCCAGAGCCACTGCGGGCAGGTCCGCAAACGGGCCGCCGCGCCAGATCTGCCCGCCGCTTTGTGGGTTGTCGTCCAGCACCACCACCTGCGCGCCACCGCTGGCTGCAGCCTTGGCGGCCGACAGGCCTGCGGGCCCGGCGCCGATGATTAACACTTCGCAGGACTGCGCTTGTGTATTCACGGTGTTCATGCCAGCCGCTCCACGTGCATGCCCGCTGCGCACAAGGTCTGGCAAGCCAGGCGCACATACCCATCGACGCGCACCCTGCACTCCTGGCAGATGCCCATGCCACACAGCGGCGCGCGCGCTTCGCCACGCACAGAGGTGCGCGTGACGGGCATGGCGGCCAGAGCCAGCGCTGCAGCCACCGTGGTGCCCTGTGCGACGGTGATGGCCCGGCCGTTGATGTGCAAGGGCACGGCTGGTGGGGTGGCGCTCATGCCAATGCTCCTGTGCGGGTGGATGAAAAACGCGCCAGCGCATAGGGTGCATGGTCCAGCGGCGGCGGCGCGTCCGACATCAGCGCGGCCAGCATGTCGGCCGTACCAGTGGCCGTGGTGACGCCCAAGCCCTCGTGCCCCACCGCCAGCCACAGGTGTTCGTGGGCCGGGTGGCGGCCCAGAATCGGCAAGCTGTCCGGGGTGGCGGGGCGCAGACCAGTCCAGCTGCGGATGGCGTTGAGCCCGGCCAGGCCGGGCATGTAAGACACAGCCCGCTGCAGCATGCGTGCCAGCATGGCGGGCTCCACGGAACGGTCGTCGGTATCGAACTGGCGCGACGAGCCTATGAGCAACTGGCCGGTGGGGCGCGGCTGCACATTGAAGGCCACCGAGGGCCCTTCGCTGTGGTGCGCGCTGGTGATGTAGCCCAGCTCCACCAGTTGGTGCGTGAGCGTGCCGGGGTAGCGGTCGGTAATCACCAGATGGCCTTTCTTGGGCCGCATGGGCAGGCCCGGCACCAATTGCGTGGCCTGCAGGCCGGTGGCCAGCAGCAGCTGCGGCGCTTGCAGGCGGCTGCCGTCTTGCAGCAGCGCCGTGTTGCCTTCGATGCGGGTCACCCAACCGGGTTGCACCGTGATCTTTTCGGGCACCAGGCCCAGCAGCCAGCGCGCGGCATTGGGCGCATACAGCGTGCCGTCACCGGGCACTAGCAGGCCACCCGCCAGGCCGCTGCGCAATCCCGGCTCAGCCTGCGCCAGCTGCTGCGCATTCAGCAGTGCACAGGCCAGGCCGTGTTGCACAAGGCGCGCGCGCTTGTCTTCGGCCCCGGCCATTTCTTCGGCATCGGCCGCTACCCACAGCGTGCCGCAAGCCTGGTAGGCACAGTCGGCGGGCATCTGCGGTGACAGGGCGGCCCAGGCGGCCACGGAATACTGGCTGAGCGCCATCTCGGCGGCGTTGTCGTCCATCACCACCAGGTGGCCCATGCCCGCGTGCGTGGCGCCGCCCATGCCGGAATCAATCACCCGCACGCGCCGCCCTGTGCGGGCCAGCGCATGGGCGCAAGCCGCACCGATGATGCCCGCACCGATGACGATGACGTCGGGTTCTTGCATCAGAGCATCAGGCCGCGCGTATGCCCCAGGCAAAGGGGTCGCTTTCGCTCAGCAGCAGCGTGGCCTCGGCACATACATGGGCGCTGCCGCGCAGGGTGGGGATGATGGCCTGCATGCCACCGATACCCTCACCCGCCCGCTCGTAGCGCGCCTCAAAACGGCTGCCAATCACGCTGGCCTGCGTCCACACCGCGCCGGGCGCGAGCTTGCCGTCCGCCGCCAGGCAGGCCAGCTTGGCGCTGGTGCCAGTGCCACAGGGCGAGCGGTCATAGGCGTTGCCGGGGCAGAGCACAAAGTTGCGGCTGTCGGCACCCCGCTCATCGGGCGCAAACAGTTCAATGTGGTCGATCTCGGCGCCGTCCGCCCCGCTGATGCCATTGACCGCCAGCGCATGTTTCAAACGCGTGGTGTAGTCGGTGAGCGGGCCCGCGTTGTTGAGCGCAATGCGCTGGCCGTGGTCGCTCACCAGAAAGAACCAGTTGCCGCCCCAGGCCACATCGCCATGCGCGACACCAAAGCCCGGCACGTCCACCGGCACCTGGGAGCGATAACGGTAAGACGGTACATTGCGCACGCTCACCGTGCCGTCTTCATGCAGCGTGGCCGTCACATCACCCACCGGTGTTTCGATGGTGTGCACACCCGCGCCAATGCGGCCCATGTGCGCCAGCGTCACCACCAGGCCGATGGTGCCGTGGCCGCACATGTTCAGGTAGCCGGTGTTGTTGAAGAAGATGACGCCGGCCGCCGCATCGCGCGACACCGGCTCGCACAGGAGCGCGCCCACCATCACATCGCTGCCGCGCGGCTCCAGCACGGTAGCCGCGCGCCAGTCGTCAAACTGTGCGGCAAGGATGGTTTTGCGCTCGGCCATGCTGCCCTGCCCCAGGTCCGGAAAACCACCTACCACCAGGCGCGTGGGCTCGCCGCCGGTGTGCGAATCGATCACGCCGATGCGTTTGATAGCCGCCATGCCCACCTCGCTCACATCACCGACTGGTACTTTGCGGGGCGCGTGGCCAGGGCCTTGGCCACAATCTTTTCGATGTACTCGCGCTCAGGCCCAACCAGCGGCAGGCGCGGGCGGCGCACATGCTCGGTGCCCACGCCGACCAGCGCGTCGATGAGCTTGAGGTTTTGCACCAGCTTGGTCGACACGTCCATGTGCAGGAGCGGCGTCATCCACTGGTACAGCGGCAGGGCCTCGGCAAACTTGCCGGCTTTCATCAGTTCATAGAGCGCCACGGTTTCGCGCGGGAAGGCGCAGCCCACGCCCGCCAGCAGGCCGTCGCAACCCAGCGCCAGGCCCTCATAGGCCAGGTCGTCCACGCCCAAAAACAATTGATACCGCGTGCCCAGGGCGTTGCGCAGGTCGGTGATGCGGCGGATGTTGTCGCTGCTTTCCTTGATGGCGTGGATCCACTGGCAATCGGCCAGCTCCTGCATGTGTTCGGGTTTCAAATCCACACTGTAAGCGACCGGGTTGTTGTAGACCATGATGGGCTGCTGCGCGGCCTCGGCCATGGTGCGCACGTTCTGCATGGCTTCACGCGCGTCGGCCACGTATATCACCGAGGGCATGACCATGAAGCCCTGCACGCCCAATTTATTCGCGCCGGCGATGTAGCGCAGGGCTTCGCGCGTGCTGGTCTCGGACACATTGGCCAGCACGGGCACGCGGCCGTCGGCGGCCTCCAGCGCGATCTGTGCCACCTGCAATTTTTCTTCCAGGGTCAGTGTGCTGGCTTCGCCCAGCGAGCCGCAGGTCACCAGACCGTGGATGCCGTTGCGGATCTGAAAGTCGATGTGGCGCGCCGTGCCCTCGGCGTTGATGCTTTCGTCGGCGTTGATCTTGGTGGTGATGGCCGGGAAGATGCCTTGCCAGGGGGTGTTTTTCATGCGCTGCTCCAAGGAGAAATTAAATATGTTGTTAATATATTAACGCAGATGGAGAATCCACGCCATGGCCCCCGCAAAAAAACCCAAACCGCCAGAGCCACCCAAGCGCCGTGCCGCCGATGTGGCCTACGACACGCTGGAAGACCTGATCTCCACCCTGCAGCTGCAACCCGGATCGCAGGTGGTGGAGGCCGAGTTGGTGGAGCGCACGCAACTCGGCCGCACGCCCCTGCGCGAAGCCCTGCTGCGCATGGTCTCCACCGGGCTGATCGTGCAGCAGCCCCGGCGCGGGCTGCTGATTTCCAGCATCGACCTGGCCGACCACCTGGACGTGGTGCAGACCCGCCGGGTGCTGGAGTGCCTGATTGCCCGCTGCGCGGCGCGCCGCGCAAGCGAGGCGCAGCGAAAGGACATCGTGCGCTGCGCCCAGCGCATGGTGCGTGCCGCTGCGGCCGACAAGCTGGCAGACTACATGCAAGCCGACATTGCGCTGGACCGGGTGAACCACGCCGCCTGCCAGAACCCTTCGGCCGTGAAGGCGGTGCTGCCGCTCATCGTGCAATGCCGCCGCTTCTGGTACGCCTACCGCCATGCGGGGGACTTCACCGAGGGGGCAGCGGCGCACCTGCAACTGGCCGAGGGCATCGCCTCAGGCAGTGAGTCCGAGGCGGTGGCCGGTGCTGAGCGGCTGAGTGACTATTTGCAGGGCTTTACCGAGCGGGTCATCGCAAATTAAGAGCCCCCACGTTCGCGCACTGGGTGTCGCTCTCTGCCCCCTCAGGGGGCTAACCCCGCTTGGGGCGGCCCGGCGCGGGGTTGCCACCGCGAGCCGGTCAGGGCTTCATGAACCCCAGGTACTTGGGGTAGAGCAAGCTGCCCCCCGTCCACGACAAGGTCACGTTGTTGAAGTTGGCGATGTTGGGAACCACGGTGGCCATCTCGCTGTCGTCCACGCCGAACCACTTGGCGAGCGTCGCGGCGTACTGGTCCACCGAGGTGGTGGGCAGCAAGCGGCCCTGTCCCACATGCCACTGGTTGTCCGGCAGGTACTTGCCAAAGTTCGGGTTGGTGAGCGCCGTGCCGCTGCTGTCCTTGCTGTCCTTGTCGCTCACCGGTGGCGGCGTGCCGTAAAACTTCTGCCCGTTCACCGCGCCGCCCACCACAAAGTGGTGGCTGCCCCAGCCGTGGTCGGAGCCGTCGCCATTCGAGGTGAGGGTGCGGCCAAAGTCCGAGGCGGTGAAGGTGGTGACCTGGTTCGAGAGCTTGACGGTGGCGCCACCGGCCGGTGTGTAGTCGGTGCTGTCGAGCAGGCTGTAAAACGCGCTGATGGCGTCGCTCACGCTCTTGAGCAGGGCCGGGTGCTGGGCGATCAGGTTGTCGTGCAAATCAAAGCCGCCTATGGACACCATGAACACCTGGCGCTTGGCCTGCAGCACATCGCGCCCCTTGATCAGGCGGGCCACCATTTCAAACTGTTTGCCCAGGCTGTCGGTGGGAAACGGGAAGCCCGGAAAGGCGGTGGCCGGTGCGGTGAAGGCGCTCAGGGCCAGCGCACTGGTGACGTCGATTTCAGCACCGATGGCGCGGCCAGTCACGGCGTTGTAATCGCGCTCGAGCTTGTGTGTGCGGCTGGTGTCCGAGACCAGCGTGTTGATGATGCCCGGCAGGGCCGCATTGCCATACACCGAGCTGTTGCGCGCCGCCTGGATCTTGATGGCGCCGCTGGTGCTGACCTGGTATTGCAGCGCCGTGTTGCCCGACAGGAAAACCGCGTTGCCCGTGACCGACATGCAAGTGAACAGCGACTTGGAGTTGGACGGCAGCCCCAGGTCACCGATCTTGCCGCCCCAGCCCACCTTGCTGCCCTCGGCCGAAGACGACTGCCAGACCGACTGCTGGTCGTTGTGCGAAAAAAGTTGCGGCGGGCGCGGGTAGGTGCTGCGGTCGGCCGAGTTGTAGTTGTCGCGGGTTAGCGGTTTGACCAGCGGGCCCACGTTGAGCAGCACGGCGGCCTTGCCCGTGTTGAACAGGTTGGCCATGCCGGTCATGCTGGGGTGCAGGCCGTACTGGCGCGGTGCGCCCTGCAAATCCACCGGAATGTCCGGCGTGGCCGGCGTCAATACGGTGGGTGTGATGGAGGCCAGCGGAATGGCGATGCCATTGGTGGCACCGCGGATGGTGTTGTATTTGGCGTAGCTGGCGCTGTCCACCGGAATCACGGTGTTGGCGTAATCGTTGCCGCCGTAAAAAAACACGCACACCAGCGCCTTGTAGTCGTTGGCACTGGCGCCGCCATTGAAGGCCGCGGCCTCGCCCATGGCAGCCAGGTTCAGCGCCCAGGGCAGGGCCGAGCCGGCAGCGGCCAGGCCGGAGCGTTTGAGAAAGCTGCGGCGGCTCAGATCGTCGATGGTGGCGAATGGGGACAGCGCAGGGTCGGTCATGGCGGGCGCCTTCATTTCTGGATCAGGTAGTCGGCACTGGCCATCACCATCAGCACGGCCGCGCAGACGCGGTTGCGCAGGTTGGTGGCGGTGGTGGTGGTGTTGCTCACCGTGCCTGCCATGTTGCCCACGGCGGTGGTGATGGTGGCAGCCGTGCTGCTGGACAACTGGCCCGCGCACAGCAGCAGGTTCAGGCGCGCCACCAGCGCCGTGGGCGGGTTGCTCGCAGCCAGCGCCAGCTCGGCGGTGTAGGCGGCCTTCATGTCGCTGTTGCCGTTGATGCCGCGGTCGATCACGCTGTTCATCAGGTAGTTCAGGTAGCCGCCCACGCTGCTCTCATTCACCAACTGGAATTCGGGCGCCACCCGCCCCCCTGTGAGGCTGGTGCCGGGCGGCACATAGCCGGGCCGAAAGAAGTTGAAGACGCTGGGCGAACGCAAGGGGCTCTGGCCCAGCTGGGTGCCGGGGTTGCTGAGGTCACCCACCTTCCAGGTGCCCGCAGCGGAGCTCACACCAAAGGTGCGCGCCCATTGCACCAGGCGCACCATGGGCTCGCGCAAGCGGCCGAATTCGGGCGCCTGCAGCGGGTCGGCATTGGCCGGGTTGCGGGCCTCATCGTCGAGCAGGATGGCGGCATACACATAAGCCAGGTCGCCGCGCACGCCTGAGCCGTTGTTGGCAAAGGTGGCGGCCACGCGGCCCACGTAGGCGGCACTGGGGTTGCTGGTGACCAGGCGCTGGATGAGCTGCTTGCAGACAAAGGGCGCGATGTTGGGGTGCGCGAACAAGGTGTCGAGCGCGGTGTTCAGCGCCACCGTCGGGTTGGTGCTGCCTGCAATGGTCACGCCCAAGAAGCTGGCGTCCGATGTGGAGTGGTTGGCGGTGCTGTTGTTGGTCGTGTTGGTGGTGAGCTTGAGTGGCAGGCGCACGTAGTCGGTGCTGGGCACGGTGCGTGTGCCACCGCCGGTTTGCGCGATGGCCGTGGGCACATTTTGCGTCTGGTCGATGTCGTAGCCGGTGAGGACGCGGGCCAGGTTGCTGACGTCGCTTGCGGTGTACGTGTCCGGGCTGCCCGATTGCGGTGTGCCGTCCGGGTTGAGTTTTGTCAGGCCCAGGGTGAAGAGCTGCATCACCTCGCGCGCATAGTTCTCGTCGGGCTGGCGGCCCGTGGACGTGTCTTCCTTGCGGTTGCCCTTGGTGTTGAGGTAGTAGCCCATGGCCACGTTGAGCGTGATGGCGCCCAGCAAGTCGCGGTAGTTGCCAAAGGCGTGGGTGTTGAGCGTGTCCCAGTATTTGGCGATGGCATGGCTGCGCCAGCTGAAGTCCAGCCCGCTGAGGGAGACCACCATGATTTCGGACAAGGCCAGCGCCATGCGCTTGCGCGCCGCATCGGGCGCGGCCATGAGCTGGCTCCAGGCCATGTAGTCGCCAGGGGTGCTGCTGTCGTAGTAGTTGCTGGGGCTGTTGACGTTGCCGTAGCCCTGGGCGTTGAGCCAGTCCCAGCCCATGATGCCGGAGGGTTTTGCGACTTCGGTCTCCAGCCAGCGCGCAAAGCCCAGGGAGCGCACGGCGGCAATTTCGGTCTCCGAGGCCGAAAACTGCGCCTGCTGCAAGAAGCGGCTGGCCAGTGCGTCGGTGATGGGGCTGAGCTGGGTATAGCCGCTGGTGCTGAGGCTGATGCGGGTGCCCGCAATGACCGGTGTGGGCTCGCTCTGCGAGGTGCCGCCACCACCGCCTCCGCATGCGGCCAGGGCGGCCGAGGCCATTGCAGCGGCGCCCAGGCCCACGGCGTTGAAGGGCTCGTCCGCAGGCGCAGCTACGGGCGAGGCGATGGGCTGGGGAATGGGGGTGTCGATAGCACCCGTTGCATCTTGCACGGCAGGGTCCCTGAAAATGGCCCACCCATGCGGCAAGCCTGTTGCACTGTACGTGCAATGGTTTGCGCCCCTGAACGGCTATTTCAATTGCTTACGAATTCACAGCGCTACAAGCGCAGGCCCTGGCGCGTGCGGGCTGGCTGGGGCGGCAGGGGGCTGCCAGCCAGCCAATCCTTCAACAAG
This sequence comes from Comamonadaceae bacterium, assembly GCA_947374485.1. GTDB lineage: Bacteria > Pseudomonadota > Gammaproteobacteria > Burkholderiales > Burkholderiaceae_C > Allorhodoferax. The sequence goes on along the minus strand of CANCCF010000045.1, from coordinate 11,323 downwards.
GGGCCCAGCTGCGCGCCCTGCGCCGCATGCCACAGCAACTGCGGCGGCAGCACGCGCGTGGCCTGGGGCACGGTGGGCAGCAGGTACAGCACATGGGCCAGCACCTCGGCCACCACCGCATGGCGCACCGGCAGCTCGGTGTTGGGCACCATCAGCCGCATTTGGCGCAGCACCCAATCGGCCAGGCGCTGCGGCCACACGCGCGGCAGGACAGCGTCGCCTGGCTCTGGCGCATCGCTTGCCATGCGCATGAACACCAGCTGCCCAAAGCCCAGCGCGGCCACCGCGCCTTCGTCCAGATTGGCCAGCCCCCGCAGCAAGGCCTGCGGCAACAGGGCCGTGGTGTGGGGCACGGCCACCACCAGCTGGCGCACACCGGCCGCAAAAAGTTGCTGGGCCAGCGCCAGCACATCGGCGGGTTGCGGGCGCACAAAGGCATCGTCGCGGCCGTTGGCATGGCGCATGCGGTCAAACACCAGCACGGCCGCCTCGGGCGCAAAGGCCTGCAAATTGGGGGCATCGTGCTGCACCGCCTGCAGGCCGCGCAGAGCGGGGGTGATGGGCTGGTGCACGGCCACGCCCACGGTGGCCCCGGCGGCTTGCGCCAGCAAGGCTTCCAGCACCGCAGAGCCCAGCGGGCCGCCGCCGCCCAGCACCAGCACACGCAAGGGCTTGGCAGCCGCCCTGCCACCAGCAAGGGGGCGGTGCGCGGCCTGCAAGGCCTGGAGCACGTCCGCCAAAGCCCGGCCTTCTCAGGCCCGGGCGCTGGGGCGTTCGGCCATCCGGTCGCGCCAGTCCTGCAGCGCCAGCAGGCCGTGGCGCGCGGCGGTGAACTTCATCAGGCCGCGGGCAAACTCCAGCGCGCAAAAGGCGGTGATGTCGGCAATGCTGAAGCGCGCGCCCGCCATCCATGCCTGCTGCTGCAGCAACTGGTCAAACACCTGCGCCGTCTGCACCACCTTCTGCGCTTGCGACTGGCCAAAGTCGGCAAACTGCGGCTGCTCCAGCGCGGCCAGGCCCGGGTGGCTGTGGCGGATGGCGTTGGCAATTTGCAGCAGCAGCGTGAGCTCCACGCGGCGGTCGGCCATCTCGATGAAGGCGCGCTCGGTGGCGTCCACACCCATCAGGTTGGGCGCCGGGTGCAGGCCTTCGAGGTAGGTGCAGATGGCACGGGTTTCGGTCAGCACGCGGCCGTCGTCGAGCTCCAGCGCGGGCACTTTGGCCAGCGGACTCCTGGCCAGGAATTCCGGCGTTTTGTGGGCGCCCGCGTTCAGGTCCACGTTGACGACTTCGATGCCTTCAATGCCCTTCTCGGCCAGGAACATCAGCACGCGCCGCGGGTTGGGGGCGCGCTGGGCGCTGAAGAGTTTCATGCGCTTTGCGCGGCGCGCAGTTGGTCACGGGTGGCGATGGCGGCGGTGCGTGCAGCCTGCGCGAAGTCGGCGTTGGCAGAGGCGTACAGGATGGCGCGCGAAGAGTTCACCACGATGGGCGCAGTGGTCTCGCCCTTGCGTGCGCGGTAGCCCGCGCGCACGGTGGCCACGGCGTCACCACCTTGCGCACCCACACCGGGAATCAGCAGCGGCACCGTGGGTGCGACGGCTCGCACGCGCTCGATCTCTGCGGGGTAGGTGGCACCCACCACCAGGCCGAGCTGGCCGTTCTGGTTCCAGGGGCCTTGCGCCAGGGCGGCAATGTGTTCGTACAGCAAGGGCTTGCCGGGCAACTCACTGAGGCGCTGCGGCTGCAAATCGTCACCACCCGGGTTGGAGGTGCGGCACAGCAGAAAGGCCCCTTTGCCGTGGTACTTCAGGTAGGGCTGCACCGAGTCAAAACCCATGAAGGGGGAAAGTGTGACGCAGTCCGCACCGTAGCGCTCAAAGGCCTCTTTGGCGTACTGCTCGGCGGTACTGCCGATGTCGCCGCGCTTGGCATCCAGGATGATGGGCACACCGGGCGCGGTGCGGCGCATGTGCTCCATCAGGCGCTCGAGCTGGGCTTCGGCACCGACGGCGGCAAAGTAGGCAATCTGCGGCTTGAAGGCAATCACCAGGTCGGCAGTGGCGTCCACAATGGCCGCGCAAAAATCATAGAACTTGCTGCTGTCGCCGCGCAGGGAGGCGGGCAGTTTGGTGGCATCCGGGTCCAGCCCCACGCAGAGCAGGGAGCCATTGGTGCGCTCGGCCTGGCGCAGTTGTTCTGTAAAGGTCATGGCGGAAGTTTAGCGTTCGGGGGTGCTGTCCAGCGTGGCATCCAATGTAGAAGAAGCCAGGCACCAGTCGGCCCAGGCTTTGGCCTTGTCGGCGCCATTGCGCATGAGAAGTTTGGGCGGGTAACTCACCACCACTGGCAACCCAAGATAGTAGTGCACCGTGCCGCGCAACTTGCCCAAAGGCAGTGCGGCCAGCTGGGGCGTTTGCGCCAGCAGCAGCTGGTTGGCAAAGCGGCCCAACGACAGAATCACCTTGGGGCTCACCAGCGCGATCTCACGCTGCAACCAGGCGCTGCATGCGCTCAGCTCGGCCGCCTGCGGCATGGCACCGTGGGCCGGGCGGCACTTGAGCACATTGCTGACATAGGCGCGCTGCGCAGCCGGCAACGCCACACTGGTGGCCGCTGCAGACGCCATGGCAGAGGGCAAAGGGTTGGCCCTCTGCAGTCCCAGGGCGCGCAGCATGTTGGCCAGCAGCACCCCGTCTGCCCCGGCAAAGGGCGCGCCGCTGCGGTCCTCGTCTTCGTCGGGCGGGTCGCCCAGCACCAGCCAGTCGCAGCGGCTGGCGTCGGGTGCGGGCGGCAGCAGGGTGGCGTGGCTGCGCCCGGCGCACAGGGCGCAGGCCTGGCAGCTCTGCACGGCCTCGGTCAGTGTGGTCCAGTCCGGGGTGGCAGGGGCAGGCGTGCCACCCAGGGCCGCAGTGGCAGACGCCGGGCCTGCGGTCGGCCGGGGTAAGGCTGCGGGCGCTGGCGCACCTGTGGTCGATGCGGCAGATACGGCTGATACAGCGGGCGCAACGGGCACAGACGGCGCGGCCTGCCGGGGCTGCGCCAGGGGCGCTGCGCGCACCGCCGCCTGCTCCAGCACCACCACGCCGCTGTCGGGCAGCCAGACCTGCACGCCCATTTCCTGCAGCATGGCGCGTTGGCGGGTGTCGAGTTCAAGGGCCATGCAGAGTGCTCGCCTTCACAAACGCAGGCTCATGACAATCGCGTCTTCGCGCTGTCCCGGGCCCGCCGGGTAATAGCCTTTGCGCAGGCCCACGCGCCGGTAGCCGTGCGCCTCGTACACATGGATGGCGCGCGCGTTGCCCACCCGCACTTCCAGCCACAGCCACTGCGCACCGTCACCGCGCGCCCACAGGGCCAGCGCCTGCAGCAGCATGCGCGACCAACCCTGGCGCTGGTATTCCGGGGCCACGGTGATGTTGAGCAAGTGCACCTCGTCCACGCCCTTCATGGCCACAAAGTAGCCCAGCAAACGGCCCTCGGCCACCAGCATCTGCGCCTGGTAGCCGCTGTGCAGCGCATCCAGAAAATTGGCGCGCGACCAGGGCGAGGCATAGGCACGCTCTTCCACCCGCATGACTTCATCCAGGCGGTCGGCCAGCAGGGGCTCGAAGCGGGCCTCTGCCGGGTTGCGGTCGGTGTCGAACTGGGCGCTCATGGGGTTGGCGGCGGTCAGACCGCTGCGGCTTGTAATGCCTGCGCGGCCTTGATGGCAGCGCGCTCGGCGGTGGTTTGGGCGACCTTGTCGCGAACGTAGGTGGGCAGGGCCTGTGCTGCGGGCACGGCATGCCCCTCGGCCAGCAGCTGCGGCGCCAACCGCAGCAGGGCGGTGGCCAGTGGCAGGGCATGGATGCGCGGCACGGTATCCGCCAGGCCGCCCAGGCGCTCGCCGTAGACGCTGAACACATTGCCCGCCGCAACGTGCGACCCCTCGCCAGCAGGCAAGGCCACGCTTTCGGGTTTCAAAACATGGGAGGCCTGCAGCTCGGCCCACAGGCCCTGGTCAAAGGCGTAGTGGCCCGCATAAATTTCATCCATGCGCGCATCCAGCATCGCGATGACTCGACCCTGGTGTTGGTCGGCCAAGGCAGCGTGACGCGCCTCTTCGGCCACGGCCAGCAGCGAGTTCACCGGCAGCACCGGCACCCCGGCGCCAAAGGCCAGGCCCTGCGCCACGGCACAGGCGGTGCGCAGGCCGGTGAACGAGCCCGGGCCCGCGCCGAAGCAGATGGCATCGAGCTCGCTGAACGTCAGGCCGCTGTGCTGCATCAGTTCGAGCACACCGGCGATCAAACCCTTGGAGGCCAGTGCGCCACCCGCACCGTGGCTCTGCCACAGCCCCGCCGCACCTGCGTCGTCACGCGAGACGGCAATCGACATCACGTCGGTGCTGGTGTCAAAGGCCAGCAGTTTCATGGCTTGCTGGCTCCGGCGCGGCGCACGCCAAACACAATACCCACGGTGACCAGGGCCAGGCCGGTCAGTACGTTCCAGGGCAGCGGCTCGCTCAGGAACAGGGCAGCTGACAGGGCAGACAAGCCCGGCACCACGGCTGTGAGCATGGTGGAACGCACGGGGCCAAAGGCGCGGATCATCAGGTTGAAGCTGATGCCCGAGACCACCACCGAGCCCACGCCCTGCATCAGCATCTGCAAGACCACATCGCGCAGCGGCGCGGTGAACACCTGGCCCGGCAACACACCCGCCCAGACCAGCAGCAGGTAGGACGGCACATAAACCAGAAAGCCAAACACGGTGATGGCGGTGGTGGCATGCACGGCCTGCAGGGCGTATTTGCGCACCAGCACGCTGTAGCACGACCAGATGAAGGCCGCCAGAATGAACAGCACATCGCCGCGCCAGACGCCACTGCCATCCAGCGCATGCAGCAGGCTGGCGCCGCCCACCAGCAAGTCGCCCGCCACAATGCACAACAGGCCCACGGCGCGGCTGCCGCTGATGCGCTCACCCAGCACCCACACCGCCAGCAGCGCGGTCCACAGCGGCAGGCTGCCGGGCATCAGCACCGAGGCGTGGGCGGCCGGGGCAAACACAAAGCCCTGGTAGGCCAGCAGGCCATACAACAGGCCACCAAATAAACCGGTCAGCACGGTGGTGCGCAGCGGCAGGGGTGACAGCCCAAACAGCGAGCCTGCGGTGGGCAGTTGCCCGGCCGCGCGCTGGCGCGCACGCTGGCTTTGCGTGAGCCACCAGCCCAGCGGCAGCAAAATGGCACCGGCACCCAGCACGCGCGCAAACACAATGTCCAGCGGCGTGAGGGTAGGCAAGCGCGCCGGGTCGGCCGAGGCGCGCGCCACCACGATGAAGGCGGTCCAGATCAGCACCGTCACCAATGCGGCCAGCAAACCCACGACCCTGGGCGAGAGGCGCGGCAGGGCAGCGGGCAAGGCGGGGCTGGATATCTGTGACATGCCCTGATTATCGGTGCTGGGCACGGGCGTGCAGACGTCCAAGGGCCAACCCCAAGGCGCACTGGATAATCCGCCCATGCTGCTTCACCTTTTGCGCACCAGCGTCTTGCTGGCGGCCTCCTTGGCCCCCCACTTTGCGGCGCTGGCCGCAGGCCCGACCGCCTTGCCAGCGGAGCTGGAGCAGGCGCTGGCCCGCGCCAAGATTCCACGCGATGCTGTGGCCCTGCTGGTGCTGGATGCGGAGCAGAACAGCACCCCGGCGCGCCTGGCCCACCGCGCCCAGGTGCCCATGAACCCGGCCTCGGTGATGAAGCTTGCCACGACCTTTGCCGCACTCGACCTGCTGGGCCCGGCCTATGCGTGGACGACGCCGGTGTATGTGGACGGTGCGGTGCAAAACGGCACGCTGCAGGGCAATGTCTACATCAAGGGCAACGGCGACCCCAAGCTGGTGCTGGAGCGCCTGTGGCTGCTGCTGCGCCGCCTGCAGGGCCTGGGCATCAGGCACATTGCTGGCGACATCGTGCTCGACCGCAGTGCCTTCGAGGTGCCACCCGCCGATCCGGCCAGCTTCGATGGCGAGCCGCTGCGCCCCTATAACGCTGCGCCGGACGCGCTGCTCATCAACTACAAGGCCGTGGTGATGACCTTCAGCCCGGAGCGCGCCAGCGCCACCGCAAGGGTGCAGTTTGACCCGCCGCTCTTCGGAGTGCAGATGCAGGCCAGCGTGCCGTTAGGCGCAGACACTGCGGCCGAGTGCGGCGACTACCGCGGCGCCCTCAAAGCCGATTTTTCGGATGCCAGCCGCATCCGCTTTCTGGGCAGCTACCCCGCCAACTGCGGCGAAAAGGTCTGGCCCGTGGCCTATGCCGACCCGCGCAGCTACAGCCTGCGCGCGGTGCAGGGCCTGTGGCTGGACATGGGCGGCAAGCTCGACGGCAGCGTGCGTTACGGCCTGCTGCCCACCGCACTGGCGACGAGCAAGCCGGCGTTTGAAAGCACGTCCGCACCCTTGGCAGAAATCATCCGTGACATCAACAAGTACAGCAACAACGTGATGGCGCAGCAGGTGTTTCTCACCCTCGGCCGGGTGCTGCCGGAGGCGGCACCGGATGCGGCACAGCCGGTGGGCGCGGGCAGCTTTGCGGCATCGCGCGCCGTGCTACAGCGCTGGTGGCAACAGCGCATCGGCGAAAGCGATGCGCCGGTGCTGGACAACGGCTCGGGCCTGTCGCGCCAGGAGCGCATCAGCGCCCAGGGCTTGGCACGCCTGCTGCAGGTGGCCTGGCGCTCGCCCGTGATGCCCGAGCTGATGGCCTCACTGCCCATCACCGGGGTGGACGGGACACTCAAGCGCGCCAAGGGCGCAGCGCTCGGCAGCGCGCATCTCAAGACCGGCACCCTCAGCAATGTGCTGGCCCGCGCCGGTTATGTGGACGGCGCAAGCGGACGCCGCTATGTGCTGGTGGCGCTGATCAACCACGCCAATGCCAACACGGAAGGCGCGCGGGCGGTGATGGAAGCGCTGGTGGACTGGACGGCCCGGGACGGTGACGCCCGGCCGTAAATACCGGTCAAGCCAAGGCTCAGGCAGCCGCGCGTTGCAGACGGTCACGCACACCGTCCCAGGCGGCGGTGTCGGGCGGTGTTTCCACCCAGATCAGCTTGACGCGAAGGGCATCGAGTTCGCGCAACACCGAGAACAACTCATGCGCCGCCACCGCCGCATCGGTGGGCATGCGGCGCAGCTCGATCTGGCGCGCCTTCGTCTTCAGGGCAGCGCGTGAATAGACCGCAATGCTCTTGCCCGGTTGCGGGCTCTTGTCCACATCGGTGCCCAGCATGTCCAGCGCCTGTTGCAGGGCTTTGGCATCCATCAGCCGAACTGTGGCGTTGGGCGCGTAGTGCGACTCCAGCGTGCCCGAGGCGCGTGGTGCGGCCTGGCCCTGGGCTTCAAATTCTTCCGGTGACATCAGCACCCGGCCGCAAGCCGCTGCCACCTGCTCGCCGGTGATGGCGCCGGGGCGCAAGAGCACCGGGGCACCGCGGCTGCAGTCGATGATGGTGGACTCGATGCCCACCTCACAAGGTCCGCCGTCCAGGATCAACAGGCCGGGCCGGTCGGCAAACTCGCTCTGCACATGCGCGGCCGTGGTGGGGCTGACGCGGCCAAAGCGATTCGCACTGGGTGCCGCCACACCCCACACCACCGGTTCGCCCTCGGCGGGCTGGCGCAGGGCCGAAAGCAGGCCTTGCGCCACCGGATGCGACGGACAGCGCAGGCCTATGCTGTTCTGGCCACCGGCAGCTGCTGCGCCCACGCCGTCGCGGCGCGGAAGAATCAGTGTGAGCGGCCCCGGCCAGAAGGCCGACATCAGCTGCTGGGCAAACGACGGCACGCGCGCGGCATAGTGGGCCACGCCCGACATGCCGCCATCAAAGGCGGCCACGTGCACGATCAGCGGGTGGTCGCTGGGGCGGCCCTTGGCCTCAAAGATGGCGGCCACCGCGGTGGCATTGTCGGCATCTGCCCCCAGGCCATACACCGTCTCGGTGGGCAGGCCAATCAGCTGGCCTGCACGCACGGCGCTGGCGGCGGCAGTCATCGCTTCAGGTGCCAGCTCCACGCCGTCGGAGAACACATAGGCGGACACAATCATGGCGCTTGCCTTTCAGGCTAGAAGGCTGCGATGCCCAGAATCTGCGCGGCGTGCAGGGCGGTGCTGCGCACAGCTTCGATGCTGCTGCCGGTGATGTTGAGGTGCCCCATCTTGCGGCCTTTGCTGGCCTTCAACTTGCCATACAGGTGCAGGTGCGTGCCCGGCAGCGCCAGCACCTGCGCCCAGGGCGGCACGCCATCAGCGGGCCAGAGGTCGCCCAGCAGATTGAGCATGATGGCCGGGCTGTGCTGGCGCGGCTGCACCAGCGGCAAGTTGGCCAGGGTGCGCACCTGCAAGTCGAACTGCGACAGGTCACAGGCGTCCATGCTGTAGTGGCCGCTGTTGTGCGGACGCGGTGCCATTTCATTCACCACCAGGCCGCCTAAGCCCTGTGCAGCGGGGTCCGCCTCATCGAGCACAAAGAACTCCACGCACAGCACGCCCACATAGTCCAGGCCCTGCGCGATGGACCTGGCAGCCGCAATCGCGCGCTGGGCCAAGGCTTCGGGCACGTTGCCGGCGTACACCTCGGTCACGGCCAGGATGCCGTCGCGGTGCAAATTGCGCTGCAGCGGCAGGTTGACGCAGGTGCCGTCTGCACCACGGGCCACGATGACCGAGCATTCGAGTTGCAGCGGCAGCATTTTTTCCAGCACGCAGGGCACCATCTGCATGGCACTCCAGGCCTGCACCAGCTCGTCGTGGGTGCGCACACGCGCCTGCCCCTTGCCGTCATAGCCCATGCGGGTTGTTTTCAGAATGCCCGGGAGCAGGTTCGCGGGAACTACCGCCAACTGATCGGCGGTTTCAATCACTGCGTAAGGTGCGCAAGGCACGCCACAGCGCACGAAATGGGCTTTTTCAGCGGCACGGTCCTGGGCAATCGCCACGCAAGCTGCGGCCGGTGCCACCGGGCGACTCCGGGCCAGCTCGGCCAGGGCCGGTGCGGGCACGTTTTCAAACTCGGTGGTGATGGCCTGTGCCACCTGCGCCAGTCGCGCCAGGCCATCCGGGTCGGTGTAGGCGGTGTGGATGTGGTGGTGGCTGACGCGCCCGGCCGGGCTGTGCGCATCCGGGTCCAGCACGGCCGTGAAGAAGCCCATGCGCTGGGCGGCGTGCACAAACATGCGGCCGAGCTGGCCGCCGCCCATCACGCCGAGCGTGATTTCCTTCTCCCCGCCCAATTCCACGTGCGCAGCCATCGGCTCAGCCATCACGCCGCACTGCCGGTGACCGGCAGCACCATATCGGTGGCGGTTTGCGTCTGGTCGCGCCGGAAGGCTTCGAGCTCCAGGCGCAGGTCGCTGTTGTGGTTGGCCAGCAGCGCAATCGCAAACAGGGCCGCGTTGGCAGCACCGGCATTGCCAATCGCAAAGGTGGCCACCGGAATGCCCTTGGGCATTTGCACGATGCTGTGCAGCGAGTCCACGCCCTGCAGGTGCCGGCTGGCCACCGGCACGCCCAGCACCGGCACGGTGGTCTTGGCCGCCAGCATGCCCGGCAGGTGGGCCGCGCCACCAGCGCCCGCGATGATGGCCTTGAGGCCCCGCGCCGCAGCTTGTTCGGCATAGGCAAACATGGCGTCGGGCATGCGGTGGGCCGAAACCACGCGCGCTTCGAAGCCAATGCCAAACTGTTGGAGAATCTGCACTGCATGTTGCATGGTGTCCCAGTCGGAGCTGGAACCCATGACGACGCCTACTTGGATGGTTTTCATCCTTGAATTTTACGTTTACACCCAGAACTTATCGCCATGATCAACGTCACACTAGAAAACTTCGATGCCGAAGTCGTCGCCGCATCGCACCAGATTCCCGTTCTGGTGGACTTCTGGGCGCCCTGGTGCGGGCCCTGCAAGGTGATTGGCCCGCTCTTGGAGAAGGTCGAGGCCGACTACAACGGACGCTTCAAGCTGGTGAAGATCGACTCCGACCAGGAACAGGAGCTCAGCCAGGCCTTTGGCATCCGCAGCATCCCCACCTGTGTGCTGATGGTGAATGGCAAGCCGGTGGACGGTTTCATGGGCGCCGTGCCCGAAGGCCAATTGAAAACCTTTCTGGACAAACACCTGCCCGCCGCCGACCTGCTGGAGGCCGAGGAAGAGATCGATGAGGCCCAGGCCCTGCTCGAAGCGGGCGACCCGCAGGCCGCCTTGCACAAGCTGCATTCGACCCTGAGCGCCGACCCCGGCAATGACGACGCCCGCTACGACTATGTGCGTTTGCTGATCGAGAACAACCTGCTCGATGACGCCGAGCAGGCGCTGGAGCCCACCCTCAAGGCCATTCCGCGGCAGATCCGCTTCGAGGCGCTGGAGCAGTTTTTGCACGCCATCCGCTTTGTGGAAGACGACCCGCGCGGCACCTGGGTGCCCGAGCAGTTTGATGTTCTGATTGCTGCCAACAAGCGCGACTTTGACGCCCGCCTGGCCAAGGCACGGGTGCTGATGGTGGCTGGCGACTGGACCGCCGCCATGGACGAGTTGCTGGAGATTGTGATGCGCGACAAGACCTGGAACAACGCCGTGCCGCGCAAGACCTTTGTGGCCATTCTGGAGTTGCTCACACCGCCGAAACCCAAGGCCGACCCGGCAGCTGCTGGCAAGAGCGCCGGTGGCATTGAACTGATGGGCAAGGTGGTGGCCGAGGTGGACCCGCAGGCGCAGATGGTGGCGGCCTACCGGCGCAAGCTCAGCATGGCTTTGAACTGATGCTGGCTTGCGCTGCGGCCGTTTAGAAGGGGACGGAGTACTGCACGCCAAGTATCCAGGCGTTGCCAGTGTAGTTGCCCTTGACCAGGCCCCGGAAGTCCGGCGCGGCAGATTGGTCGTTGTTGATGGGGGCGTCTGCAATCATCAGGTAGGCCAGCCCCAGGTCCAACGTCGAGCCGCCTGCCAGCGTCCACTGCGCGCCGGCCGCAATTTCGGTGCGGTCGTTGTCCGGCAAGGACACCAGCCGTGTGGCTTCACCCTTGACCGGCGTCTGGTCAAAGCCCAGGCCCATCTTCAGTTTCAGGTCGGCGCTGTACTGGTAGTTGGCCCCGACTGCCAGGCGCCAGGTGTCCCGAAAATCCGTCACCAGCGTTTGCGCAATCTGGCCATTCAAGGGGCCGCTGGTGCGCACCAGGTCCAGCTTGGAGATGCTGCTCCAACCCGTCCAGGACAGGTCGCCCAGCAATTGCCATTTGTCGTTGAGCTGGTGGGTGAAGCTGGCCACGGCCGTGTCGGGCAGC
>CANCCF010000044.1 GCA_947374485.1 Comamonadaceae bacterium | reverse complement strand
AGCAGCAGCTGCGCGCTGTTGAGCGCCTTGTTGCTGCCCACGTTCTTGTCGGCCAGGGCCAGGGCCGCATCCAGGCTCAGCTCGTCACTGCCCACCACGCCGCTGAAGGCCAGCGAGGCCGGGCTGAGCGTGGTGCTGCCGTCGTACGCGCGGCTGCCGCTGGCGTCTATGGTTTTGGGTGCAATGCTGGCGGTGCGCTGCAGCGTGGTGCTGGCCAGCACGTAGTTGCCCGCGTCGGTGCCGGTGGCGGCCAGGCCGGTGATGTTGACGGTCTTGTTGGCGCCGGCATTCTTGTCGACAAAGGCGGCGCTGTCGGCGAGCGTGAGCACATCGCCCAGCACGCGGTTGTCGCTCAGGCTCACGCTGACACTGGTGCTGCCGTCGTAGGTCTTGTTGCTGGCGCTGGCGCCCACCACCAGGGTGCGCGCGGTGATGCTGGCCGTGGTGTTGAGCAGCGGGTCGTAGTTGCCGGCATCCGTGCCGGTGAGCAGGTTGCCGGTGACGTGCAGGGCCTTGTTGGCGCCCACGTTCTTGTCGGCAAACTCGACCGCGAAATTGCCGGTGTTCAGGGCCACGTTGTCGCCGTTGATGAAGGCGGTGCTGACATCGGCCGTGCCGCTGACGGTGGCGCTCTTGCTGCCGTCATAGACCTTGCTGTCGGGGGTGAGGCCGCGCACGTCCACGGTCTTCTTGAAGATGGTGGCCGTGCCCACGCTGCTGACCACGCTGTAGTTGCCGCGGTCCGTCCCGGTGAGCTGCACGCCGCTGACGGTAACGGCCTTGTTGGCCGCCGCGTTCTTGTCGGCAAAGCTGGCTATGGCGTTGGAGACATCAGCCGTGACATTGTCGCCAAAGATCAGCCCGGCGCTGAGCGAGAAGTTGCCGCTGAAGTTGGCGGCGGTGCTGCCGTCGTACACCTTGTCGGCCACCGTGAGGTTGCTAAACGACAGGGCGCGCACCGTGATGTTGGCGCTGCTCGACAGGCTGCTGCTGTAGCTGTAGTTGCCCAGGTCGGCCCCGCCCAGGGTGAGCGCCACCTGCACCGGCTTGGCCGTGCCCACGTTCTTGTCGACAAAGCTGCCGCTGGCGCTGACGCTGATGGCGTCACCACCCACGCGGTTGTCGCCCAGCGTGAGTGTGGCGTTGGCCGTGCCGTCGTAGACGCGGTTGGCGGCCGTGGCCGTGACATTCAGGGCGCGCTGCGAGATGCTGGCCGCGCTGCTGGTGACCGCTGTGTAGCTGTAGTTGGGTGCGTCCAGGCCCGAGACCACCATGTCCACGGCCACCGGCTTGGCGGTGCCCACGTTCTTGTCGGCAAACAGGCCGCTGGCCGCAATGGCCAGGGCGTCGCCCAGCACCCGGTTGTCGCTGACTTGCAGGGTGGCGCTGCGGGTGCCGTCATAGACCTTGTCCTGCGCAGTGGCGCCCAGGGTCAGGGCGCGCTGGCTGATGTTGGCCGTGCCCTGCACCTGCACCTGGTAGTTGCCCGCGTCGGCACCGGCAATCAGGCCACCGGCCACCAGCAGTTGCTTGTTCTGCCCGGCGTTCTTGTCGCTGAACTCCACCGTGATGGTGGGCGTGGGGATGATGCTGACCGCATCGCCCGAGAGCACGCCGCCGCTGAGCACCGCCGTGCCGCTGGCCACGGCGGCCGTGGTGCCGTCATAGACCTTGTCCTGCGCCGTCAGGCCACTGACCGTGAGCAGGCGCGGCGTGATGTCGATGCTGGCACTGGTGAGGCGGTAGTCGCCCACGCTGCTGCCGGCCAGTGCCAGCGTGCCGCCGCTCAACGGCTTGTGCAGGCCCACGCTCTTGTCGGCCATGCTGGCGCTGCCGCTGAGCGTGAGGCTGTCACCCGCAATCACATTGGCCAGGGAGAGGTCGCTGGCGGCCACCAGGGCCGAGCCGTCGTACACGCGCGTGCCGCCGGCCTGCAGCAGCTTCGGCGTGATGCTGGCGCTCAAATGCAGCGCCGTGGCAAAGCTGTAGTTGCCAGCGTCTGCGCCGCTGACCAGCAGGCTGCCGTCCACCGCCTTGTTGCTGCCCACATGCATGTCGGCGAAGGTGGTCTGCGCTGTCAGGCTGATGGCGTCGCCGGCAATGCGGTTGTCGGTAAAGGTGACCAGGGCGATGGCGTTCTGGTCATAGACCTTGTCCTGCGCCGTGGCGCTGACGGTGAGGGCGCGCACGCTGATGTTGGCGCTGGCCGAGGCGATGGCGTTGGGCAGGTAGTAGTTCTGCGCATCGGTGCCAGTCAGGCTCAGGTTGGCCGTGACGGTCTTGGCCGTGCCCACATTCTTGGTGTCAAACAGGGCGGCACCGGAGACGCTGAGCACATCGCCATTCAAGCGGTTGTCGCTGTAGGCCAGGCTGGCTGCACGCGTGCCGTCATAGACCTTGTTCTGCGCCGTGGCGCCCACGCTCAAGGCGCGCGGCGCAATGCTGGCGGTGTCGGCCACCACGATCTGGTAATTGCCCGCGTCCGCTCCGGTAAGCGACAGGCCGGTGGCCACCAGCGGCTTGTTGTTGCCGGCGTTCTTGTCCACAAACGAGACCGACAGGTTGCCGATGTTCAGGGTTGCCGCGTCGCCCACGAGCAGGCTGGCGCCGCCCAGTGTGGGCGTGCCGGTGTAGTAGGCGGTGGTGGTGCCGTCGTACACGCGGTTTTGCACGCTCATGCCGCTCACGGCGAGCTGCAGCGCGCTGATGTCCAGGCTGGCGCTGCCCAGCACATAGTTGCCGGAATCGGTACCGGCCACGGCCAGCGTGCCCAGGGTGACGGGCTTGGCCGTGCCCACGCTCTTGCTGGCCACGCTGCCCGTGCCCTGCAGGCTCACGCTGTCGCTGCCTATGGTGCCCAGCAGGTTCAGGTTGGCGGCCAGCACCGTGGTGCTGCCGTCATAGGCGCGGCTGCCGGAAGCGCCCACGGCCTTCTTGAGAATGGCCGCGGTGGTGCTGGGCAGGCTGCTGCTGAGCACGTAGTCGCCAGCCAGGCCGCTTCCATTGCCCAGGATGGCGCTGGAGAGCGTCACGGTCTTGCCCGCGGCGGCGTTCTTGTCGCCAAAGCGCGCATTGCCTCCGCCGATGGCCAGGGTCTCGCTGCCGACCAGGCCGCTGAGCGCGCCGTAGCCGGCCACGGTGGCGCTGACGCCGCCGTCATAGGTTTTGTCCAGCGCCGTGAAACTGCTCAGGGTGACGGTCTTGCGGTTGATGTCGGCCAGCCCGTACAGACTGCTCACGCTGTAGTTGCCCGCGTCCGCGCCGCTGAGCGTGAGACCGGTGATGTGTACCGACTTGCCCGTGGCCGCGTGGGCATCGCCAAAGCTGGCGCTGGCCGCTGCGCTGTTGACCACCACCGCGTCACCCGCCAGCAGGCCGGCAATGCTGCCCAGGCTGGCCAGGCTGGCGCTGGCGTTGCCGTCGTAGGTTTTGGAGTTGACCGACAGTCCGCTCAGGCTCAGCTGCTTGGCCGTCACGCTCAGGGTGGCGCCGCTGTTGCCGGCGTTGACCAGGTAGCCGGCGTTGCTGCCGCTCTGGGTGTAGGCCACGCCAATGGCATAGCTGCCCACGGCGCGGCGCAGCGGGTCGGTCACGGCAGGCAGGCTCAGGGTGGGTTCGCTGAAGCCTGCGGTCTGGAAGGTGTCGGCCACGCCATCGTCATTGACCAGGCCACCGGCGTAATAGCTCAGGGTGGGGTCGGCATCGCCATAGACCTTGCTGGCGCTGTAGGCGTAGACATAGGCCGTGGGCTGGGCGCGGTAGATCACGTGGTTGCCCGCGGCAATGCCGGCGGGCGGGTTGAGCGCATAGGTCTGGTTGTACAGGCGCGGCATGCTGCCACCGGCCGCACCCACCAGGCCGTTCTCGAAGGAGCTGTTCCAGTCGCCGGTGTAGACCAGCCAGCGCCCGGCGCTGCTGGAGAGCGCGGTGGCGCCGAAGTTGTTGGTGAGGTTGCCGGCCGTGGTGGCCAGCACGATATCGCCGCTGCTGCTGAGCTGGCCGTTCAGGACGATGTTGCTGCCCGCCGTGGGGCCCAGGTTTTCCACCGTGATGCTGGCGCCGTGCACGGCGCCCAGGGTGAGGTTGCCGGACGTGCTGTTGGTCAGCCCGGCCCCATTGGCCAGCGTCAGGCGCACGCTGCCGGTACCGGCATCGATGCTGCGCCCGGTGTCCATGGTGATGACGGCCGCACCGCTGTTGCGTTCGGCATTGACCACGCCGTCGGCCAGCGGTGCATTGGCCTTGATGCTGAGGTTGCCATTGGCGGTGTTGATGTCGCCATTGAGCAGCACGCGCCGACCGGCCTGCAGCGACAGGTTGCCGCCGCTGCTGCCGCCCACCGCCAGCGAGGCGGCCAGCATCAGGTCGTTGTTGGCTTGCAGGCTGACGTTGGTGCCGCTGGCCAGGGCTGCGGCCAGGTCGCTGAGGCTCACGGCCGAGGTGGCGCTGGCACTGGCCGCAAAGCCCAGGGCCGCCAGGTCCAGGGCCGGGCTCAGGGTGCTGGCCTCGAACAGGTAGACCGCGCCGGTGTCGGTGAGCGTGTAGCCGCCGCTGCTGTCGCGTCCGGGCGCGCCCACCACCAGGCGGTCGCCCGCACCATTGAGGGCCACGGCCGAGCCGAAGAAATCGTTGCTGCTGAGAGTCACCGGCACCTGGCCCACGCTGGTGTAGCCGTAGCCGATGGTGTTGCCCAGCTTGCCGCCGCCAAAGGCGCTGTCGGCAAAGCTGAAGAGCGAGACCGCGCCGGCCTGCGAAAGGGTGTTGTCGGCGCCGCTGTCCAGATTGGCGCCCACGGCCATCACCGTGGCGTTGCTGTTGAGGGCCACGGCGCTGCCGAAGTGGTCGTTGTATTCCAGCGCCACGGGGGTATCGCCCGCGCCCGCATAGGCCAGGCCCACGCTGCCAAGCTTGGCGGGTGTGGCAAAGCTGCTGTCGGCAAAACCGAACAGGTGTACGGCACCGGTGCCGTAGTAGTAGTAGGCGTAGCCGCTGGCGTTGTTGTAGCCGTCATCGCCGGGCGCGCCGGCGGCCAGCAGGCTGGCGTCGGCACTCAGGGCCACGGCGGCGCCGAAGTTGTCGGAGCTGTCCAAAGCCAGGTTCAGGTCGCCCGCGCCGGTATAGCCCGAGCCGATGCGCCCTGCCAGCGCGGCGCCGGAGAAGCTGCCATCGGCAAAGGTAAAGAGGTGCACGGCACCGGCATCGGTGTTGGCATTGGTGGCGCCGTCGTCGCCCGGTGTGCCCACGGCCAGGCGCTGGGCATTGGCCGAGAGGGCTACGGCGCTGCCGAAGTGGTCCTGCGTATCCAGGCTGATGACGTTGACATCCCCTGCACCGCTATAGCCATAGCCAAGGGTGCCGGTCTTCACGCCGCCGCCAAAGCTGCTGTCGGCAAAGGTGAAGAGGTGCACGGCGCCGGCGTCCTGGCGGTCGTTGCCGGCGCCATCGTCATTGGGCGCACCCACGGCCAGCCGGGTGGCGCTGGCATTGAGGGCCACGGCGCTGCCGAAGTTGTCGCCCCAGCCCAGTTCCACGTTGATGTTCTTGCCACCGCTGTAGCCATAGCCCACGCTGGCCTCGAGTTTGGCGCCGGCAAAGTGGCTGTCGGTGAAGCTGAACAGGTGCACGGCGCCGGCATCGGCGCGGTCGTTGGCCAGGCCGTCATCGCCGGGCGCGCCCACAGCCAGGCGCAGGCCGTCGCTGGAGAGGGCCACGGCGGCGCCGAACTGGTCGTTGCTGGTGACGGTGGGGAAGGACACATGGCCGGGCAGGCGGCCGTCGCCCAGGGCGGCGATTTCAAAGCCCTGGGCGTAGCTGGTGTCGGCAAAGGTAAAGACGCGCACGGCCCCGGCCTGGGTCTTGTTGTCGGCCAGGCCGTTGTCATTGGGGATGCCCACGGCCAGGCGGCTGCCATCGGCATTGAAGGCCACGGCGCTGCCAAAAGCGTCGCTGCTGGCAATCTTGTTTTGCAGCTCGCCCACCGCGCTGTAGCCCGCGCCCAGGCTGGCCAGGCGGGTAGGGCTGGCAAAGCTGCTGTCGGCGAAAGCAAAGAGGTGCACGGCACCGCTGTCGTAGTTGGCGTTGGTGCCGCCATCGTCGCCAGGTGTGCCCACGGCCAGGCGCTGGCCGTTGGCCGTCAGGGCCAGGGCGCTACCAAAGAAGTCCGAATAGGTCAGCGTGGAGACATTCAGGTTGCGGTCGTTGGTGGGGTCGGCGTCAAGCAGATTGGCGACATAGCCGTAGCCCAGGGTACCGACCTTGGCGGGCGTGGCAAAGCCGGGCGCCAAGGTGAACAGATGCACCTCGCCCGAATTGCCCAACTGGTTGTTGAAGCCGCTGCCCAGGCGCGCACCCACGGCCAGCAGGCTGCCATCGGCACTCAGGGCGACCGAGGAGCCAAAGCTGTCGGTGTTGTCCAGGCTGGTCGTCAGGTTCAGGCTGCCCGCGCCGCTGTAGCCATAGCCCAGGGTGCCGGTCTTGCTCCAGGCCCCGCCTGTGGCCGTGAACAGGTGCACCGCGCCATAGCCATAGGTGGGGCTGCTGTAATTGTTGGCCGCGCCCTTGTCCAGCGGCGCGCCCACGGCCAGCAGGCTGGCGTCGGCGTTGACGGCCAACGCCGCGCCAAAGTGGTCCAGATAGTCCAGGCCACTCACGGCCAGGCTGCCCGCGCCGCTGTAGCCATAGCCCAGGCTGCCGGTCTGCGTGCCGCCCGAGAAGGCACTGTCGCCAAAGCTGAACAGGTGCACGGCACCCGAGTCGGTCAGGTGGTTGGCGCTGCCGTCATCCAGCGGCGCGCCCACGGCCAGCACGGTGCCGCTGGCGCTCAGGGCCACGGCGCTGCCAAAGGCATCGCCCGCGTCCAGCGCCACGGCCACGTTCTTGCCGCCGCTGTAGCCAGCGCCCATGGTGCCCACCAGGCTGGCCTGGGTGTTGCCGGTGCCACCAAACTGGAACAGGTAGACCGCGCCCGAGCCCACGCTGGCGTTGCCAAAGCCGTCGTCGCCGGGCGCGCCCACGGCCAGCAGCTTGCCGCTGGCGTCCATGGCCACGGCCGCGCCGAAGGCGTCGCCGGCGTAGCTGGCGTTGGCAGCCCAGGGCAGGGACAGCGCTGTCGCCGCGGCCTGGTAGCCATAGCCCAGCGTGCCGACCACGCGGCCGTCGGAGAAATTGCCATCGCTGAAGCCAAACAGCTTGACCGCACCGGCCTCGCTGCGGGTGTTGGTCTGGCCGCTGTTGTGAAACAGGCCCGCGGCCAGGCGGCTGGCGTCGCCGCTCAGGGCCACCGAAGTGCCAAGCTCGTAGTCGTAGCTGTTGACGCCGACAAAGTTGGTGTCCTTGGCGCCGCTGTAGTCGGCGCCTATGGTGCCGACCTTGCTGGCGCCCGTGAAACCGGCGCCCAGCGAAAACAGCTGGATGGCGCCGTAATTGCTGTGGGTGCCAAAGGCCCCGTCGTCACCCGGCTGTCCCACGGCCAGGCGCGTGCCATCGGTGCTCAGGGCCACGGAGCGGCCGAAGTAGCTGGTATAGGTAAGGCTGAGGTTGACGTCGTTGGCTCCCACATAGCCCAGGCCCAAGGTGCCCACCTTGGCGCCCGTGGCAAAGGTGTCGCCAAAGCTGAACAGGTGCACGGCACCGGCATAGGTCTGGGAGTTGGTCTTGCCATAGTCTTGCGGGGCGCCCACGGCCAGCAGCCGCGCGTCGCCACTCAGGGCCACCGACCAGCCGAAGAAGTCATAGCTGTCGAGTGCCAGGGCCACATCGCCCGCGGCCGTGTAGCCGGAGCCCACGGTGCCGGTCTTGCTGCCCGCGGCAAAGCCCGGCGCAAAGCTGAACAGGTGCACAGCGCCGCTGCGCGCCACCGTGTTGTTGAAGCCGCTGTCATAGGGCGCGCCCACGGCCAGGCGGGTGGCGTCGGCATTCAGGGCCACGCCCTGGCCGAAGGCGTCGGAGACATCCAGCGCCACCGACAGGTCCTTGGCGCCGCTGTAGCCATAGCCCAGGGTGGCGACCTTCTGGCCGCCGCCAAAGCCGGTGTCGGCAAAGGTAAACAGGTGCACGGCGCCGGCGTCGGTGCGGCTGTTGTTGGCACCGTCATCGCCGGGCGCGCCCACGGCCAGCGACAGCCCGTCGCGGCTCAGGGCCACCGAGGCGCCAAAGTAGTCATTGGCGTTGAGGGCGATGTTGATGTTCTTGCCGCCGCTGTAGCCACTGCCCAGGGTACCGGCGAGTTGGGCGCCACCAAAGTTGCCATCGGCAAAGGTGATGAGGCTGACTGCACCTTGCGAGGCCAGCAGGTTGCCCTTGTTCAGGCCCACGTTGTCGGGGCTGCCCACGGCCAGTTGGCGGGCGTCGGCGCTGAGCGCCACGGCGTTGCCAAAGTGGTCGCCCGCGCCGCTGCCGCTGCCCACAAAGCCCAGGTCCAGCGCCTGGGGCACTGCCACGTAGGCCTGGCCAATGGCGCCCACATGCTGGCCCCCACCAAAGCTGCCGTCGCCAAAGCCAAACAGGTGGGCCGCACCGGCGCCAGCGGCGTTGTTGTTGGCGCCCGAATCCCCGGGCGCGCCCGCCACCAGGTGCCGGGCGTCACCGCTCAGGGCCACCGAGCGGCCAAAGTAGTCGTAGTTGTCCAGGCCGATGCTCACGTCCTTGGCAGCGTTGTAGCCCGAGCCCAGCGTGGCTACCTTCTGGGCGCCCCCAAACAGGGTGTCGCTGAAGGTGAAGAGTTGCACCGCGCCGGAATCGGTCACCACCTGACCACCGCCATCGGCGCGGAAGGCGCCCACGGCCAGGCGCGTGCCATCGGCGCTCAGGGCCACGGCCGAGCCAAAGTAGTCGCTGTTGTTCAGGGCCACGCCCAGGTTGCCCGTGCCGCTGTAGCCCGCGCCTAGGGTGCCGACCTTGCTGCCGCTGACAAAGCCATCGCCAAAGCTGAACAGGTGCACGGCGCCCGCAAAGCCCAGGGTGTTGGCGCTGCCATAGTCCCCCATGGCGCCCACGGCCAGCAGGCGGCCGTCGCCACTCAAGGCCACGGAACTGCCAAAGGCATCGTTGGAGTCCAGTGCGATGGGCACGTTGTCCACATCGGCTGCCTTGGTATAGACGCTGGCCAGGCCCACGCTGCCAATTTTGGTGCCGCCGCCAAAGCCGCTGCCAAAGGTAAAGAGGTGCACGGCGCCATAGTTGGCATAGGTGGGCGCGCCCACGGCCAGGCGGGTGCCATCGGTGTTGAGGGCCAGGGCCGAGCCAAAGTAGCTCGAGTTGGCCAGGGTGAAGGCCACATCGCCCGCGCCGCTGTAGCCCGCACCCATGGTGCCGGTCTTCTGGCCGCCGCCAAAGGCGGTGTCGGCAAAGGTGAAGAGGTGCACGGCACCGGTGTCGGTGCCGGTGCGGGTGGCGCCATCGTCGCCGGGCGCGCCCACGGCCAGGTGCATGCCGTCGCCGCTCAGGGCCAGGCCCGTGCCAAAGGCATCGCCTGCGCGCAGACTGACGTTGATGTTCTTGCCGCCGCTGTAGCCCTGCCCGATGGTGCCGGCCAGGGCCGCGCCGCCAAAGTTGCCATCGGCAAAGCTCACCAGGTGCACGGCACCCGCGCCGCCCTGGGGCTGCTGCAAGAGGCCGCCCACATCGCCGGGCGCGCCCAGCGCCAGCAGGCGGGCATCGGCCGAGAGGGCCACGGCGGTGCCAAGCTGCTCACCGTTGGTGCCACCAAAGGTGTTGTTGCTGATATTGGTGTTGCCGCCACCGGTAAAGGGGGCGTCCAGGCTGGCCGCGCCGCTGTAGCCGTTGCCGATGGTGCCGACCTTGGCCGGTGCCGTCAGGCCCGCGCCCAGGGTGAAGAGCTGCACGGCGCCGGCGTCGGTCTGGCTGGCATTGGCGCCGTCATCCAGGGGCACACCCACGGCCAGACGTGTGCCGTCGCCGCTCAGGGCCACGGCACGGCCGAAGTAGCCATAGTTGGGGTTGCCAGCGGCCAGGTTGAGGTCGTTGGTGCCGCTGTAGCCCGAGCCCAAGCTGCCCACGCGGGCACCCGTACTGAAGCCCGCGCCAAAGGCAAAGGTGTGGACCGCACCCGCATAGGTGTAGCCGCCGGTGCTGCCGGAGTCGCCCGGCGAACCCACCACC
Organism: Comamonadaceae bacterium; assembly: GCA_947374485.1. Lineage (GTDB taxonomy): Bacteria > Pseudomonadota > Gammaproteobacteria > Burkholderiales > Burkholderiaceae_C > Allorhodoferax. The sequence continues at coordinate 16,193 of CANCCF010000044.1, read as the reverse complement.
AGCTTGCTGCCGTCCGCAGAGAGGGCCACGCCGTAGCCAAAGTTTTCGTAGCCGCGCGACGCCACATTCACATCGTCCGTGCCCACATAGCCCGAGCCGATGGTGCCCACCTTGTGGCCGCTGCCAAAGCTGGTGTTGGCAAAGGTGAAGAGGTGCACCGCGCCGGAGTAAAACGCTCCCAGGTTGTTGAAGCCCTTGTCCTGCACCGCGCCCACGGCCAGCTCGGTGGCATCGCCACTGAGCGCCACCGACCAGCCGAAGTAGTCGCTGGTGTCCAGGCTGACATTGATATCGCCTGTGCCCACATAGCCCGAGCCCACGGTGCCCACCTTTTGCCCGCCACCAAAGCTGGGGTTGCTGAAGGTGAACAGCTGCACCGCGCCGGAATAGGTTTTGCTGCTGTTGAAGCCCAGGTTGTAGCGATCGCCCACGGCCAGGCGGGTGCCGTCGCTGTTGAGAGCCACCGAGTACCCAAAGCTACTGGCGGCGCTCGCCGCAATATCGACGTTGTTGCCCCCGGTGTAGCCCTGGCCCAGGGTGGCCTGCTTCTGGGCGCCGCCAAAGCGGTTGTCGGCAAAGGTGAACAGGTGCACAGCGCCGCTGTCGCCGTGGCTATTGTTGTAACCGCTGTCATCGGGCGCGCCCACGGCCAGGTGCAGGCCGTCGCCGCTCAGGGCCACGGAGGTGCCAAAGTGGTCGTTGGCATCCAGCGCCACCTCCAGACTCTTGCCCCCCGCATAGCCGCGCCCCAGGTTGCCGGCCAGAGCGGCACCGCCAAAGTTGCCATTGGCAAAGGTGACCAGTTGCACCGAGCCGTAGTCGCCACCGGCCGAGGGCTGCTGGTTGCCGGCATCGTCATAGGGCACGCCGATGGCCATCTGGGTGGCATCGGCGCTGAGCGCCACGGCGTTGCCGGCCTGGTCGCCGATCCAGGAGCGGCTGCCCTGCAGGTTCAGGTTCAGAGAGGTCTGCGTCTGGTAGCCGTTGCCTATGCGACCGGCCACGCGGCCCGCGCTGAAGGCGCTGTCGGCAAAGCTGAACAGGTGCACGGCGCCGGAGTCGGTGTGGCTGCCATCGGCGCCATCGTCCAGCGGGGCGCCCACGGCCATGCGGTCGCCCGCTGCGTTGAGGGCTACCGAGAAGCCGAACTGATCGTTGTTGCCCGCGCCCGACTCCACGTTCTTGCCGCCGCTGTAGCCGCTGCCCACCGTGCCCACCTGTGTGCCGCCGCCAAAAGCCGTGTCGGTAAAAGTGAACAGGCGCACCGAGCCGCTCTGGCTGCGGTTGGCATTGGCGCCGTTGTCCAGGGGAGCGCCCACGGCCAGTTGCGTGCCCGAGGCGTTCAGGGCCACGGAGTAGCCGAATTTGCTGCTGGGGTTGAGCGCCAGGTTGATGTCCTGGGCACCGCTGTAGCCCGCACCAATGGTGGCAAGCTGCACGCCACCGGTGAAGCCCGCGCCAAAGCTGAAGAGGCGCACCGCGCCGCTGTTGCTGGCCTGCGCGCCGAGGCCGGAGTCGCCGGGCGCGCCCACAGCCAGCAGGGTGCCAGCCGCATTGAGCGCCACAGACTGGCCGAAATAGGTGTAGCTTTGCAGCGTGACGGCAATGTTGTCCACGTCCAGCGCAGTGGTGTAGCCGTTGCCGATGGTGCCCACCTGCTGGCCGCCGGTGAAGTCGGGATTGAAGGTAAACAGGCGTACCGCGCCGCCCATGTTGGCGTAGGTGACACCGAAGTCACCCGTCGAGCCTACTGCCAGGTGCGTGCCGTCGGCGTTGAGCGCCACGGAGCTGCCAAAGTAATAGTTGCCCTGCGGACTGGTGCCGGGAATGACGTCATTGGCGTCGCCATAGCCCACGCCCAGGGTGGCCTTGAATTGGCCGTTGCTGAAGGCGCTGTCACTGAAGGTAAACAGGCGCACGGCGCCGACGTTGCCGCTCGTATTGTTGTAGCCCGCGTCATTGGGTGCGCCCACGGCCAGGTGCAGGCCGTCGCCGCTCAGGGCCACGGCCTGGCCAAAGTTGTCGTTGGCGTCCAGCGCCACGTCGATGTTCTTGCCGCCGCTGTAGCCCCGCCCTATGGTGCCCACCAGGGCTGCGCCGCCGAAATTGCCATCGGCAAAGGTGAGCAGGTGCACGGCGCCATAGTTGCCGTTGTCCCAGGGGTGTTCCAGGTTGCCGTCGTCATAGGGCACGCCAATGACCAGCTGGCGCGCATCGGCGCTCAGCGCCACGGCCGAGCCGGCCTGGTCGCCATTCCAGTACTTGCTGCCGTACAGGTCCAGCGCGAGCCCGGTTTCAGACTGGTAGCCGTTGCCAATATGGCCGGCCAGCGCGCCACCGTGGAAGGCGCTGTCGTTGAAGCTGAACAGGTGCACGGCGCCGGAGTTGGAAAAGGCGTTGCCCGCGCCATCGTCCTGCGCCGCTCCCACGGCCATGCGGTCGCCCAGGGCGCTCAGGGCCACGGCGCTGCCAAACTGGTCACCGCCATCGAGGCGGATGTCCACGTTGCGCCCGCCGGTGTAGCCGTCGCCCACGCTGCCGGCCAAAGCGCCACCGCCAAAGCTGCCGTTGGCAAAGGTGAACAGGTGCACGGCGCCAGTGTTGGAACGCTGGTTGCTGAAGCCGGCATCGCCCATGGCGCCCACGGCCAGCAGCGTGGCATCGGCGCTGAGCGCCAGGGCAGAGCCGAAGTAGTCGTAGCTGTCCAGCGACAGCCCGACGTTGCCGGCGCCGCTGTAGCCCATGCCGATCTTGCCCACCCGGGTGCCGCCGGTAAAGCCCGCACCGAAGGTGAACAGATGCACCGCGCCCGAGGCGTATAGGGCGTTGGCGGCGCCGTAGTCGCCCAGGGCACCTACGGCCAGGCGGGTGCCGTCGGCGCTCAGGGCCACGGCGCTGCCGAATTGGTCGTAGTAGCCCAGGGCGATGGGCACGTTGTTGGGGTTGGCTGCCAGGGTGTAGGTGGAAGCCAGGCCAATGCTGCCCACCAGGGTGCCCGCGCCAAAGCCATTGCCAAAACTGAACAGGTGCACGGCGCCGTAGCTGGAGTAGGCAGACGCGCCCACCGCCATCAGCGTGCCATCCCCATTCAGGGCCACGGACTTGCCAAAGGCGTTGGAGGCACCCAGCGGGACATTGACGTCACCGGCTCCGGCATAGCCCACACCGACGGTGCCCACCTTCTGGCCACCGCCAAAGCTGCTGTTGGCGAAGGTGAAGAGGTGCACGGCACCGGCATCGCCCACGCTGTTGTTGGCGCCGTCGTCGTAACGCGCGCCCACGGCCAGGCGCAGGCCATTGCCGCTGAGCGCCACGGCCGAGCCGAACTCGTCGCTGTTGCCCAGGCGCACATCGATGTTGCCGCCGCCGGTGTAGCCCTGGCCAAGGGTGCCCACCAGTGCGGCGCCGCCAAAGTTGCCATCGGCAAAGGTGATGAGGTGTACCGCGCCGGTGTTGCTGGCGCTGTCGCCAAAGCCATCGTCGCCGGGCGCGCCCACGGCCAGCAGCCGGGCGTTGCTGTTGAGGGCTACCGAGCTGCCGGCATAGTCGGTGCCGGCGCTGCGCGCGCCGTCCAGCGCGATGCCGGTGCCGCGGTCGTTGCGGTAGTCCTGGCCCACGCTGCCCAGCAGCGTGCCGCCGGCAAAGGCGGTGTCGCTGAAGGAAAACAGGTGCACGGCGCCGGAGTCATAGGCGGTGTTTTTTGCGCCGTCATCGGTATAGGCGCCTGCGGCCAGGTGCATGGCGTCGGCCGACAGGGCCACGCTGATGCCGAAATAGTCGCTGTTGCCCAGCGGCACATCCACGCCGTTGCTCACGCCATTGGCGGCGCTGTAGCCCGCGCCCAGGGTGCTGGCCAGGCTGCCCGCGTGAAAGCCGGTGGCGCCAAAGGTGAAGAGGTAGACCGCGCCGGTATCGCTGGTGGTGTTGCCAAAGCCGTCGTCGCGCGGTGCGCCCACGGCCAGGCGGGTGCCGTCGCCGTTGAGGGCCAGGGCGCTGCCAAAGTAATCGCTGCTGTCCAGCGCGATGTTGATGTCGTTGGCGCCCACATAGCCCACGCCAATGGTGCCGACCAGGCTGGGCTTGAAGGCGCTGTTGAGGGTGAACAACTGCACGCGGCCCGCGTCGCCCGAGGCCGTGCCAAAGGCATCGCCGTATTCGGCACCGGCCGCCATCACGGTACCGTCGCGGCTCAGGGCCACGGAGGTGCCGAAATGGTCGTAATAGTTCCAGGCCAGGGACAGGTCGCCCGCGCCGGCGTAGTCGCTGCCCACGGTGCCAACCTTGGCCGCATTGCCAAAGCCGGGGCCAAAGGTGAACAGGTGCACGGCACCGGCGTCGTAGCGGTTGCCGGTGACACCGTCGTCCATGGGCGCGCCCACGGCCATGCGGCTGGCGTCGCCGCTCAGGGCCACGGAGCGGCCAAAGTTGTCGGAACTGCGCAGGCTCACATTGAGGTCGCCCGCGCCGCTGTAGCCGCTGCCAATGGTGCCCACCTTGAGGCCGCCGCCAAAGGCGGTGTCGGCAAAGGTGAACAGGTGCACGGCACCGGCGTTGGAATTCTGGTTGGTGGCGCCGTCGTCGTTGACCGCGCCCACCGCGAGCTGCTGGCCGCTGGCGCTCAGCGCCACGGCAAAGCCGAACTGGTCGGCTGCGCGCAGCGTCACCGCAATGTTCTTGCCGCCCAGATAGCCCGCACCAATGCTGCCCACCAGGGCACCAGAGCCAAAGGCGCCGTCCTGAAAGGCAAACAGGTGCACGGCACCGGCATCGACAAAGTTGCCGGCGGCACCGTCATCGCCCACGGCGCCCACAGCCATCAGGCGCGCGTCACTGCTCAGGGCCACCGAGAAGCCCAGGTAGTCGCTGTTGCCCAGCACCGGCACGCTGGCCTTCCAGGCGTAGACGCTCTCGAGCACGGCCTGGTATTGCCACTGCTTGAAGGCATCGGCGTTGCCGATGACCAGGTTCTTGGGGTCCAGCAGCAGCTGGCCGCCGCTGCCTATTTGCACGCGGTCCAGCGCGGCGCGGCGCAGCACCTCGCCCGAGGAGATTTCGACCGCGCCGCCGCCGGCTGCGCCACGCGCATCGACGCTGCCCAGAAAGGTGGTCTGGCTGTTGGACCAGACGATGGCGGTGCCGCCCGCGCCCTGGCTGGCGCTGACGTTCAGGGACGTGCCATCGTTGATGAACACGCTGTTGGCATTGGCCAGGGCCGAACCGTCTTCCCAACGCCGCACGAACAGGCGGTTGACCTCGTCGGCATTGACAGGCGCCAGCGGCATGTTGCCGCCCTGGAAGGCGCCACCCAGGCGCACGCGCCCTCCGCCCAGCGCGCCGGAGGCATCGAGCTCGGCGCTGAGCAGGTACAGCGAGCTGCCGGTGACATCGATGCGCCCGCCGTGGCCGCTGGCGCCTTCGACGTAGTAATGCCCGGAGCTCGACACCCCGGAGGCAGCCGCCACGCTGATGTCGCCGCCCTCGGTGGCGCCGCTGGCGTTGGTGTAGCTGGTGCTGCTCTCGAGCACGCCGCCGCCCGAGGCGTAGACCACATGGCCGCCCTGGCCGCTCAGGCCGCGCGCACTCACGTGGTCGGCCAGCGAGAGGCGCTCGCCAGCATTGATGGTGACCTGGCCGCCGTTGGCGCCGTCCACACTGAGCAGGCCGCCCAGCGCCACCGAGCTGGCCTCGACCTGGATCAGGCCGCCGGACTGGCCGGCCACGCCTTCGGCACGGATTTCACCGGTGTTCGTCACCGCATCGCCCACCAGCCAGATCTCGCCGTTCTTGCTGACCAGGGTGCTGGCCTTGATGACGCCGCTGTTGTTGACCAGGCCGCCCACCGTGTCCTGCGCTGCCTTGGCGTTCATGCGCACGGTGCCGCCGGCGGCGCTGAGCGTGCCGCTGTTTTCGGCGCTGCTGTTCTCTGCGCCCTGGGTGATGACCGCGCCTATCAGGCCGCTGCCAGTGATGTCCACGGTAACGGCGCGCCCGCCCGCCAGCACCACCTGGCCCACCGGCACGTTGATGCTGCCCTCGTTTTTGACCTGGGGCGCAAACAGCGCCACGTAGCCGCCGGTGGCGGCCTTGATGTCGCCCTGGTTGGTGACTTTGCCATTGCTGTCAATGCCGACGAACTGGTACTTGCCGTTCTTGAAGTCTTCCTGGCTGAGGTTGAGCGAGCTGGCCACCAGGCCGCCCACATCGACCTTGGAGCCGGGCGCAAACAGCACGCCATTGGGGTTGACCAGAAACACCTGGCCGTTGGCCGTGAGGCGGCCAAAAATTTGCGAGGCGTCATTGCCCACCACGCGGTTGAGGGCCACGGCGTCGCGGCCCGGCTGCACAAAGGTGACGCTGCCGTTGGCACCGATGTTGAAGCTCTGCCAGTCCACCCCCAGGCGGGCGCTGCTCTGGTTGACCACCAGGGTGCTGCCGCTCTGGCTGATCTGGCCACTGCCGACCTTGACGCTGCCCTGGGTGGGCAGCGCGTTGGGGTCCAGGGCGTAGCCCAAGTGCGGAATCCAGGCCGCCAGAAGCGTGGCCAGCAGCAGGCTCAGGCGCCGCCGGGGCCGCTGGATCAGGCGCATGACGCGCCCGCCACCCAGGCGTATCACGGCCAGCGTGGCAGCGGTCTTGCTGGGTTCGGGGTGGGCGCGTGCTGACATGGTTTTCTCCGGTACGGCTGGCGGTCTGGCGAACTCAGAAGCCCTTGGTGATCTGGAAATACACAGAGGGCTGGCGGTCGCCATCGGCGCTGGGCGCGGGGCTGTCACTCCAGGCGGCGGTGAGGCTCAGGTCCAGGTCGGCGCCATTGGCCCAGCCCAGGCCCAGGCCGCCGCCGTGCAGGTGCACGCTGTTGCTCACGCCCGCAGCGGGCTTGACCGCATAGCGGCCGTAGGCAGCGTCGTAAAACACGCTGGCGCTGAAGAGGCCGCCGCTCAGGGCCCAGGCCCGGCGCAGCTCCAGTGCCAGCACGCCACCACGGTCCACGCTGGCCTGGCCGGGCGCGAAGGCGCGCACGCCATAGGGTCCGCTGAGGGCGTATTTCTCGGAGCTGTCCAGGTTGTCCAGCGCCCATTGGCCGTTGACCCGTGCGGTGGCGCTCCAGTCGGCGTCCAGGGCTTGGCGGCGCGACAGGTCCAGGCTGAATTTGCGGAACTGGCCGCTGGGTGCCTGGATGCTGTTGGGCGAGTCCCAGTCCAGGGTGCCGGCGACGTAGCCCAGGCTGGCCTGCCACTGGCCGCCGCCCAGCAGCGCGTCGCGCTGGCTGGCCGTGAGGCCCAGGGCGAGCTGCGCACTGTGCTTGCGGTTGTTGCTGCCACCGAGCTCGAGCACGTCAACCAGGTCCTTGTAGTCGTAGCCGGCGCTCAGGCTCAGGTTCTGGTCGATGCTGCGCAGCAGCTGGCGGCCCAGGCCCAGGTGCACGGTGCTGGCCTCACCGCGCGCGCCCAGCGCGGCATAGGGCGCGCCGAGCTCGTAGCTCAGGCGGCTGGCGCTGGCGTCGGCGCTCCAGCCCTGGCCACCCAGCGGCATGCGCGTGCTCAGGCTGCCGGTGACCAGCTCCATGCCGGTGGAGCTTTGCAGGCGCAGCCGGGTGCTGTCGCCCTGGCCAAACAGGTTGCGCAGCTGGAACTGCGCGCCCAGGCGGTATTCGCCAGTGGATTTGCTGCCCTGGTTGTTGAAGTCCACCGAGTACACCAGCGGCTCTTCCTCGGCCACGGTGACGATGACGTCGGCCGTGCCGGCGCGGCTGCCCGGGGCGAAGGAGGCGCGTGCCACCACGCCCGGAATGTCGTTGAGCATGAGCAGGCGGCTCTCGAGCTCGGCCTGGCGCATCTGGGGCGCCTGGGCAATGCCCTGCACATAGGACTGGATGGCCTCGTCGCTCAGGCGCACGTCTTGCGCGGTGACGATTTGCACGCTGTCCACGGTGCCCTCGAGCACGGCGATTTCGACCACGCCCTGCTCGATTTTCTGCACCGGCAGGTAGGCGTAGGCCAGCAGGAAGCCCTGGTTCTGGTAGTGGCGGGTGATGGCGCCGGCGGCGTCGTTGAGGCCGTTGACGTCAAGCGTCTGCCCCTCCCAGGGCTTGACCAGATCGGCCAGGCTCTGCGTGCCAAAGGCCTTGGCGCCGCTGATGCGAAAGTGCGAGACCGCAATCTGCACGCCCGCGGGCAGGTTGATGGCCGCGCGCGGTGCGTTCTCCTGAATCAGCTCGGGCGCGGGCGCGCGCGGCGCGGCCTCCTTGTCGGCGCGCTGCGTCTCGTTGAGCAACTGCCCGGCATTGGGCACGGCTTGCGCCAGGGCCGGGGCGGCGCCCAGCGCCAGCAGCGCGCACAGGGCCAGGCGCAGGCGCGTTGCGGTCAGGCGAGGATGGCGGCGCTGGTTCACCTTGCGAGGCCCGGGCTGTGGCTTGGCGGGCACCGGCTCAGGGTGCCGGGGGGGTGGCGGCGTTGCTGGTCAGCACGCCATCGGCCAGCATTTTCTTGACCACCGACTCCTGGCCGTTGAAGGCCTGCACAAAGCCCTCGAGCGGCATTACCAGCACATGGCTGACGTTGGTCTTGGGTGCCTCCAGGTTGTTGCCCGGCACCAGGTCGAGCACGGAAAACTCCATGCGCACGGTGTTTCCGGCAATTTGCAGGTTGGTAAGGCGGTCGGCAAACAGGCTGTTCATACGGGTTCCTGGTTCAAGGTTCTGGGTTGGATGGAATAGGGGGTGCAAAGCGGGCTTCAGCGCTGGCGCGTCTGCGCCTGGGTGGCGCGCCAGAGGCCGTCCTGCAGCTCGAGCTGGTAGATCTCTTCGGACTCGAAGCGGTAGGGCTTGTCGCCCTGGCGCCCTTCTTCGATGACGACGGAGCGCACGGCAACCGGGCCGCAGGCGGCCTCACCCGCCGGGCCGGCGGCCTTGCCCTGCAGCGTGATGCGGCGGTGCTTGTAATCGCGCAGCGAGCCCACGGCGGCCACAATGCTGTCGGCCAGCTCGGGGCCTGCAAGCTCCAGATCGGTCATGCGCCCACCGGCGCCGCGCACGCTGGCCTGGATGCGGATGTCGCGCGCAAACTTGTCCAGAATGGCACCGGCGTCACTGCGCTCAATGGCGGCGTCGAGCTCCTGCGTCCAGCGCTTGGCTATCTCGGCGGGCACGCATTGCAGCGCCTGCTTGCGCCGCGCCTGGAGCTGCTCGGCGTTGCGGGCCGGGGCGTCCTGGGACCAGGCGTCCATCTCGGCGTCAAACTTGCCAGGCACGTAGAAGTCGGGCACTTTCTCCAGCAGCACCGGAAACAGCAGAGTCATCAAGGCGCGCGATTTGCCAGCGGCGCGGGCAAAGCCGACCTTGCCCGGCGCTATGTCCACGCTCTGACCGGCTGCCTGCAGCGTGGTGCCGCCCTGGTTGACCTTGTCGTAGGTGCCGGGCTTGTAGCCTGGGGCGTCCTCTTCATCGCCCAGCAGCACGTAGGGCTCGTGGTCGGTGCCGCGGATTCCGACGGTGGCCGTGGGTGTGGTGAGGGTGTGGCCGCGCGGGTTGAGTTTGCCAATCCAGCCGGTGATCAGGCGCAGCGCGCCCTTGAAAAGCTCCAGGCGGCTGCTGTCGCTGGGCTTGCCCTGGGCCGAGAACTGCAGGGCCACGAACTCGGCGCCCGGGCGGATGGCAATCAGGCCGGCGTCGCGGGTTTGCAGCACGGCTTCGGTGGCGGCACCGGCGCTCAGGCGCTCGCCCACCATCACGGTGTCGCCGAGCGTGAGCTGGCGCTGGCCTTCGGGGCCGCTGGCGTTGAGCGGGCCCTCAAGGCGCCAGACGACGGCAAAGGGTTTGCTGGGCGTGGAAACGGGAGAGGGTGTGGGGCTGGCCGCGTGCAGAGGGCCGGCCCAGACGGCCAGCAGCCCCATCAACAGGAGCAGCGCCACGCGTTGGACCTGGTGGACAAAGGCGTGACCCAGGGAGCATGCCCGGGCCTGCCAGTTCGGCATCTGCGGTGTGTTCATTATTTTTGTGGAGGTTAACCCTGCCCTGAATTGCAAAAACTGCGCTATGACTGTAGCGAATTTCCCGGCCGCTGTAACCCCGAATGCTGGGGATACGCAGGACCCAACGGCGATCTGATTCGATTGCCGCACTTAATTTCTGGATTGGCGCGAATCCCCGAATATTTGTTGGTGCGACTGTGGCGGCGCCACCTACAGGGTTTCGGTATGGCCGTCGACCACGATTTCCTGCCCCGAAATGCGCGCGCCCTGGGCCGAGGCCAGGAAGCGGATGGTGTGGGAGATGTCCTGGGCCGAGACGAAGCAGCGCAGCGAGGCGGTGTCGGTATACAGGCGGCGCACCTCCGCTTCGCTGCGCCCGGTCTTGGCGGCTTCGGCGGCAATCACGCGGTCCATGCGCTCGCCCTCCACCGAGCCGGGGCAGACGCAGTTGACGCGCACGCCCTGCGGCCCGAGCTCCTGCGCCAGCGTCTTGGTCAGCCCGCGCAAGGCCCACTTGGCGCTGGCATAGGGCGCGCGCCGCGCAAAGCCATAGAGGCCGGCGGTGGAAGACAGGTTGACAATGGCGCCCGCGCCCAGCGCGCCCATGACCCGGGCGGCTTCGCGGCAGCACAGAAAGGTGCCGTCCAGATTGACGGCCAGGCACTGGCGCCAGTCGGAAAAGGCCAGCTCGGCCACGGGCGCCGTGGGGCCGGCAATGCCGGCGCAGTTGACCAGCACGTCCAGGCCACCCAGGTGGTGCAGGGCCTGGGCAAAGAGGGCGCCCACCTGGGTCTCGCTGGAGACATCGCACAGCATGCCGGCCAGCTCAGGGTGGCGCGCCAGCGTGCGCTGCAGGGCCGTGTCATCGGCATCGCAGATGAACACGCGCGCGCCATCCTGCACAAAGTCCAGCGCAGTCTGCAGGCCGATGCCGCTGGCAGCGGCGGTGATGAGCACGCGCGGCGCCGGCGTGTGGGGTGGGGTGGCGGGCGAGCTGTGTGGGGCAGGCAGGCTGGCAGGGGGCATGGCTCAGGTCCTCGGAATTGCGTGGCCTGCCATCATGCGCCCTTGGCGCTTGGACGCCATCGGCGGCGCCTTACGCGGTGGCGCGCAGGCGGCCCATCCGCCAGCCTTCGGCGCTGTAGATCAGCAGCGCCAGCCAGATCAGGGCAAAGCCGACCAGGCGGGCACTCTCAAAGGGTTCGTGGAACAGCCACACACCGATGGCGAACTGCAGGCTCGGTGAGATGTACTGCAGGATGCCCATGGTGGTGAGCGTGATGCGCCTGGCCCCGGCGGCAAACAGCAAGAGCGGCGTGGCCGTGAGCGGACCACCCAGCAGCAGCCAGCCCAGCGTGGTGGCATCGCCCTGCACAAAGGCGCTGTGGCCTTGCCAGCTCAGGAATGCCAGCACGCCAATGGCCACAGGTGCCAGCACCAAAGTCTCCAGCGTCAGGCCTTCAATCGCCCCCAGCGTGCCGACCTTGCGCAAGAGCCCATAGGCGCCAAAGGTGCAGGCCAGAATCAGCGCGATCCAGGGCGGGTGCCCGGCCTGCACCGCCAGCCACAGCACGCCCGAGGTGGCCACCGCCACGGCCAGCCACTGGCCGCGCCGTGGTCGCTCGTGCAGCACAAAGAAACCGATGGCCACGTTCACCAGCGGCAGGATGAAATAGCCCAGGCTGGCGTCCAGCAGGTGGTGGTTTTGCACCGCCCACACATAGGTCAGCCAGTTGGCCGTGAGCAGCGCGGCCGACAAGGCAAAGGCCGCCAGCACACGCGGCTGGCGCGCAACCGTGCGCAGCCAGGCCCAGCGCTTCAGAAAGAACAGCACCACCAGCAAAAACACCAGCGACCACAGGGTGCGGTGCATCACCACCTCCAGCGGGTTGACGCCCACCAGCTGGCGGAAGTACAGCGGAAACAAACCCCAAGCCAGATAGGCCAGGCTTGCGTAGATAACACCAGTGTTCATGCGATTTTTTTGCCATTCATCAAACCCCGATTGTGCGGGCGCACGAGACTGCCAGGCGTGCACCTGCCCCTGAATCCCAAGCCCGTACCGCCCTCATCGCTGGTGCTGTCCTATGTGGCGCTGCGCCGCGCCATTGGCGGCCTGGGCAGCAGCCTGCCGCTGACCCTGGTGCTGGGCAAGTTGCTGCTGCAAGGCCCGGGGCTTGAGCCCTCCATCAGCGCCTACTACTACACGGTGATGCACGATGTGCTGGTGGGCACGCTGTGTGCGCTGGGCGTGTTCCTGATGGGCTACCGGGGCTATGCCCGCCTGGACCATGCCATCAGCAGCCTGGCGGGTCTGTGTGCCATTGGCATGGCGCTGTTCCCCACCGCGCCCGCGGAGCTGGCAGAGCCCAACGGGGGCATCCATGCCAGTGCCGCACAGGTGCACATTGGCTGGCTGCATTGGAGTCTGGCCATCGCCTTCTTTCTGCTGCTGTCCTGGTACTGCCTGGCCCTGTTCCGCAAGACCGCAGCGCAGCCGCGCATGGCGCTGCGCAAGCGCCAGCGCAACCGCATTTACACCGTGTGTGGCTACGGCATGTTGCTGTGCATGGCCTTGGTACTGGTGGTCAAGCTGCTGCCAGTTTCCCCAAGGCTTGCGGCGCTGGAGCCGGTGTTCTGGCTGGAAACCGTGGCCATTGAGCTGTTTGGCTTTTCGTGGCTGGTCAAGGGCCAGGTGCTGCTCAAGGACGATGCGACGGCCCGCACGGATTGAATCTGCCGCGCGCATAAAAAAACGCGCCCGGCGGCGCGTTTTTCAGGGCTTGGCAAGAATTACTTGCTGACCACGCGCACCATCTCCAGGCATTTGTTCGAGTAACCCCACTCGTTGTCGTACCAGCTGATCAACTTCACGAAGGTGCCGTCCAGCGCAATGCTGGCGTCCACGTCGAAGATGGAGGTGCGGGTGTCGCCACGGAAGTCGGTGGCCACCACCTTGTCTTCGGTGTAACCCAGCACACCCTTCAAGGCGCCTTCGCTCTGTGCCTTGATTTCGGCGCAGATCTCGGCCATGGTGGCGCTGGTGTTGAGCTCTACCGTCAGGTCGACCACCGACACATCGCTGGTCGGCACGCGAAACGACATGCCGGTGAGCTTCTTGTTCAGCTCGGGGATGACAACGCCCACCGCCTTGGCGGCACCGGTGCTGGAAGGAATGATGTTTTCCAGAATGCCGCGGCCGCCGCGCCAGTCTTTGTTGGAGGGGCCGTCCACGGTCTTTTGCGTGGCCGTGGCGGCGTGCACCGTGGTCATCAGGCCGCGCTTGATGCCGAACTTGTCATGGATGACCTTGGCCAGCGGCGCCAGGCAATTGGTGGTGCAGGAGGCGTTGGAGATGATGGCCTCGCCCTTGTAGGTTTTGTCGTTCACGCCAAACACGAACATTGGCGTGTCGTCCTTGCTGGGGGCCGACAGGATGACTTTCTTGGCACCCGCATCGAGGTGCTTTTGCGCGGTGGCCTTGTCCAGGAACAAACCTGTCGATTCGATGACGACATCGGCGCCGACTTCGTTCCACTTCAGATTCGAAGGGTCACGCTCTTGCGTCAGGCGGATTTTCTTGCCGTTGATGACCAGGGTGTTGCCTTCTACCGACACATCGCCCTTGAAGCGGCCATGCACCGAGTCGTACTGCAGCATGTAGGCCAGGTAGTTGGGCTCGAGCAGGTCGTTGATGCCCACCACTTCGATGTCGCTGAAGTTCTGCAGCGCCGAGCGCAGCACGTTGCGGCCGATACGGCCAAAGCCGTTGATACCAATTTTGATCGTCATGTTCTTTTCTCTCTTTCGTTAAAAAACTAAAAACTCAAACGCCAGATGGCCACCGCTTGTTTGGCCATCCACTTTTGCCGGTCAGCGATTTGGGTTCTGGTCCATTCATGCCAGCCAAAATCCTTGGACAGCTTGTAATTGCTCTTCGCGTACTCCACCTTCTTGTCCGCAATGGACTTGCGCGCCACACGGCGATTGGCAGCGGGCTCCAGCAAAGTGTAGTTGCCCAATTTATACATCTCCGCCGTTCCATCGGGGAACGCTGCCGACCAGGCCTCATCCGGGTTCTCCGGCAGGATGTGCTCGACCGTGCCACCATCCTCAAAAGAACGATGCCCAGCAGACAGGTGGTTTTCGATTTGCAACAGCATGTAGCGCACCAACTCCCGGTTGTTGGAAGTCGGGATGCTCACGCTGGCGAAATCGGCTTCAAACTGGTCATCCGGCACATAAATGGATTTCAGGCCCTGTAGCACCTGCGCCGGTTTGGACACCGCGCCTGCGCGCACCTGCTGGGCCACTTCCGCATAGACACGCTCCATGGGCTGGGTGTTGAGTTTGCCAATGGTGATGTAGCGAAAGGAGATGACGGCACACATGCGCAGGACGGCGACAAAGTCCGCGCGCATATGCTGCCAGCAGGCAAACAACAGGGGATAGCACTGGGTCACACCAAACAAGTCAATCTGGCGAACCAGGTCCTTGGCCAGTGGCACTTCATTCCAGAAACTGTCTTGCGGATTTTTCAGGGCGACATACAGCACCGAGACCAGTTCCAGTTGATCGAGCAGCGCCGTTGCATCCTCGTGGCTGTGAACGCTGGCGCGGATTTCCTTGAACAAACGGGGCGGCCGCGTTACGCCATGGTGTGAATTCCAGTAGTAGCGCAGCAGCTTGGGGAAGTCTTTTTCCCTGTGGGCGGTGATGCGATTCCATTGGTCTTCTGCCACATCGATGGCGTTTTCATCCTGGCCGAAGCGGGAGAAAACAAAGTTCTTCAGCAGGTCGGTCACGGTCAGCTGGGTACCCCGTGCATTGAGGGTCTCAAACACCGTGTAGGCATCGAGCTCGTCGCTTACCAGAATCTGAATGAACAGCACCTGGTCCGAGGCCGTATCCAACAAGGTGCTCAACCCGGCCGCGTCATGCGCAGCACCAAAGCGCAACTCCAACTGCTGCACGAAATAGGAGAAGCCGCGCCACATCAGTCGTTCCGATTCGCGCAGCCGCGCTGGCGCCACCGGTTTGCGCAATTGCAGCAAGGTGCTTTTGAAAAAGCCCGCGTCATTGCGGTTCAGTGAAAGCCTGCTGGTTTCTGCCAAGGAAGCCGCATCCTTGGCGCGCAAAAAACGGTCGCGGTACAGCGCGCCTCTGGCCTTGTTGGCTTCCGCATCAATGCCTTGCGCAGCCCAGGACTCCAGGCATTGCACAACGGCCAAGACCAGAAGGGTCAGCGTGACCAGGCGTTGCTGGCCATCGATGACCTCAAAGTGCTTGCGGGTGTCTTGCGCCTTGAGGACGATGGCACCCATGTAATGCTCTTTGCCGCTACTGGCGGAAGCCAACAAGTCCTGCCACAACTCTTCCCACTGGTCTTCGTCCCACTTGTAATTGCGCTGGAAGCGGGGCACGGCAAATGTCCGCCCGTTGGTGAACAGCTCACCAAAGGTCGGCGTTGACGTGCTCAGTAGAAGAGAGGTGGTCATTCAACTCACTTGGTCAAAACCTTTTGCACGGTATCGGCCACATTCTGCTCGGTAAAGCCAAAGTGCTTGAACAGCACCGGGGCCGGAGCCGACTCGCCGAAGGTGTCAATGCCGACCACGGCCGCGACACCGTACTTCCACCAGCCGTCGCTTGACCCCATTTCCACCGCCACGCGCGGCAGGCCGGCGGGCAGCACCAGGCTCTTGTAGGCCACGCTTTGCTTGTCAAAGGTGGTGGTGCTGGGCATGGAGACCACGCGCACGGCAATCTTGCGCTCGGCCAGCAGTTTTTGCGCCTGGATGGCGAGCTGCACTTCGGAGCCGGTGGCGATGATGACTGCTTGCACCTTTTTCTTCATGCCGACGTCAGCGGGTTCGGAGAGCACGTAGGCGCCCTTGCCGATGGCGTCGATGCCGCTGGCGTCGGCTGCCGATTCGGAATCGCACTTGACGGCATAGCTGATGTTCTGGCGTGACAACAGGAGCGCTGTGGGTTTGGATTCGTTTTGCAGGGCCACCGTCCAGGCCACGGCCGTCTCGGCGGTATCGCCCGGACGCCACACATCGAGGTTGGGGATCAGGCGCAGCGAGGCGGCGTGCTCGATCGACTGGTGCGTAGGGCCGTCTTCGCCCAGACCGATGGAGTCGTGGGTGAAGACGTGGATCACGCGCAGCTTCATGAGGGCTGCCATGCGGATGGCGTTGCGGCTGTAGTCGCTAAAGGTC
>CANCCF010000043.1 GCA_947374485.1 Comamonadaceae bacterium | reverse complement strand
AGTGCTTGTGATGGCAAACCACTACAATCCGGCGCATGGCAACCCAAACTCCCGCAACCCCCGCATATTCCGAAAGCTCGATCCGCGTACTCAAGGGCCTGGAGCCCGTCAAGCAGCGCCCGGGCATGTACACCCGCACCGACAACCCCCTGCACGTGATCCAGGAGGTGCTGGACAACGCAGCGGATGAGGCCCTGGCCGGCCACGGCAAGAAGATCAAGGTCACGCTGCACAGCGATGGTTCGGTGTCGATTGAAGACGACGGCCGCGGCATTCCCTTTGGCATGCACCCGGAAGAAAAAGCGCCAGTGATCGAACTGGTGTTCACCCGGCTGCACGCGGGCGGCAAGTTCGACAAGGGCAAGGGCGGCGCCTACAGTTTTTCCGGCGGCCTGCACGGTGTGGGCGTGAGCGTGACCAACGCCCTGGGCAAGCGCCTGGAGGCCACCAGCTACCGCGAAGGGTCGGTGGCGCGCATTGTGTTTGGCGGCGGCGACGTGATCGAGCCGCTGGTCATCCGCAAAGCCGGTGCCATGGAGAACGGGGACGCAGCCGAAGGCCCGCGCGACCGCAAGCAAGGCACCACGGTGCGGGTCTGGCCGGACGCCAAGTATTTCGAATCCGCCGCGCTGCCCATGGCCGAATTGACCCACCTGCTGCGCAGCAAGGCGGTGTTGATGCCGGGTGTGACTGTCACCTTGTTAACCGAGAAGTCCAAGGAAGTCCAGACCTGGCTCTACAAGGGCGGCCTGAGCGACTACCTGATGCAGTCGCTCCATGGCGAGCCGGTGATCCCCCTGTTTGCCGGTGAAGGCTTTGCCGACGCCCAGAGCGAGCAATTTGCCGACGGTGAGGGCGCCTCCTGGTGCGTGGCCTTTACCGAAGACGGCCAGCCGGTGCGCGAGAGTTACGTCAACCTGATTCCCACCAGCGCCGGTGGCACGCACGAGAGCGGCCTGCGCGATGGTTTGTTTAACGCTGTGAAAAGTTTCATCGAGTTGCACAGCCTCTTGCCCAAAGGCGTAAAGCTCATGCCCGAGGACGTGTTCGCGCGCGCCAGCTATGTGCTCTCGGCCAAGGTGCTGGACCCGCAGTTCCAGGGCCAGATCAAGGAGCGGCTGAACTCGCGTGACGCCGTGCGCCTGGTCTCCGGCTTTGTGCGCCCGGCGCTCGAACTCTGGCTGAACCAGCATGTGGAGTACGGCAAAAAGCTGGCCGAACTGGCCATCAAGGCCGCGCAAACCCGCCAGCGCGCTGGGCAAAAAGTGGAGAAGCGCAAGAGCTCGGGCGTGGCCGTGTTGCCGGGCAAGCTCACCGATTGCGAGAGCCGCGACATCCTCTACAACGAGGTCTTTCTGGTTGAGGGTGACTCCGCTGGTGGCAGCGCCAAGATGGGTCGCGACAAGGAAAACCAGGCTGTGCTGCCGCTGCGCGGCAAGGTGCTCAACACCTGGGAGGTCGACCGTGACCGCCTGTTTGGCAACACCGAAATCCACGACATCTCGGTGGCGATCGGCGTGGACCCGCACGGCCCCAACGACACCCCGGACATGAGCGGCCTGCGCTACGGCAAGGTCTGCATTCTCTCGGACGCGGACGTGGACGGCTCGCACATCCAGGTGCTGCTGCTGACGCTGTTTTTCCGCCATTTCCCCAAGCTGATCGAGACCGGCCACGTGTTTGTGGCGCGCCCCCCGCTGTTCCGCGTGGACGCCCCGGCGCGTGGCAAGAAGCCGGCCAGCAAGGCCTATGCGCTGGACGAGGGCGAACTCGCGGTAATCCTCGACAAGCTGCGCAAGGAAGGTGTACGCGAGAGCGCCTGGAGCATCAGCCGCTTCAAGGGCCTGGGCGAGATGAATGCCGAGCAGCTGTGGGACACCACGCTCAACCCCGACACCCGCCGCCTGCTGCCCGTGGCCCTGGGCGCCATCGACTTCGGCCAGACCGAGGCCCTGATCACCAAGCTGATGGGCAAGGGCGAGGCCGCCTCCCGGCGTGAGCTGATGGAGCTGCATGGCGACTCGGTCGAGGTGGATGTATGAGCCTGTCCTGGCGATCGCGTCTGGGGCGCGCAGGGTTGCCACTCGCGCTGCTGTTGCTGCCGGGCCTGGCCCTGGCTGACGAAGCCGCAGACACCTGGCCGAGCCAGCCTGGGCAAACCACGGTGCCTGCGCCGGACGTCGAGCCCAACCCCCTGACCTCCACCGTGCCCTGGTATGCACACATCCAGCAGGCCGCGCGCGCCTACGGCGTGGACGTGCACCTGCTGCACGCGGTGGTGGCGGTGGAGTCCAACTTCGACGCGAACGCCATCTCGCGCTCCGGCGCCATCGGGCTGATGCAAATCATGCCCGCCACGGCCGCGGGCTTCATCGGCCTGCGCGGCACCCAGCAATCGCTGCGCCTGCAGCTGCAAGACCCGGTGATCAACGTGCACGCAGGCGCGCTCTACCTGCGCTCGCTGATGGACAGCTTTTCCCAGCGCATGGACCTGGCCCTGGCCGCCTACAACGCGGGCGCTGGCAATGTGCGCAAAGCGGGCAACCGCGTGCCCATCAACGGCCAGACCCCCCAATTTGTCAGCAAGGTGACCGCCCTGTACGCCAGCCTCAAAGCCGCGGCCCAGGCATCGGAAGCCAAAGCCGCCGAGGCCGCCGCCCTCAGCCCGGCGCAGCCCGTATTTGCACCGCAGTGACCAGTGCCAGTGGCTTGAAGTAATAACATTTTGTGTGTACATTCAGCCTTTCCAATGTCCCGGAGAACCCCATGGAAGCCACCGCCAAAGTCTTTACCAATGGCAACAGCCAGGCTGTGCGCCTCCCCAAGGCCTTTCGGGTGGACACGTCCGAGATGTGGATCAGACGTAACGAACAAACGGGTGACATCATCCTGCGCCCCAAACCCAGTGCGGCCGAACGACATGCCCAGTTGCGTGAGCTGTTGGGGCTGATTGCCAACAACACCGACCGCACGGAATTCCTGCCCCCGCGTCCCGCGGATTTACCGCGCAACCCGCTGCAAGAGCCGGAGGCCAGCAAGGCATGACAGCGCGCTACCTGACCGACAGCAACATCCTGAGCTACTTCATTCGCGGGGGCCACGCAGGCCTGCATGAGCGCATGGCCACGGAACTCGACCGCCAAGCCGTGGTGACGTCCGCCATCTGCCGTGCCGAATTGCGCTTTGGCCAAGCCGCTCTGGCTGCGCAGGACAAGCGCCGCCGCATGATTGACCTGTGCCTGTTGCAGGTGCCCGCCTTGCCCTGGACGGATGAAGCGGCCGACACCTATGGCACCCTGGCCTGGACGCTGCGCCAACTAGGCCGCCCGATTGGTGCCATGGACACTTTGATCGCCTCCCACGCCCTGGCCGAAGGCCTGGTGCTGGTCACCCACAATACCCGGCACTTTGAAGGTATTGACGGCCTGCTGGTGGAAGACTGGGCCGCACCGGGTCCCTGAGCTTTGCAGCCCGACTCTGATCCTTCTCCCTGCGCCCCGAATTGACTGCGTTCCGAACTGAAACCACCGAATGACCGAAGACCTTTTGACCCCCTTGAACCCGCCCGCCGAGGGCGACGACGGCCTGAACCTGGCCACCTATGCGCAGCGCGCCTACCTCGAATACGCCCTCTCGGTCGTCAAGGGCCGCGCCCTGCCGGATGTGTGCGACGGCCAGAAGCCGGTGCAGCGGCGCATTCTGTATTCCATGTCGCGCATGGGCCTGGGTTTTGGTGGGGCCAATGGCGCCACCGGGGCCAAGCCGGTCAAGTGCGCGCGGGTGGTGGGCGATGTGCTGGGCCGCTTTCATCCGCATGGCGACCAGGCCGCCTATGAGGCGCTGGTGCGCATGGCGCAGGATTTTTCGCAGCGCTACCCGCTCATCGACGGCCAGGGCAACTTCGGCTCGCGCGATGGCGATGGCGCAGCGGCCATGCGCTACACCGAAGCGCGGCTGGCCAAAATCACCTCGCTCTTGCTGGACGAAATCGACCAGGGCACGGTCGACTTCCAGCCCAACTACGACGGCTCCACCGAAGAGCCCAAGCAACTCCCCGCGCGCCTGCCATTTGCATTGCTCAATGGCGCCAGCGGCATTGCCGTGGGCCTGGCCACCGAAATCCCCAGCCACAACCTGCGCGAAATTGCCGAGGCCTGTGTGGCCCTCATCAAGAGCCCACAGCTCAGCGACGACGAACTGTGCGCGCTGGTGCCCGGCCCCGATTTTCCGGGCGGTGCGCAAATCATCAGCCCCGCTTCCGACATAGCCGACGCCTACCGCACCGGCCGCGGCTCGCTCAAATGCCGTGCGCGCTGGAAGATTGAAGACCTGGCGCGCGGCCAGTGGCAGCTGGTGGTGACGGAATTGCCCCCGGGTGTGAGCACCCAGCGCGTGCTGGAAGAAATTGAAGAGCTGACCAACCCCAAGGTCAAGACCGGCAAGAAGGCCCTGTCGCAAGAACAGACGCAACTCAAGGCCAGCATCCTGGCGGTGCTGGATGTGGTGCGCGACGAGTCCGGCAAAGAGAACGCGGTGCGCCTGGTGTTCGAGCCCAAGACCAGCCGCATCGAACAGCAGGAACTCATCACCGCCTTGCTGGCGCACACCAGCCTGGAGTCCTCCTCGCCCATCAACCTGACCATGGTCGGGCTGGACGGCAGGCCCACGCAAAAGTCTTTCCGCCAGATGCTGCAGGAGTGGATCAGCTTCCGCCACACCACCATCGAGCGCCGCAGTCGCCACCGCCTGGCCAAGGTGCTGGACCGCATCCACATTCTGGAAGGGCGCCAACTCGTACTGCTCAACATCGACGAGGTGATTGCCATCATCCGCCAAAGCGATGAGCCCAAGGCGGCGCTGATCGCACGCTTCCATTTGAGCGACCGGCAGGCCGAAGACATCCTCGAAATCCGCTTGCGCCAGTTGGCGCGGCTGGAAGCCATCAAGATCGAGCAGGAGCTCTCCGAGTTGCGAGTCGAGCAGGGCAAGCTCGAAGACATCATCAACAACCCCGCCGCCTTGCGCCGCCTGATGGTCAAAGAAATCGAGGCAGATGCCAAGACCTTTGGTGATGCCCGCCGCACGCTGATCCAGACCGAGAAAAAGGCCGTGGCCGAAGTGAAGGTGGTGGACGAGCCGGTGACGGTGGTGGTGAGCCAGAAGGGCTGGGTGCGCACGCGCGGCGGCCACGGCATTGACCCAAGTACGTTTGCTTTCAAGGCGGGGGATGGCCTGTACGACACCTTCGAGTGCCGCAGCGTGGACACGCTGCTGGTGTTCGGCTCCAACGGGCGCGTGTATTCCGTGGCGGTGTCGCTGCTGCCGGGCGGGCGCGGGGACGGCCAGCCTGTCACCACGCTGATCGAACTGGAAAGCGGCACCCAGCTGCTGTACTACTTTGCCGGGCCTGCGGCGGCCACCTTGCTCCTGAGCAGCACGGCGGCCTATGGCTTCATGGCGACGGTTGCCAACATGGTGTCGCGCCAGAAAGCGGGCAAGGCCTTTGTCACCTGCAACGAGGGCGACACGCTGTGCAAGCCCTCGCTGGTGAGCGGCGCGCAGGGCAGGGTGGTTGCGAACGCTGCAGCGGGTACCACGGGCACAGCCGCCGCACTGGTGGCACCGGCGACGCACGTGGCCTGTGCCTCGACGGGCGGGCGCATTCTGACCTTCGAGATTGCCGAGCTCAAATCCATGGCCACCGGCGGGCGCGGCCTGATGCTGCTGGACCTGGAGCCCAAAGACACCTTGGCCGGTGCCGCGGCCTACACCCGCAGCGTGCGCATCGAGGGGATTGGGCGCGGTGGCAAAGAGCGCGAAGAGACGCTGGAAATCCGCAGCCTGAACAACGCCCGCGCAGCACGCGGGCGCAAGGGCAAGGCGGCCGACCTGGGCTTCAAGCCCACCCGCGTCACGCGCGTGGAATAAGGCGCCCGCCATGGACAAACAGGTGCTGATTGCGGGCGGCGGCATAGGCGGCCTGGCCACGGCACTGGCCACGGCACGTGCCGGTTGGCGCGTGGACTTGCTGGAGCAGGCGGCCGCCTTTGGCGAGGTGGGTGCGGGCATACAGCTCGGGCCCAACGTGGTGCGGGTGTTGCAGAGCCTGGGCGTGGGCGATGCCTTGGCCCGGGTGGCTGCCTTTCCCGAGCGGCTCGAAGTGCGCAGCGCCACCCGCACCGACCTGCTGGCTGTGTTGTCCCTGGGCAAGGACATCGCGCAGCGCTACGGTGCGCCCTACGCCACCATTGCCCGCGCCGACCTGCACACGCTCTTGCTCGACGCGGTGCGCGCGCAAGGGGGGGCGGGCCTGCATCTGGATGCGCGCCTGCAGGCCATCACGCAGGATGCAGAGCGGGTGCAGGTGCAAACTGCGCAACAGCAAACCTTTGAAGCCCCTGTGCTGGTGGGTGCCGACGGCCTCTGGAGCCGGGTGCGCCCGCATGTCATTGCCAAGGATATGCCGCCGCGCGTGACCGGCCACCTCGCGTTTCGCGCCATGTTGCCGCAAAGCGCGCTGCCCGCAGCCCTGCGCAGCCAGGTCGTCACCGCCTGGATGGGGCCGGACTTCCATGCCGTGCACTACCCGGTGCGCGCGGGTGAGTGGCTCAATGTGGTGTGCATCGTTCACGGCCAGGTGGCGGGCGATCTGCAATCGTGGGACCACAGCGCGAATGCAGAGGAATTGCGCAACCGCATGGCACGGGCGCAGGGCAGCCTGCGCGAGCTGATCCACGCCATCGACGCATGGCGGCTCTGGCCCTTGTCGGACCGCGCGCCCATGGCCAGTGCGGCCGAGCATGCCAAGGGCCGCATTGCGCTGCTCGGTGATGCCGCCCACCCCATGCGCCCCTACCTGGCCCAGGGGGCGGGCATGGCGATTGAAGACGCCGCAACGCTTGGTGCCTGCATCAGTGCGTCGCCCAAGCAGATTGCACAGGCCCTGGCAAGCTATGCGGCCCAGCGCTGGCAGCGCAATGCGCGCGTGCAGGCGCGCGCCATCCGCAACGGCGGCATCTACCACCTCCAGGGCTTCCGGCAATTGGGGCGTGACCTGGCGCTGAAAATAGCGGGCGCCAAACTGATGGACATGCCCTGGTTGTACAAGGGCACTTGAAGCTTTGTCGCGCTGCCTGCATGGCACTAAACTGTGTGGGCCTGTAAGGCCTTTTGACTTTGCAGCAATAGGGCCTATGCTGTGCTCTTTTATTCCTGATCTGCCATGAACCACTTCAAACGCATTACCGCCTCCCTCCTGATTGCTTCCACCGCCATGCTGGGCATGCCCATGGTGGCCCAGGCGGGCATTGTGTCGAGCAGCGAGGCCATGGCCTCAGCAGCACAAACCGATGCCCGTGCCAAAGTGGCGGCCGTGCTGGCGCGCGAAGATGTGCGTGCCGGTATGGCCGAGCGCGGCCTGAGCGTGGAGCAGGCGCAAGAGCGTGTGCGCGCCATGTCGGACGACGAAGTGGCAACGCTTGCCGGTCGCATCGACCAGGCGCCTGCCGGTGGTGACATCCTGGGCATCTTGTTTACCGTCTTCATCATCCTGCTGATCACCGACATTCTGGGCCTGACCAAGGTCTATCCGTTCACCCGATCGGTGCGATGAATCTGCCCCGCGTTCTGCGCAGCACCCCCGCCTTGGCGGGGGTTCTTGTTTGTGCCCTGCTCACGGCCTGCGCCACACCGCAGGTCACGCAATTGCGCGCGCTCACCGGCAGTGCGCAGGTGGCGCAGCAGGCCGAACTGAAAGCCGTGCCCTTCTTCGCGCAAAAGGAATACGAGTGCGGCCCCGCCGCGCTGGCCATGGTGATGGTGGCAGCTGGCAAGCCGGTCACACCCGACGACCTGGTGGGTCAGGTCTACCTGCCCGCGCGCAAGGGCTCCTTGCAAGTAGAGATGCTGGCTGCCACGCGCCAGCAGGGTTTGCTGGCCTACCCCTTGCGCCCGCAGCTTCAGGACCTGCTGCAGGAGGTGGCCGCGGGCCACCCGGTGCTGGTGTTCCAAAATGTGTCGCTGCCGATCTACCCGGTCTGGCATTACGCGGTGGTCATTGCCTATGACCTGGAGCGCAACACCATCACCCTGCATTCCGGCGAGACCGAGCGCCTGGAGATGTCACTTTTCACCTTCGAGCGCACCTGGGCGCGCGGCAACTACTGGGCCATGCTGGCCTTGCCGCCAGGGCAATTGCCAAGCACCGCCGATGCCACCGTCTTCGCGCGCAGTGCCGCCGCGCTGGAAGCCAGCCACCCCGAGGCCGCACGCACGGCCTATGCCACGGCGCTGGCCCGCTGGCCGCAACAGGCGCCCCTGTGGTTTGGCCTCGGCAACAGTGCCTATGCCCTGCACGATGTGCAGGCCGCGGCAACGGCCTGGCAGCAGGCGGTGGCGGTGCGGGCGGACTTTGCCGACGCCTGGAACAACCTGGCACAAGCGCAGCTGGACTTGGGCCAGCGCGCCGCCGCTCGCGAAGCAATTGCCCGCGCGGTGGCGCTGGGGGGTGTGCGATTGCCGCAGTACCTGGAACTGCAGGCGCAAATTGGCCCGGCGCCTTAGCCAAACCTTGGCCTGAGGTTTTTCGCTCGCTGCGCGGGAAGGGCATGACTGAACAGTCGTGCCAAGCCCAAACAAGGCCAGAAACAAAAATATTTTTTAGTGCTTGACACGCGTCAACTTGGCTCCAACAGTCCATTCAATGGGGGCGGTGTGGTGCGCGGCGACGCAGCACATGGCGTTCGCTGGCATGCCCTATGGCCACTACGGCCCCTGCAATGCCGGTAGTCCACGGATTACCCGTGAAAGGCCGGTCAATTTGTGCATTCAAACGGATATTTTTTGAGGCTTGGGAAAGTTGCTTCAATGCCCTTTTGGGGGGTAATCCCTGGCTTACCTTGGCTGCTGCCCGCTGCCGTGTTCAGTGCCGCAAGAGCCCATGGACAACAGCATTCGCCAGCGTGTTGCTGGGTGCGTCAGTACAGCAACGGGCTGGCGTTTTTGCCGCCAAAAGGGCCATGAAACGACGCGACTTATACCCATGGCACGGCGTCAACTACTGCCCCAATGCAGGCTGCGATTCCCGATGATGGGCACACGGATTGGGATGGCAATGGCAACAGGAGCAGGGCATGCGATTGGTGGTGGCAGAGGCGCAAGTGCAACAGGGCCCGTCGGTGCAAAAGGCGCTGGCCCGCGAAGGTGTGGCAGCAGACGGCGTGGCCAATGGCCACGACTTTTTGGAGGCCCTGCGCAACAGCCACTACGACTTTGCCGTGCTCGACATGGGCCTGCACGACATGGGCGGGGAAGAGCTGCTGCGCCGGGCCCGTGCCGCATGCGCGCAGCTGCCCGTCATCATGGTAGCGTCCGCTGCGCAGGCCTGCCAGCGTGTGCGCCTGCTTGATGCCGGTGCCGATGATTTTCTGGTCAAACCGCTGGACATGGAGGAGCTGATGGCGCGCATCCGCTGCGTCATGCGCCGCCTGCCCGAAGAGCGCTTCAGCAAGGCCAGCAGCAGCTGTGGTGCGCTGCGCCTGTATGCGCAGCGCAGCAGCGCCAGCCTGCATGAACAGGACGTCACGCTGACCCACCGCGAGTTCTGGTTGCTGGAAATGCTGGTGCGCAAGAAGAACAGAATTGTCAGCCGTTCCGAACTCGAAGACGCGCTCTATGCCTGGGGTGACGAGGTGGACAGCAACACGGTGCAGGTTTATGTGCACCGCCTGCGCCGCAAGTTCACGCCCGGGCTGATCCAGACCATACGCGGCGTGGGCTACCAGCTGGCCCCTTCGCTGGCCTTGGCCTGAACCCGGCAGGCAGCTAATTCAGCAAGCCGTGGTGCGCCGCATAGCGCATCAGCTCGGCCATGTTGCGGCAGTGCAGCTTTCTCAGCAGACGCAGCTTGTGGGTGCTCACGGTCTTGTTGCCCAGGCCCAGCCGCTCCGAGATGGCCAGGATACCCAGGCCCTGCACCAGGTGGCCAAACACTTCGGCCTCGCGCGGCGTGAGTTGCAGGTGCGGTGCGGCCTTGGGCTGCGCGGTGGCATGGAAGGCAATTTTTTCCGCCAGGCCAGGTGCCAGGTAGTGGCCGTGCGCGGCCACCGTGTAGATGGCCGGCAGCAGCACGCCCAGATCGCAATCCTTGGTGATGTAGCCATTGGCACCGGCGCGCAGCACATTGGCGGCCATGGGTGCTTCGTTGTGCATGCTCAGCACCAGAATCGGCAAGTCGGCATGGCTGGCGCGCACGCGCTCCACCAGTGCGTAGCCGCTGGTGCCGGGCATGTTCAGGTCCATCAGCAGCAGGTCGACGCCACCCGCCTGCAGCAGCGCCAGGGTTTGTGCGGCGTTTTCGGCTTCACCGGCCACCGCGATGTCGGGCACCAGGGCAAATATCTGTTTCAGTCCGGCGCGCACAATGGTGTGGTCGTCGGCAAGGAGGATGCGGATCACGCCGCGTCTCCCTGGCTCTGCGGCAGGGGAATGGCCACAGTAATGCAGCAGCCTTGCCCCAGGCTGCTGCGGATGCTGACCTCGCCCCCCAGCGCCAGCGCACGCTCATGCATGCCCAAGAGGCCAAAGCACTTGCCCGGTGGCGCCTGTGCGCTGTCAAAGCCCACGCCATCGTCCTGCACACGGAGCTCCAGGCCCGCGTGCGTTGCGGCCAGGCGCACCGTGACCCGCGAGGCCTCGGCATGGCGGGCGATGTTGGTGAGCGACTCCTGGACGATGCGAAATAGCACCACGGAGGTCGCCTCGTCGGGGTTGGCCAGGGCCTCCTGGGCCTCGAAGCGCGAGGGCACACCGCTCTTGCGGCTGAACTCGGCGCACAGCCAGCGCAGGGCTTCGGTCAAGCCGATGTCCAGCGCCATGGGGCGCAGGTTGCTGGCCACATTGCGCACCGAATCGAAGGCCTGGTCGAGCAGGGCTTTCATGTCCTGCACCTTGGCCTGCAGGCCCGGGTCGAGCGCGCAGTAGCGCATTTCCATGTAGAGCAGGTCCATGCGCAGGGCGGTCAGGATTTGCCCCAACTCATCATGCACTTCACGCGAGACGTGTTTGCGCTCGCTTTCCCGCAGCAGCTCATTGTGGGCGGCCATGTCGCGCAGCAGGCTGCGCGAGGTGTTGAGCGCCTGGTTGAGGGTGTGCAAGGCGCCCTCGGCCTGTTTGCGTTCGGAAATGTCACGCCCAATGGACTGGATTTCGAGCAGGCGGCCATCGGCATCAAAAATGCCGCGGTTGCTGAACTGCATCCAGCACACCTGGCCCTGGCCTCCGATGATGCGGTTCTCTATCATGACCACCGGGTTGCTGGCCGACAGGGCTGCGAGCTCGGCTTCGATGCGTGGCAGGTCATCGGGGTGCACCAGCGGGCTCCAGGTGGAGCCCATCAGGTCTTCCAGGCGCTTGTCGAAAAAGCGGCAGAAGACATCGTTGGCAAACAGGTAGCTGCCGTCGCTGCGCAGGCGCGAAATCATTTCGGTCTGGTCCATCACCACGTTGCGGTAGCGCAACTCGCTGGCCTGCAGAATGTCCTTGCTGGCCTGCACCGCCAAGGCGGCGTTCTTTTGCTCGGAAATGTCAGACACCAGAACGAAAAATCCGCTCACCACGCCTTGCTCCCAATACGGGATGTAGTCGGCCAGCGAGGTGCGGCTCTGGCCCGGCAGCGGGCCGGGGATGACCCGCTCAAAATGCTGCACCTCGCCTGCCAGGGCCTTGTGCATCAGGGGCTGGTTCAGGGCGAAGAGCTCGGGGCCCAGCAAGGTGCTGGCGTGGTGCCCGATGATGGCGGTGGGCTCCTTGCCAAACCATTGCAGATAGGCCTGGTTGGCCAAGCGATTGATCAGCCCGGTGTCCCAGAAACCCACCATGGCGGGCAGGTGGTTCATCAGTGATTGGAGTGGCCGCAGCTCTTGCCCGGTGCGCGCCAGCTCGCCTTGTGCCAGTGCCAGTTCGTACCGCAGGGCTTCTTCAGCTGTTGGGTTGGATGCTGGCATGGACTCCCTTCGTACCCGTCTGGTTGTTGTGAGGGGTGATGGTAGCGAAAGCCTTGCCGAAAAGATATTGCAAGGCACCGAGGCTGACGCAGCGGCGCGTCTGCAGGCTTGCCGTACCCGTGCCTCAGCCCTGCCAGAGGCCCTCCATGGCTTGCACGAATTGCGCCGCAATGGCGGCCTGCTGGGCATGCTGTCCGTTCGCAAGGGCACAGCGCCCGGCCACATACACGTCGCGGATGGGCGCACGCTCGCAGGCAAACACGGCGGCGTCCAGCACATGGCTGGCGGGCAGGCCCAGCAGGCCGCTGGCCTGCGTGTCGAGCACCAGCAGGTCGGCGCGCGCACCGGGCACGAGGCCCCAGTGCGCTTGCCCGGCGGCTGTGCCACCTGCGTGCAGGGCTGCATCGAACAGGCGCGCCGCTGTGGCGCCTTCGGACTGGCCGGGCAGGGCCGCCACATTGCGGCGTTGCAGCTGCAGGCGCTGACCGTATTCCAGCCAGCGCAGCTCTTCGTTCCACTGGCGGCAGACCTGGCTGTCCGAGCCGACGGCCATGGGCACGCCGTGTTGCAGCCAGGCGCCGAGGTCGGCCAGGCCATCGCCCAGGTTGCCCTCGGTGCTGGGGCAGATGACAAGGCCTGCGCCACTGGCAGCCACGGCTGCGATTTCCGCTGCGTCGGCATGGGTGGCGTGCACCAGTTGCCAGCGTGCATCCAGCGGCAGGTTCTGCGCCAGCCACTGAATGGGGCGCTGGCCGGTGTGGGCCAGGCAATCACGCACCTCCTGCATTTGCTCGGCGATGTGGATGTGGATGGGCAGGTTTTGTTC
The DNA here is from genome assembly GCA_947374485.1 of Comamonadaceae bacterium. GTDB lineage: Bacteria > Pseudomonadota > Gammaproteobacteria > Burkholderiales > Burkholderiaceae_C > Allorhodoferax. Next base: position 14,258 of record CANCCF010000043.1, on the reverse strand, counting down.
GCCCACGGCTTGGAGCAGCTGCGTGATCGATGTGGGTGCCGCTGCACGCAGCGAATGGATGGCGACGCCGCTGTTGAGCAACGCACGGCCCGAGGCCTGCAGTGTCTTGTGCAGCCCGGCAATGAAGTCGGGCGTGCCTGCAAAGCGGCGCTGGTCGTCGCGCAGTTTGGGCTGCGTAAAACCGGCGCGCTCGTACAGCACCGGCAGCAGGGTCAGGCCCAGGCCTGCGTCGGCGGCGGCATCGGCCACGGCCCAGGCCATGGTGGCGGGGTCGGCATAGGCTGTGCCATCCGCACCGTGGTGCAGGTAGTGGAATTCGCAGGCCTGGGTGTAGCCGCCTTGCAGCATCTCCACATACAGCTGCGCGGCCACGGCGCGCAGCTGCGCGGGGGTGATGCGCAGTGCCACGCCGTACATGCGGTCGCGCCAGGACCAGAAGTCATCGGCCTCACTGGCCCGCCGTTCGGACAAGGCCGCAAAAGCGCGCTGAAAGGCGTGGCTGTGGGCGTTGACCATGCCGGGCAACACAGGTCCTTGTAGCACGGTGGCGTGCGCGGGTGCGGTGGAGATGCCAGGGGTGATGTCCGACCAGTGGCCGCTGGCATCCACCAGCAGGCAAACGCCCTGCTGCCATTGGCCCTGGAGCCAGGCCTGTGGGGCCCAGAAGAGTGGGGTCGTTGTGCGGGTCATATGCTGCGCTCCTGGGCGCCCACAAACACGCGCTGACACGGGTTGCGGCCAAACCAGTAGGCCAACTCGTTGGGGTGGGCCACATCCCAGACGCAAAAGTCGGCTCGCTGGCCCGCCGCCAGTTGGCCCCGGTCGGTGAGGCCCAGCGCGCGCGCGGCATGCACGGTGACGCCTTGCAGCGCTTCTTCGGGGGTCAGGCGAAAGAGGGTGCAGGCCATGTTGAGCATCAGCAGCAAAGACAGGCCCGGCGAAGAGCCCGGGTTGTGGTCACTGGCCACGGCCATGGGCACACCGGCGGCGCGCAGCGCGGCCACGGGCGGTAAATGGCTGTCGCGCAAAAAATAATAGGCGCCGGGCAGCAGCACGGCCACCGTGCCGCTGTGCGCCATGGCGGCAATGCCCGCGGCACTCAGGTGTTCCAGGTGGTCGCAGGAGAGGGCGCCAAATTCGGCAGCCAAGGCCGCGCCGCCCTGGTCACTGAGTTGCTCGGCATGCAGTTTCACCGGCAAGCCCAGTGCGCGTGCCGCCTCGAACACGCGGCGCGTCTGTGCTGGCGTGAAGCCAATGTTTTCGCAAAAGACATCCACTGCGTCCACCAGCCCCTGGCGCTGCAGCTGCGGCATCCAGGCGCAGACGGCGTCCACATAGGCGTCACCTTGGCCTTCAAATTCCGGGGGCAGGGCGTGTGCGCCCAAAAACGTGGTGCGCACCGAGAGCGGCAACGACTGGCCGAGCTGGCGGGCCACCGACAGGCAGCGCGCCTCGTGCGCCAGGCTCAGGCCGTAGCCGGACTTGATTTCGATGGTGGTCACGCCTTCGCGCATCAGGGCCAGCGCCCTTTGGCGCGCGCTGGCCAAGAGCTGCGAATCGCTGGCCGCACGTGTGGCGGCCACGGTGGAGCGGATGCCGCCACCGGCGCGGGCAATCTGCTCGTAGCTGGCGCCCTGCAGGCGCTGCTCGAACTCGGCTGCGCGTTGCCCGCCGTAGACCAGGTGCGTGTGGCAGTCGATCAGGCCGGGCGTAACCAGTGCGCCGCCCAGGTCGTGCATGTGGGGAATGTGCGTGGTGGGGGTGCTGTGGGTGGTGGGCAGCGCGTACTCCGGGCCGACCCAGAGAATGGTCTCGCCCTGGGTGAGCATGGCGCCTTGCTCTATCCAGCCCCATTGGTCGCCGCTGAGGGTGGCCAGGTTGGCGTTGCGCCAGAGTGTCAGGTCGTGCGTCATGCCAATTCCTCCGGGGTATAGCCCAGCCACCAGGCGTTGCCGCTCGCGCCGTGGTCGGGGGTGAAGCGCATGGGTGTGGCCGGGGCTTGCGCCAGCCACAGCAGGGTGTGGGGTGGCAGCGCCAGGCTGCGTTGACCATCGCTCGCAGAGACGCTTGCGGTGGTGCCCCAGATGCCACTGCAAGCGGTGTAGAGGCCGCCCATGGTGTGGCTGCATTGCCAGTCTGTATCGGCGTCCACGGCCAGCATGCAGGCCTGGCCGCCGCGTGCCATCAGGTTCAGGTCTTGCGTGGGGCCATCCACCAGGGCGCAGCCGGGCGCCAGGCCGCCGTCGAAGTGCAGTGGCGTGTGGCCGGGCAACAGCACGTGGTCCAGGCTATGGCCGTCCGGCGTTGGCATGTGCAGCACCACCCCGTGGCCGCTCAGCACCACAAACCAGCGCTGCACACCGGGGAAGGCCGAGAACGGACCACTGGTGGTGATGTCGGCGCGGCTGATGCGCAAGCGCCAGTCGGACGTGTTGGGCCAGGCCAGCAGCTCGCGCGTCTGGCCGCCGCCGTTGCGCCAGGCTTGTGGCGCGACGCTGTCGGCCTGAATGATTTGAGCGTCCCTCATGGCTTGAAGGCGCCGCTGATCTGGTAGCGCGTGCCCGGGTGCACCAGGCGCGCCAGGGTGATAGGCACGCCGCGGTTGATGGTCCGGCGCACCACGATCAGGCAGGCGTCGTGCACGCCGATGCCCAGCAACTGCGCCTCTTGCGCCGTGGGGGCTGCGGCCTCGATGGCGTATTGCGCCTCCCACAAGGGCGCCACACCCAGCAGGTACTGCGTGGGCGTGATCTTCTGGAAATCGGCCTTGAGGTAATCGGGCGCGCAGGCCGGGTTCACATAGCGGTCTTCGCACTGCAGGGGCACGCCGTTTTCGCTGTGCACGATGAGGGTGTGGAACACCAGGCTGCCCGCCTGCACGCCCAGCTGCGCGGCGAGGTCGGCGCCAGCCTTTTCGGCCTGGGCGATGACCACCTCAGCCTGGTGCGTGTGGCCGCGCGAGACGATCTCGTCATGCAGGTCGTGGATGGTGAGGGTGGAGGACACGCGCGACAAATGCGCGGCAAAGCTGCCCACGCCCTGCACGCGCGTGACCAGCCCCTCGGCCTGCAGCTCGCGCAGCGCCCGGCCCACCGTCATGCGGCTCACCGCGAACTGCGCCACCAGCGCGGCCTCGGAGGGCATCTGGTCGCCTGGCACCCACTGGCCGCTGGCCAGACCGGTTTTCAGGTAGTGCTTGACGCGGGCGAAGGGCGCTTGGGTGGTGATGGTCATGCGCAAATTGTAGTTGCATAGACATGTCTAGACAAGTACACTGCGGCGCTTATTCATCCCTCTTCTTTTTGCGGAGTCGCCATGTCCAACCTGTCTTCCATCCAGCACACGGCCCAGCCCCATCCGGTGCGCGCACCGCGCGGCACAGCCATCACCTGCAAGAACTGGCTGATCGAAGCCGCCTACCGCATGCTGCAAAACAACCTGGACCCGGAGGTGGCCGAGAACCCGGACGCGCTGGTGGTATATGGCGGCATCGGCAAGGCCGCGCGCAACTGGGCGTGCTACGAGGCCATCCTCAAGGCGCTGGAGAACCTGGGTGAAGAGGAGACGCTATTGATCCAGAGCGGCAAGCCCGTGGGCGTGTTCCGCAGCCACGCGGATGCGCCGCGGGTGCTGATTGCCAACTCCAACCTGGTGCCCAAATGGGCCACCTGGGAACACTTCCATGCGCTGGATAAAAAGGGCTTGATGATGTACGGCCAGATGACAGCGGGCAGCTGGATCTACATTGGCAGCCAGGGCATTGTGCAGGGTACCTATGAAACCTTTGTGGAGGCCGGGCGCCAGCATTTCGGCGGCGATCTGGCCGGGCGCTGGATTTTGACTGCAGGCCTGGGCGGCATGGGTGGCGCGCAGCCCCTGGCGGCCACCTTTGCCGGTGCCTCCTCGCTCAACATCGAGTGCCAGCAAAGCCGCATCGACTTCCGTTTGAAGACCCGCTACGTGGACGAGCAGGCGGCTGATCTGGACGATGCGCTGGCTCGCCTTGCAAAATACAGCCAGGAAAAAAAGGCGGTGTCGATTGCGCTCTTGGGCAACGCCGCCGACATCCTGCCCGAGCTGGTGCAACGCGCCAAGGCGGGCAGCATCCGCCCCGACATCGTCACCGACCAGACCTCCGCGCACGACCTGGTCAACGGCTACTTGCCCAGCGGCTGGTCGGTGGCGCAATGGCGCGCTGCCCAGGCCGACGACACCCAGCATGCCGCCCTGCGCATTGCCGCCGCCAAGAGCTGCGCCGTGCATGTGCAGGCCATGCTGGATTTCCAAAGCATGGGCGTGCCCACGGTGGACTATGGCAACAACATCCGCCAGGTGGCACTCGACCAGGGCGTAACCAACGCGTTTGACTTCCCCGGTTTTGTGCCCGCCTATGTGCGGCCGCTGTTCTGCCGGGGCAAGGGGCCATTCCGCTGGGTGGCGCTCAGTGGCGACCCGGAGGACATCCGCAAGACCGACGCCAAGATGAAGGAGCTGTTCCCTGAGGATGCGCACCTGCACCGCTGGCTGGACATGGCGTCCGAGCGCATCGCCTTCCAGGGCCTGCCCGCCCGCATTTGCTGGATCGGCCTGGGCGAGCGCCACCGCGCCGGTCTGGCCTTCAACGAGATGGTGAAGAGCGGTGAACTCAAAGCCCCTATCGTCATCGGCCGCGACCACCTGGACAGCGGCTCGGTGGCCTCGCCCAACCGCGAGACCGAGAGCATGCAGGACGGCTCGGACGCGGTCAGCGACTGGCCGCTGCTCAACGCCTTGCTCAACACCGCCGGTGGTGCCACCTGGGTGTCGCTGCACCACGGCGGCGGCGTGGGCATGGGCTACTCGCAGCACAGCGGCGTCGTGATCGTTGCCGATGGCACGGACGCTGCGGCCAAACGCCTGGAGCGCGTGCTGTGGAACGACCCCGGCACCGGCGTGATGCGCCATGCCGATGCGGGTTACGACATTGCAGTGGCCTGCGCCAAAGAACAGGGCCTGAAGTTGCCCATGATCACTGAATGAATTGAACGCACACCCATGAAAAAAATCACCCTCAAGCCCGGCCACCTGAGCCTGGATCATTTGCAAGCCATCCACACCGGCGTCTGCCAGCTGTCACTGCCCGAATCCGCGCGAGGACCCATCCGCGCCTCGCATGCCCTGGTCAAGGCTGCAGCCGAGGGCGACGCGCCGGTGTATGGCGTGAACACCGGCTTTGGCAAGCTGGCCAACAAGCGCATCAGCAAAGACCAGTTGGCCACGCTGCAGCGCAACCTCATTCGCTCCCACAGCGTGGGCGTGGGTGAGCCGCTGGCGGCACCCATCATGCGGCTGATGATGGCCACCAAGGCCGCCAGCCTGGCGCGTGGCTATTCGGGTTGCCGCGAGGTCGTCATCGACACCCTGCTGGCGGTGCACAACGCGGGCCTGGTGCCCTGCGTGCCCAGCCAGGGTTCGGTGGGCGCATCCGGTGACCTGGCGCCGCTCTCGCACATGACGCTGGCGCTGATGGGCGAGGGCGACATGCTGGTAGATGGCGCGCGTGTACCGGCCCTGCAGGCCCTGCAAGCGGCGGGCATCATGCCGCTGCAGCTCGAAGCCAAGGAAGGGCTGGCCCTGATCAACGGCACCCAGACCTCCACCGCGCTGGCCCTGCATGCGCTGCTCAGCTTCGAGCCGGTGCTGGAAGCCGCCCTGGTCATCGGTGCCTTGACGCTGGACGCCGCACGCGGCAGCGACGGCCCGTTTGATCCGCGTATCCACGCCGTGCGCGGCCAGCCCGGCCAGATCGATGTGGCGCAGTACTACCGCGAGTTATTGAAAGGCAGCGCCATCCGCCAGTCGCATGCCGAGGGAGATGACCGCGTGCAAGACCCCTACTGCCTGCGCTGCCAGCCCCAAGTGGTGGGCGCCTGCCTCGACCAGCTGCGCCACGCCGCACGCGTGCTGCTGATCGAGGCCAATGCGGTGACCGACAACCCGCTGGTGTTTATGGCCGGAGAAGATGCCTTTTCCAGGGATGCCCTGGAACCGGCTTTGCCGGGCCAGCGGCATCGTCCCCCCTCAGGGGGGAAGGCGGCCGAAGGCCGACTCAGGGGGGAGCTTATTTCCGGCGGCAATTTCCACGCCGAGCCAGTCGCACTGGCGGCCGACGGCATGGCCCTGGCGATTGCCGAAGTGGGCGCCATTGCCGAGCGCCGCATCGCCATGCTGATCGACGCCGGCGTGTCGCGCCTGCCGCCCTTCCTCACAGCCGATGCCGGCCTGAACAGCGGCTTCATGATTGCCCACGTGACTGCCGCTTCGCTGGCCTCAGAAAACAAATCCCTGGCCCACCCGGCCAGCGTGGACAGCCTGCCCACCAGCGCCAACCAGGAAGACCATGTCTCCATGGCCACCTTCGCCGCGCGCCGCCTGCAGGCCATGATCAGCAACACCGCCAACATCCTCGGCATCGAGCTGCTGGCCGCCGCGCAAGGCATTGAGTTTTTGCGCCCGCTGCAAAGCTCGGCAGCGCTGGAGGCCGTGCATGCGCTGCTGCGCCAGGACATTGCGGCCCACCATGTGGACCGGTATCTTGCGCCCGACATCGCGCATGCTTGCATGATGGTGCGCAATGGCTCGGTGGCCCAGGTGCTGCGTACACTCACTGGCCTGCCCAAGTTGTGGATACCTGCGTGACCTTGAACTACCGAATACCTGCATCTTTACCCACCGACTACCAGCGTGACGGTGCCGTGGTGCTGCGCGGTGTGCTCAACGCAGACGAGGTGGCCCTGCTGAAGCAAGGCATAGAGCACAACCTGGCCCACCTCAGCCCCTTGGCCCAGGTAGCCAGCAGGGGTGACGATCCGGGCCGCTTCATCGAAGACTTTTGTACCTGGCAAAGCAACCCGGCGTATGAATCCATCCTGCGCGAATCGGCCCTGCCCATCGTGGCCCGCGCGCTGATGCAGAGTGACAGCGTGCGCCTCTACCACGACCACCTGCTGGTGAAAGAGCCCGGCACCCGCCAGGCCACGCCCTGGCACCAGGACCAGCCCTATTACAACGTCAGCGGCCGGCAAAACGTGAGCTTCTGGATTCCGGTGGACCCGGTGAGTGTGGAGAGCACGCTGCGCTTTGTGGCCGGCTCGCACGCAGGCACCTGGTACATGCCGCGCAGCTTCCGCGACAACCAGGCGAAGTGGTTTGCGGATGGCACGCTGGCCGAACTGCCCGCCATCGATGCCGCACCAGAGCAATACCAACAGCTGGCCTGGGCGCTGGAGCCCGGCGACGCCGTGGCCTTCCACATGCTCGCGCTGCACGCCAGCGGCGGCGTCAGCCCCTTGCAGCGCAGGCGCGTGTTCTCGGCGCGCTATCTGGGCGATGACGCCCGCCATGCCGTGCGGCCCTGGCGTACCTCGCCGCCGTTTGCGGGTTTGAGCGAGCGGCTGGCGGATGGGGCGGTGATGGAAGATGCATTGTTTCCATTGGTAAGCACAGCTTCGCCTGCTGCTTTTTAAGGTTCAATTAAGGTTCAAACGCATTAATCAGTGTCCAAGGGCCCACAGCTGTGTGTGCCCTTATCTGGAGAGCGCTGATGCCCAATACACAAGAGATAGCCAACATCAAAGTCGTCTGCGGAAAGCGGGTGCGCGCGCTGCGCAAGGCCTCTGGCGCGACGCAGCAGTCGGTGGCCGACCACTGCGGCATCTACAGAACCTACCTCTCGCGCATTGAGAGCGGCGTGGCCAATCCGTCGCTGGAGGTGCTGGCCGATCTGGCGGCCTGCTTTGGTGTGGCCGTGGGCAGCCTGCTCACCGAAAACCCGGGCGCCGAGGCACTCACAGCTTTGTACGCAGGCTCCATATTTCCGGAAACAGCACCACATCCAGCATCTTTCGCAGATAGCTGACCCCGCCGGTGCCGCCCGAGCCGCGCTTGAAGCCGATGACGCGTTCCACCGTGGTGACATGGCGGAAGCGCCAGAGGCGAAAGGCGTCTTCGAGGTCGGTGAGTTCTTCGCCGAGCTGGTACAGGTCCCAGTGCTGTTTGGGGTTTGTGTAGACCGCAAGCCAGGCCGTCTCCACCGCTTCGCTGGCGGTGTAGGGCTGGGTCCAGTCGCGCTGCAAGTGGTCTTGCGGCACGGCAATGCCACGGCGTGCCAGCAGCTTCAGGGCCTCGTCATACAAGGACGGTGCTTCGAACGCCGCAGTCACCAGGGCCAGACGCTGCGGGCTGTGCGCATGCGGCTGCAGCATGGCCGCGTTCTTGTTGCCCAATGAAAATTCGATGCAGCGGTATTGGTAGCTTTGAAAACCGCTGCTGTGGCCCAGATACGGGCGGATGGCGGTGTACTCGGGCGGCGTCATGGTGGCCAGCACGTCCCAGGCGTGCACCAGTTGCTCCATGATTTTGCTCACGCGCGCCAGCATCTTGAAGGCCGGGGGCAGGCGGTCCTGCGCCAGGTTCTGCATGGCGCCATGCAGCTCGTGCAGCATCAGCTTCATCCACAGCTCGCTGGTCTGGTGCTGGATGATGAACAGCATCTCGTCGTGTGCGGGCGAGAGCGGGTGCTGGGCGCTGAGGATTTTGTCGATGTCCAGGTAGTCGCCATAGCTCATGTCCTGGCTGAAGTCGAGCTGCGCTTTTTCGGCGTGGACGATGTCTTCAGGGGTTGCTTCCCCGTGCATGGGGCAGCCGGAGGGGGCAGGGTTCATCTCAGGTCACCGCATGTTTCTGGTTGAATTCGGGCCTTTGCCATTCCGCGCTTTCCAGCACCAAGCGCAAATGCTCCACCGCGTTCCACACGTCTTCAAAGCCGATGTAGAGCGGCGTGAAGCCAAAGCGCAGGATGTCTTTGTGCACGCCGCCGTCACCCGCGCGGAAGTCGCCCACCACGCCGCGCGCAATCAGCGCCTGCACGATGGCGAAGGCGCCCGAGCCACCGGCTGCATGTTCGCGGGTCAGGCAGACCTGTGAGCCGCGCTGGCTGTGGTCACGTGGCGTGGCCAGGCCGATGCCAAAACCTTGGCAGCGCTCTTCCACCAAAGCAATAAACAAATCGGTGAGCGCCAGCGACTTGGCGCGCAGGGCCGCCATGCCACCCAAGCTTTCGGCCGCATCAAATCCGTCCAGACCGCATGCCAACAACGAGAGACTGACCATGGGTTGGGTGCCGCACAGGTAGCGCGTGACGCCGGGGGCGGGCTGGTAATCGGGCGTGAAGGCAAAGGGTGCGGCATGTCCCCACCAGCCTGAGAGCGGTTGCCAGAAACGCTCGGCATGTTGGGGGTTGACCCACAAAAACGCGGGTGCGCCGGGGCCGCCGTTGAGGTACTTGTAGCTGCAGCCCACGGCAAAGTCGGCGCCAGCGCCCAGCAGGTCCACCGGCACCGCGCCCGCGCTGTGCGCCAGGTCCCACACCACCAGGGCTCCGGCCGCATGCGCGGCGGCGGTCACAGAAGCCATGTCGTGCATGGCGCCGGTGCGGTAGTTCACATGGGTGAGCATCAGGATGGCCAAGTCGCTGTTCATCGCGGCCGCAATCTCTTCGGGCTCCACCAGCTTGAGCGTGAAGCCCTGCGCCTGGCACAGGCCCTCGGCAATGTAGAGGTCGGTGGGGAAGTTGCTGCGCTCGCTCACCACCACGCGTCGGGAAGGCGCGTCTTGCTTGGCAATGGCCATGGCGGCGGACAGCACCTTGTAGAGGTTGATGGAAGTGGTGTCGGTGACCACGGCCTGGTCCGGGCCTGCACCAATCAGCGCGGCAATGCGGTTGCCCAGGCGCTGCGGCAGGCTGAACCAGCCGGCGGTGTTCCACGACTGGATGAGGTCGCGGCCCCATTCGTTGGTGACCACCTCGGCTGCGCGGGCAGCGGCTGCTTTGGGCATGGCGCCCAGCGAGTTGCCGTCCAGGTAGATCAGGCCGGGGGCGATGGAAAACAGGTCGCGCAGGCCGCGCAGCGGGTCAGCGGCATCGCGGGCTTGGCAGGCTTGGAGCGTGATCATGGTGTGTCTTTTATCAGGGTGGTTACAGCGCTGGTCGATGCGCGCCGCAAAGGTAACACCGGCAAAATGGGCGCGGTGTCGGTTAATCCCAACAACGTGAAAATTAGCCCGTCGTCCATCATCCATGACCAGGAGCCCGCATGACCACCTTCCAACCCTCGCGCGACATTCCCGCCCCACCGGCCGCGGTGTTTGCCGCCTTTGCCGACCCTCAACGCCTGGCCATCTGGTGGGGGCCGGACGGTTTTACCAACAGCTTTGAGCTCTGCGATTTCCGCCCCGGCGGTGCGTGGAACTTCACCATGCATGGGCCGGATGGCAGCCACTACCGGAACCAGTCACGCTTTGAGGAAATTGAGCCGGACCGCAAGGTGGTGATTGCCCATGAATGCGAGCCGTACTTTCGCCTGACGGTGGAGCTGTCGCCCAGCGCCACCGGCACGCTGGTCCGCTGGACGCAGGTGTTTGACGACCCGCAAGTGGCAGCCGCCGTGCGCCACATCGTGGAGCCCGCCAACGAGCAGAACCTCACCCGGCTGGCGGCGGAGGTGGCGGCGGGCTGATTCGCTCAAGCCAGCGGCGCCAGCCCGTGCCTGCGCCGCGCCATGGCACAGGCTTCGCTGCCCTCGGCAAACTCGCGACAGGGCGAGGGGCGCCATTCGTAAATGCCGCAGCCGATTGTTTCGCCCAAGGTGCCGCTGAGTGCGGCACAGCGCGGCGGCTGGTGGTCGGTGCCGCGCATGCGGGCGATGCTGGCGTTGACCTCTACTGCCAAGCCTGATGGCAGGCTGCCGCCCTGGTCTTGCAGTTCGTGCGTTGAAAAATCGACGCGGAAACAGGCGCAGCAGGCGCCGCAGCTCGTGCAGGCGCTCAAGGGTGTGCCTTCATGCGGGCGCGTGGCAAACGGCTTCGATGTTGTTGCCGTCCGGGTCCAGCACAAAGGCGCCGTAGTAGCTGGCGTTGTATTCCAGGCGCAGGCCCGGTGCGCCGTTGTCACGGCCGCCTTTGGATATGGCCATCTGGTGAAACGAATCCACCGCCGCGCGGCTGGGTGCCAGCCAGCACAGGTGGCAGCCGGTGGTAAAGGCCGGGCCGCCGTGCGGCGAGGGGCCGTCCAAAAACCAGGTGTCGAGCTTGTAGCCTCTGGGTTGTGACGGGTCGGCCGTGCCATAGCCCAGCATGTTGCTGCCGCCATAGTTGGCGTCCACCTGCAGGCTGTAGCCCAGGGTGGCCAGCACATCGGTGTAGAAGGCCTTGGTCTTCTGGATGTCGCTCACGCGAAAGGTCATGTGGTCGATCATGGCGCGGCCCTTTCCTTTGATTTCCGAGGTGCTACAGCTTGCCCAGCAACAGGTACTCCATGAGTGCCTTTTGCACGTGCATTCTATTTTCGGCCTCGTCCCAGACCACGCTTTGCGGTCCGTCAATGACTTCGGCTTCCACCTCTTCACCCCGGTGCGCGGGCAGGCAGTGCATGAAGAGGGCGTCGGGGGCGGCCGTGGCCATCATCTTGCGGTCCACACACCAGGCGGCGAAGGCTTTGCGGCGCACCTCGTTTTCGGCCTCATAGCCCATGCTGGTCCACACATCGGTGGTGACCAGGTCGGCACCGGCGCAGGCCTGCATCGGGTCGGCATAGGTCTTGTAGCTGCCCGCGCCCATGGAGGCGGGCGCGGCGGCAGTCACTTCATTCACCTCGTAGCCACTGGGGGTGCTCACGCGCAGGTGAAAGCCCAGTTGGGCTGCAGCCTGCAGCCAGGTGTTGGCCATGTTGTTGCCGTCACCCACCCAGGCCACGGTCTTGCCTTCAATCGGGCCGCGGTGCTCGATGTAGGTGAAGATGTCGGCCAGGATCTGGCAGGGGTGGAATTCGTTGGTCAGGCCGTTGATCACCGGCACGCGCGAGTGGGCGGCAAAGCGCTCCAGCTTGGCCTGCTCATAGGTGCGGATCATCACAATGTCCGTCATGCGGCTGATGACCTTGGCGCTGTCTTCAATCGGCTCGGAGCGGCCCAACTGGCTGTCGCCGGTGGTCAGGTGCACCACGCTGCCGCCGAGCTGGTACATGCCGGCCTCGAAGCTCACGCGGGTGCGCGTGGAGGCTTTTTCGAAAATCATGGCGAGCGTGCGGTCCACCAGCGGTTGGTGCCGCACAAAGGTCTTGAACTTCTGCTTGATGAAGGCGGCGCGCTGCAGCAGGTAGCCGTACTCCTCGGTGGTGAAGTCGCTGAACTGCAGGTAGTGGCGCAAGGGTGGCGCGCCCTGGGGCAGGGTGCTGGCCACGACTTTTTTGGGCTTGCTCATGCGGCTTCCTTCAACAGGGCAGAGACCAGGGGGCAGAGGATGGCGGCGATTTCATCGGCTTCTGCCGTGGTCAAGATCAGGGAGGGCACCAGGCGCACCACGCTGTCGGCGGTCACGCTGATCAGCAGACCCGCATCCACCGCGCGCTGCACCAGTGCACCGCAGGGCTTGGACAGGTCAATGCCCAGCATCAATCCCTGGCCGCGGATTTCTTTCACCGCGCCGCTGGCCAGCTCGGCCTCCAGCCCGCGTGCCAAAGCGGCTTTCAGATGCGCACCGACGCGGGCCGCGTTCTCCAGCAGCCCCTGTTCTTCCATGATGCGGATGGTTTCCACCCCGGCGCGCATGGCCAGCGGGTTGCCGCCAAAGGTGCTGCCGTGGTTGCCGGGCTGGAAGATGCCAGCCGCCTTGGGGCCCACCACCACCGCACCCACCGGCACGCCCGAGCCCAGGCCCTTGGCCAGCGGCATCACATCGGGTTTGATACCGGCCCACTGGTGGGCAAACCATTTGCCGGTGCGGCCCATGCCGCACTGCACCTCGTCAATCATCAAGAGCCAGTCGCGCTCATCGCACAGGGCGCGCACATCGCGCAAATAGTCCATGTGCATGGGGTTGACGCCGCCTTCGCCCTGGATGGCTTCAAAGAACACCGCCACCACATTCGGGTTGTGGGCAGTGGCCGCTTTCAGGTCCGCAATGTTGTTGATGGGCACGCGGATAAAACCCTCCACCAGCGGGCCAAACCCGGCCTGCACCTTGGGGTTGCCGGTGGCGCTCAGCGTGGCAATCGAGCGGCCGTGGAAGGCCTTCTCATAGACCACGATCTCGGGCCGCTCGATGCCCTTGTCATGGCCGAACTTGCGCGCCAGTTTCAAGGCGGCTTCGTTGGCCTCCAGCCCGGTGGAGCAGAAGAACACATTGGAGAGGCCCGAGCGCTCCACCAGCATGGCCGCCAGCTCTTCCTGAAGGGGGATGTGGTAGTAGTTGGAGGTGTGTATCAGCCGGGTGACCTGGTCCTGCAAGGCTGCCACCAGCTTGGGGTGGTTGTGGCCCACGGTGTTGACGGCAATGCCGCCTAGCGCGTCCAGATAGCGTCGTCCGTTGGTGTCCCAGACGCGGCAGCCCTGGCCATGCGACAGGGCAATGGGCAGTCGGCCGTAGGTGTTCATCACGTGCGGTGAACTGGGCACAGAAGGGACAGGGACGCTGGACATGCATGCACTCCGGGTGGGTAGAAAAAGAAGCGGCCCAACGCAGACATGCAGCTTGGGCCGTTGAACCGTGATTTTAGGCGCATCTGCAAGGGGCTTTGGGGCGCCGTTCTGGTGCCTTGTTGGCAGCTTGCGGCACCACGCAGGTGCCTCTTGTTTTGGCAGCCTGTGTCAACTTGAAGACAGGCGACGGGGTAGAATTCTTGTGCGCTGCAACAGCGCAACCACTACCCCTATGGATTCCACTTCCGCCAAAAAACTCTACATCCTGGGTGTCACCAAGCAAGGCAAGACCTTTCGCCCCAGTGACTGGGCGGAGCGCCTGGCCGGGGTGATGAGCCAGTTCCGACCGGGCGGCAACCGCCCTGGCAGCCACATCGCCTACTCCCCCTGGTGCGTGCCCACGTCCATTGGCAACTTGAAGTGCGTCATCGTCCACCCCGAGCTGCGTGAGCACAACGTGATGGCTTGGGATTTTTGCGTGCACTTTGCGCGGGACAACGACCTGCAGGTCAGCGACACACAGCCACTGCCACCCGAGAAAACCTGACGCCCACAAAAAAGCCGCCACCAGGTTACTGGTGACGGCTTTTTTGCTTTGCTGACAGCGCACCCGTTACAAACGGCGGACCCTTTCAGGTCCGGGCGTGTGCCTGAAAAATCAGGCGGCGAGGGCCAAGGCTTTCACCTTGGTGGCCAGGCGGCTCTTGTCGCGAGCGGCCTTGTTCTTGTGGAAGATGCCCTTGT